>CAZUZT010000073.1:0-4811 GCA_964624575.1 uncultured Rhodanobacteraceae bacterium | reverse complement strand
CCGGCGGATCCGGGCCGGGGACGGTCGCCAGGGCGCGCGATGCCGGCTGGCGCGCGGCGGCGGGCCGCGCCGGCTTGCGCCGATGCTGGCAATTGCGCCGCCCCTGGCCCACCATTCCCGGCCATGACCACCCTGCCGCCCACGCCGACCAGGAAACTGGGCCTGGTCATCGACCTGGACATCTGTGTCGGCTGCCATGCCTGCGCCGTCGCCTGCAAGCAATGGAACGACATCGGCGCCCACGGCCCGCTCAACGACATCGACGCCTACGGTGCGCAGCCCGACGGCGCCTGGCTGAACCGGGTGCATAGTTACGATGCCTGCACCCCTGCCGGCGACGAACTGACCGTGCACTTCCCGCGCTCGTGCCTGCATTGCGAAAACGCCGCCTGCGTCACCGTCTGCCCGACCGGGGCCAGCTTCAAGCGCGCCGAGGATGGCATCGTGCTGGTCGATGCCGACACTTGCATCGGCTGCAACCTGTGCGCCTGGGCCTGCCCGTACGGCGCCCGCGAGATCGATCCGGTCGAGCACACCATGCGCAAGTGCACCCTGTGCGTGGACCGCATCGACAATCCGGCCCTGCCCGAAGCCGAGCGCCAGCCGGCCTGCGTCACGGCCTGCCCGACCCGGGCCCGGCACTTCGGTGATCTAGGCGACCCGGACTCGGCGGTATCGCAACTGGTGCGCGAACGCGACGGCCAGGACCTGATGCCCGAGCTGGGCTATCGACCGACCAACAAATACCTGCCGCCGCGTCGGCGCCGCAACAAGACCGGCGATACCGGCGCCGGCGCGCAACTGGACGGCCACGGTTTCGATCCGGCCGCTGCCTCGCCGCTGCTGCGTTGGGCCGACCGGTTGCTGTCACGCTGAGCCGACCATGCATCCAGCCGTCTCGGTCATTGTCTTCACCGTCTTTTCCGGCACCGGCTACGGGCTGGTGTTCTGGCTGTCGCTGCTGGTCGCCGCCGGCCAGGCAGCGCGCTCGCCAGCCCTGGTCCTGACTGCGCTGACAATCGGCCTGGTGCTGGTCAGCGCCGGCCTGCTCGCCTCGACTCTGCACCTGGGCCGGCCCGAACGTGCCTGGCGCGCCTTCAGCCAGTGGCGCTCGTCGTGGTTGTCACGCGAAGGCGTGGTTGCCGTGGCCTCGTACCTGCCGATGCTCGGCCTGGGTGCCGTGACCCTGGCAGACGGCCCGCGCGCCTGGCAGCAGGGCCTGGCCCTGGCCAGTGCCGTCATGGCCGTGCTGACGGTGTTCTGCACGGCGCGCATCTACACCAGCCTCAAGCCCATCGCCGCCTGGCACAACCGCTGGGTGCTGCCCGGCTACCTGGCCATGGCGGCGGCCGCTGGCGGCACGTTGCTATGGGCCATCGGCGTGCTCGGCTTCACCCTGCCGGCACACCGTGGCGATGTCCTGATCCTGGCCGTGCTGCTGTTGCTGGCCGGCGCGGTCAAGCTTGGCTACTGGCGCCACATCGACCGGCCGGCCGCGCGCGTGGATGCCGCCTCGGCCCTGGCTTTGCCGGCCGGCAGCCGGGTGCAGCCGTTCGAAGCCCCGCACACCCAGGCCAACTTCCTGCTCAAGGAAATGGGTTTCGCCCTGGCGCGCAAGCACGGCCAGCGCCTGCGCCGGCTCAGCCTGCTGCTGATGGTCGCCGCCCCGGTGGCCGTGCTGGCCCTGGCGGCGCTGTCGCCGGCATTGCGGACCCTGGCGGCCGCGCTGGCGCCGCCGGCGGTGCTGGCCGGGTTGCTGCTGGAGCGCTGGCTGTTCTTTGCCCAGGCCCGGCACACGGTGATGGTCTATTACGACACGCAGCCGGCCTGAGGCGTTTTTCCGTTCGATCAGCTCTCGGCAACCCCCGGCATACCGCGGTGATTTAGCGCCGCTTCATGGCGAGCCGATAGTCTGCGGCGCGGTGCGGCGGCGCGATAGCGCGGCGGGGCCGGTCAAGGCCAACCAATGCCTGCGTCATCGAGCGCTGCAGACCGCTGCCAGCGCCCGCCAGCGGCAAGGCCACCGCGACGACCCCCATTGCCCCTTTCCTGTCCTTTCCTGGAGCTCACCGACAATGACCAAGACGATTCCCATGGCCGGCCCGATCCGCGTTGCCGGCACCTTGCCGGCATCTGCCCGCCATCCCGGCTGCGCCCTGGCCCTGGTGCTCGCCACCGTCCTCGCGGCGCCGGCGCTGATCGCCCAGGACGAGCAGAACGGCCAGGACGACGACAGGAACTGGGACGGCACCGGCGAGCTGGGCTTCGTCTCCTCCAGCGGCAACAGCCGCTCGGACAGCGTCAATGCCCGCCTGGGCCTGAAATACGAGGACGGCGACTGGCGCCACAGCCTGTCGCTGTCGGGCCTGCGCCAGCGCGGCGAGACCACGGTGCTGGTTGATCCGGGCGACCCCGACAGCAGCGAGCGGATCATGCAGACCACGGCCAACCGCTACGAGATTGGCGCCCAGGCGGGGCGCAAGCTCAACGAGCGCAACGCCTTGTACGCCTCGATGCGCTACGAGAACGATGATTTCGCGCCCTACGACTACCAGGCCATCATTTCCACCGGCTGGGCGCACACCGCCATCGACAGCGAACGCACCACGCTGACCCTGGAAGGTGGCCCCGGCTACAAGCGCACCCGGGAGGCCCTGACCGGCGACACCGAAGGCGCCTTCATCGGCCGTGGCAAGCTGGATTACACCACCCGGCTCACCGACACCACCAGCCTGGTCGATACCCTGCTGGTCGAGGCCGGCTCGGACAACACCTTCATCCAGAACGATTTTGGCGTGCGCGTGGCGATCAGCAGCCAGATGGCCCTGAAGGCCGGCCTGCAATTGCGCCACAACACCGATGTGCCCGCGGGCCGGAGCAGGACCGACCGCATGACCACGCTCAACCTGGTCTACGATTTCTAAAAGCCTTCGGGTACACCGGGCCGGTGCCGCGATAGCGCGCCGGCGCGGCCGGCAAAATCCCCGTGGCCGGCAGCGGCCGGCTGCCGCGAACGGCTTTGCCAGCATCGCGGCCAGCCCCTAGTATCGGGCGCTTCCGGAAGAGGGTGAACCCGATCACATGACTTTCCAGATCGTTCTCGTTCTGGCGATCACGCTGGGCGCCGTTGTCCTGTTTGCCACCGAAAGGCTGCGCATCGACGGCATCGCCCTGCTGGTGCTGGCCAGCCTGGCGATCCTGGGCCTGATCAGCACCAACCAGGCGGTCAGCGGTTTCTCCAGCCATGCCACGATCACCGTGGCGGCCATGTTCGTGCTCGCCGCCGGCCTGCAGAACAGCGGCGCGCTGTCGGGTATCGGCTGGCTGTTCAGCCGGGTCAAGACGCCGTGGCTGTTCCTGCTCACCCTGTTCGGCGTGCTCGCCGTGGTCGCCCCGTTCGTCAACAACACCGCCGTGGTCGCGGTATTCATGCCGATCGTCCTGGCGGCGACGGCCAAGATCGGCATGTCGCCGTCCAAGGCGCTGATTCCGCTGTCCTATGTCTCGCAGATGGCCGGTGTCTGCACCCTGGTCGGCACCTCCACCAACCTGCTGGTCAATTCGATGGCCCGCGACTTGGGCCACCCCGGCTTCAGCCTGTTCGAATTCACCTCGCTGGGCGTGATCTGCATGGTCGTGGGTTGCATCTACCTGCTCACCATCGGCCGCTGGCTGCTGCCGGAAACGCGCAGCACCGAGCTGGTCGAGACCTACCAGCTGGGCAAGTACATCACCGAGCTGCGGGTGATGCCCGAGTCGTCTCTGATCGGCACCACGGTCGGCGATGCCAAGCTCGGCGAAAATGGCGTCTATGTGCTGGAGCTGATCCGCGGCGAGCAAAAGGTCTGGTCGCCGCGGGCGCAGATCCTGCAGGAAGGCGACATCCTGCTCGCCCGTGGCGACTGGTCGAAGCTGGACGAGGTGAAGAAGAAGACCGGCCTGGAGATCGAACCGGAATTCAAGTTCAAGGCGCGGCAGTTCGGCGAGGTCGACCAGGTGCTGACCGAGGTCATGATCGCCCCGGCCTCGCGCATCGCCGGCAGCAGCCTGGCGACCCTGGACCGGCGCTGGCAGCACAACGCCACGGTGCTGGCGATTCAGCGCCGCGGCCAGATCCTGCGCGAAAAGCTCAAGAACGTCACGCTCAATATCGGCGACATCCTGCTGATGACCACGCCCGAATCGGAAGTGCCGGCATTGCGCACCGATACCAACCTGGTGGTGCTTACCGTGCGCGAGGTCGAACGGCCCAGCGGCTGGCGGGCGCCGTTTGCCCTGGCGACGATGGTGCTGGTGATCCTGTTTGCCGCCCTGGGCTGGGTGCCGATCGTGATCTCATCGCTGATTGGCGCCCTGGCCATGGTGCTGGCCGGCTGCCTGGATGCCGACGAGGTCTACGAATCAATCGACTGGCGCATCATCCTGCTGCTGGCCGGCCTGCTGCCGCTGGGCGTGGCGATGACCGAAACCGGCGCCGCCGCCTTCCTGGTCGACAACACCCTGGGCCTGGTCGCCGGCTTCGGGCCATTGGTGGTGCTGGCGGTGATGTACCTGTTGGCCCTGTTGCTGACCGAGTTCATGAGCAATGCCGCCGCCGCCGTGCTGCTGACCCCGATCGGCATGTCCACCGCCAGCTTGATGGGCGTGGATGCCACGCCGTTCCTGATCGCCGTCACCTTCGCCGCCTCGACCAGCTTCGCCACCCCGGTCGGCTACCAGACCAACACCATGGTCTACAGCGCCGGCGGCTACCGGTTCATGGATTTCGTCCGCGTCGGCCTGCCGCTGAACCTGATCTTCTGGGTGCTGGG
>CAZUZT010000072.1:0-11181 GCA_964624575.1 uncultured Rhodanobacteraceae bacterium | reverse complement strand
ATGCGCCTATCCGGCATGGCCCGGTTTTTGCGATAATTGGCGGTCTTTGTCGCCACAATCGTTGACGGGCCGATCGCCCGAACCATGAATCTGATTCGCAACTTCTCGATCATCGCCCACGTCGACCACGGCAAGTCCACCTTGGCCGATCGCATCATCCAATTGTGCGGCGGCCTGACCGAGCGCGAAATGGCGGCGCAGGTGCTGGACAACAACCCGATCGAGCGTGAACGGGGCATCACCATCAAGGCGCAATCGGTATCACTGCCGTACACGGCGCTGGACGGCACCACCTACCAGCTCAACTTCATCGATACGCCCGGGCACGTTGATTTTTCCTACGAAGTCAGCCGCTCGCTGGCCGCCTGCGAAGGCGCGCTGCTGGTGGTCGATGCCGCCCAGGGCGTGGAAGCGCAATCGGTGGCCAACTGCTACACCGCCGTCGACCAGGGCCTGGAAGTGATTCCGGTGCTGAACAAGATCGACCTGCCGACCGCCGACCCGGACAAGGTCAAGGCCGAGATCGAGGCGGTGATCGGCCTGGATGCCACCGACGCGCTGCAGATTTCCGCCAAGACCGGCGTGGGCATCCGCGAGGTGCTGGAAGCCATCGTTGCCCGGATTCCGCCACCGCAGCCGGGCGACACCGACCGCCTGCAGGCGCTGATCATCGATTCCTGGTTCGACAACTACCTGGGCGTGGTGTCGCTGGTGCGGGTGATGCAGGGTGAAATCAAGCCTGGCGACAAGATTCTGGTGATGTCGACCGGCCGCAGCCACGAAGTCGACCAGGTCGGCGTGTTCACGCCCAAGCGCAAGAACACGCAACGGCTGGGACCGGGCGAAGTCGGCTATGTCTGTGCCGCGATCAAGGATGTCGATGGCGCCCCGGTCGGCGACACCCTGACCCTGGCCGCCAGGCCTGCCACCGGGCAGTTGCCGGGCTTCCAGGAAATGCAGCCGCGGGTTTTTTCCGGGCTGTTCCCGGTCGATGCCGAGGATTATCCGGACCTGCGCGAGGCGCTGGACCGGCTGCGCCTGAATGATGCGTCCCTGCGCTTCGAACCGGAAAGCTCCGAGGCCATGGGCTTCGGCTTCCGTTGCGGCTTTCTGGGCCTGCTGCACATGGAGATCGTGCAGGAGCGACTGGAACGCGAGTACGACCTGAACCTGATCACCACCGCGCCGACGGTGATCTACGAGGTGCTGACCAACGATGGTGTGGTGCACAACCTGGACAACCCGGCCAAGCTGCCGTCGCTGTCCAGCATTGCCGAGATCCGCGAACCGATCATCGTCGCCAGCATTCTCACCCCGCCCGAACACATCGGCTCGGTGATCAAGCTGTGCGAGGAAAAGCGCGGCGTGCAGCAATCCATGACCTACATGGGCTCGCAGGTGCAGATCCGCTACGAGCTGCCGATGGCCGAGGTGGTGCTGGATTTCTTCGACAAGCTGAAATCGGTATCGCGTGGCTACGCCTCGCTGGATTACCACTTCGACCGCTTCCAGGCCGGCGCCTTCGTGCGCGTGGATATCCTGATCAACGGCGAGCGCGTCGATGCCCTCAGCCTGATTGTCCACCGCAGCCTGGCCGACCGCCGTGGCCGCGACCTGGTCGACAAGATGAAGGAGCTGATCCCGCGGCAGATGTTCGATGTCGCCATCCAGGCCGCGATCGGCTCGCAGATCGTCGCCCGCTCGACGGTCAAGGCCCTGCGCAAGAACGTGCTCGCCAAGTGCTACGGTGGCGATGCCTCGCGCAAGCGCAAGCTGCTGGAGAAACAGAAGGCAGGCAAGAAGCGGATGAAATCCGTCGGCCGGGTCGATATTCCGCAGGAAGCGTTCCTGGCGGTGTTGCGCATGGACAAATGAGGATGGGCACGCGATGAGAGTGGATTTTTCCCTGCTGCTGGTGACGCTGACCGCGCTCACCGGCCTGGTCTGGCTGATCGACAGCCTGTTCTTTGCCAGGCGTCGGCGCCAGCGTGAGCAGGACAAGGTGCCGGTGGTCGTCGACTACTCGCGCTCGTTTTTTCCCATCATTTTGGCGGTGCTGATCTTCCGCAGCTTCCTGTTCGAGCCGTTCAAAATCCCCTCCAGCTCGATGATGCCGACCCTGCTGATCGGCGATTTCATCCTGGTCAACAAGTTCGCCTATGGCGTGCGGATCCCGGTATTGCACCGCAAGGTGATCGATATCGGCGAGCCCGAGCGGGGTGATGTCGCCGTGTTCCGCTACCCGCAGGACACCCGCGTGGACTACATCAAACGCATCGTCGGCCTGCCCGGCGACACCATCACCTATCGCAACAAGGCGCTGTATATCAACGGCCTGGAAGTGCCGCAGGAGATGCAGGGGCGTTACGTCGGTACCGGCCGCGGCCGCGAAATGAGCGGCGCGGTGGAACTTGCCGAGGCGCTGCCGGGCACCAGTTACCACATCCTGCAGCGACCCAATATTCCCGGTGGTGGCGAAGCCACCTGGCAGGTGCCCCAGGGCCATTACTTCGCGCTGGGCGACAACCGCGACAACAGTCTGGACAGCCGCTACTGGCAGTTCGTGCCCGAGGAGAACCTGGTCGGACGGGCATCGGTGATCTGGTGGAGTTGGGATACGCAAAAAGACGGTATCATCGATTTTGGCCGCCTTGGCACGGTGATCCGCTGACCTGGCGGTATCCATTTGATGCCGGGCGGGGTTGCCAGAACCATCGGCCCAGGCACCGGAGTTGACCCGGGCCGCCGGTCGGGTTTGACTGTCGCCTGGAGCAGTTGTTCACCTGGGGGGATAAATGCACAAGAACGAAAACGGCATCACGCTGATCGGGTTTCTGGTCGTCCTGTCGATACTGGGTTTTTTCGCCTATATGGGCATGCGTCTGTTTCCGGTCTATTCGGAGTGGTACAGCGTGGTCTCGGCAATGAAGGGACTGGCCAAGGAAGACGGTGTCACCAACATGGGCGCCGACCGCATCCGCGACCTGTTCAACCGGCGGCTGGACATGAGCTATGTCAGCTCGGTGCAGCCCAACAATGTGCGCATTGTCACCCAGGGGAATCCGCAGATCAGGGTGCGCTATGAGGTCCGGCGGCCGTTCATTGGCAACCTGGATTTCGTCGCCACCTTCGACCGTACCGAGGAGCTTGGCCGTCGCTGACGGGCCGGTCGATGGCCCCGTGGATGGTTTTGGCCACAGCTTCGCCGACCCGGCCCTGCTGCGCCAGGCTCTCAGCCACCGCAGCGTCGGCCATCCGCACAATGAACGCCTGGAGTTTCTGGGCGACAGCCTGGTCGGTGCGATCATCGCCGAGCTGCTGCACGAACGTTTTCCCAAGGCCACCGAAGGCCAGCTGACGCGCCTGCGGGCGAGCCTGGTGCGACGCGAATCGCTGGCTGAACAGGCCAGGCAACTGGACTTCGGCAACCATCTGCGCCTGGGCCAGGGCGAGCTGAAAAGTGGCGGTTTTCGGCGTGAGTCGATTCTCGCCGACGCATTCGAGGCCCTGGTCGCGGCGATCTACCTGGATGCCGGCTGGCAGGCCTGCCGAGCCTGGCTGCGGCGCCGTTTCGAAGCCGCCCTGGACGGGGTCGACCCGCGCCAGGGCACCGACCCCAAATCGCGGCTGCAGGAATGGTTGCAGGGTCGCAACCGTGCCTTGCCCGACTATGTGCTGATCGACAATTCCGGTCTGGCACACAGCCAAAGCTTCCAGATCGAGTGCCGACTGGACAGCGGCCAGGTCAGCCACGGCCAGGCAAACACACGCAAGAAGGCTGAACAGCAGGCCGCCAAGGAAATGCTGACCCTGCTCGGACTGGAATCATGACCCGGCAAGAACCTACATTCCGCAGCGGCCATGTCGCTGTCGTTGGCCGACCCAATGTCGGCAAATCCTCTCTGATCAATGCCCTGGTGGGTGAGCGGCTGTGCATCGTCTCGCCCAAGCCGCAAACCACCCGCCACCGGGTGCTTGGTGTGGCCACCCGTGAGCACGGCCAGATCGGTTACCTGGATACGCCCGGCATGCACGTCGCCGGCACCGGCAAGGCGCTCAACCGGCACTTGAACCGCACCGCCGCGGCGACCCTGGGCCAGGCCGATGTCAATGTCCATGTCATCCAGGCGCTGCACTTCGATGCCGAGGATCGTGCCGTGCGTGACGCGGTGCTCGCCGCCAAGCGTCCCTGCCTGCTGGCGATCAACAAGGTCGACACGATCAAGGACAAGGGCGCGCTGCTGCCGTTCATTGCCGAGCACGGCGCGGAAGGCGGCTACGATGGCGTGTTCCTGGTCTCTGCCCGGCGCCGCGACGGTCTGCCGGCACTGGAGGAGGCGATCATCCAGGCCCTGCCCGAGCAGGGGCCGCTGTACGACGCCGATACCCTGACCGATCGCAGCGAGCGTTTCCTGGCGGCCGAGCTGATCCGCGAGCAGTTGATGCGCCAACTCGGCCAGGAACTTCCCTACGCGACCACCGTCGAGATCGAGCAGTACGCACTGGAAGGCCGACTGCGCCGGATCCATGCCGCGATCTGGGTTGAGCGCGAGGGCCAGAAGGCGATCGTCATCGGCGCCAAGGGCAGCCGCCTGCGCGACATCGGCACCCAGGCGCGACTGGCCATGGAGCGCTTGTTCGACGGCAAGGTGCACGTGGAACTTTGGGTGAAGGTGCGCTCGGGCTGGTCCGATGACGAGCGCGCCCTGCGCGAAATGGGCATCGGCAACTGAACCTGCGCGATGGCAGGAACCCGGCCTCGCGTTGGGCTCATGCCAGCAGTAACGGGGCCGGTTTCGACCTCAGCGCTTGCCGCCGGTGATGCCGCCCAGAACGCCGCGCACGATCTGCTGGCCGAGCCGGTTGCCGACCGTGCGCATGGTCGATTTGGTCATCGCCTCAAGGGCACCCTGGCGGCGCTTGGTGCCCAGCAGCCACTCCTTGAGCTTGCCGCCGATGCCGTCACTGGGCTCGCCATCGGGTACCGGCGCGACCGGATTGGTCGATTCGCGCTGGGCCGCTTCCTCGGCCTGCAGCTTGAGCAACTCGTAGGCTGATTCCCGGTCGATCGGCGTGTCGTACTTGGCACCGACCGGCGAGCGCATGAGGATGGTCTGACGCTCCTCGGGCGTGATCGCACCCATGCGGCAGCGGGGCGGGGCGATGATGGTCTTCTGCACCGGCGTGGGAATGCCCTTGTCGTCCAGGGTCGTGACCAGGGCCTCGCCGGTGCCCAGCTCGATCAGGGCCTTGGCGACATCGACATCAGGATTGGCGACAAAGGTTTCGGCAACACTGCGGATTGCTTTCTGGTCGCGCGGCGTGAAGGCGCGCAGGCCGTGCTGGATGCGGTTGGCGAGTTGGCCGAGGATGGCATTGGGCACGTCGTCGGGCAGTTGGGTGCAGAAGTACACGCCCACGCCCTTGGAGCGGATCAGGCGCACAACTTGTTCAACGCGCTGGACCAGCGCCGCCGGCGCATCCCGGAACAGCAGGTGCGCTTCGTCGAAGAAGAACACCAGTCGCGGCTGGTCAAGATCGCCCACTTCGGGCAGGGTTTCGAACAGCTCGGACAGCAGCCACAGCAGGAAGGTGGCATACAGGCGCGGCTTGAGTAGCAGGCGTTCGGCACACAGCACATTGATGATGCCGCGCCCGGACATGTCCTGGCGCATCAGGTCGATCAGCTCCAGGGCCGGCTCGCCGAAGAAGGCTTCGGCACCATCCTGTTCCAGGCGCAGCAGGGCGCGCTGGATGGCGCCGATCGAGGCCGCATTGACCAGGCCGATGGCGGTGGAGATGGTCTTGCGGTTCTCGGCGACATGATTGAGCAGGGCGCGCAAGTCCTTCAGGTCCAGCAGCAGCAGGCCTTCGCGGTCGGCTACTTCAAAAGCCACGGCCAGGGCACCGGTCTGGACATCGTTGAGCTCCAGGATCCGCGCCAGCAGGGTCGGGCCGATCTGGCTGACCGTACTGCGTACCGGATGGCCCAGCTCGCCGAACATGTCCCACAGGATCACCGGGCTGGCTTCATTGCGGTAGTCATCCAGGCCGATCAGGTCGATGCGCTTTTCGATCACCGGGTTCATCGTGCCGGCCTGCGACAAACCGGCCAGGTCGCCCTTGACATCGGCCAGGAACACCGGCACGCCCAGGCGGGCATAGTTCTCGGCCAGCACCATCAGCGACACCGACTTGCCGGTACCGGTGGCACCGGCGATCAGGCCATGGCGGTTGCCGAACCGGGGCAGGAATTCGACGGGCGTGGTGCCCATGCCGATGCGGATGCGCTGCATGCCTGGATCTCCTTGAAAAGTGGTTTTGGATAGTAGCCCGGATGCCCGGTGGCGGCGACGATCACAGCGGCGTCGGCAGCCTGCCGGACCGACAGCACCGACACCGGCCACCCGCTGGTGGCAACGGCTGCCCGCCGGTCCACCATCGATGGATCCGCTGACCACCCGGCCGCGTCCGGGGCTAGACTTGGGCCATGACCGACTATCAACTGCATCAGGGCAGCCAGCCGCTGCTGATCAGCGTGCCGCACGATGGCACCGATCTTTCGCCGGGCCTGGCGCAACGGCTGACGCCCTCGGCGCAGCGAGTGCCCGATACCGACTGGCACATCGCCCGCCTGTACCAGTTCGCCCGCGAGATGGGCGCATCGATGATCGTGCCGCGCTGGTCGCGCTACGTGGTGGATCTGAACCGGCCGGCCGATGGCACCAGCCTGTATCCCGGCCAGAACAGCACCGGCCTGTGCCCGCTGCGGCAATTCAGTGGTGAACCGGTGTATCTGCCCGAGCAGGAGCCGGATGCGGACGAGATCAGCCAGCGCGTGGAGCTTTATTGGCGCCCCTATCACCAGGCGCTGGCCGATGAACTGGCGCGCCTGCGCGCCGCCCATGGCCGGGTCGTGCTCTGGGAGGCGCACTCCATCCGCAGCCAGCTGCCGTTTCTGTTCGACGGCCTGCTGCCGGTGTTCAATCTGGGCACGGCCCAGGGCCGCAGCTGCACACCCGGCCTGGCACGCCAGCTGGCGGCGGTGCTGGCTGCCCAGGATGATTACGACCATGTCATCGATGGCCGCTTCCAGGGCGGCTACATCACCCGGCACTACGGGCAACCCGAACAGGGCATCGAAGCGGTGCAGCTGGAGCTGGCACAACGCGCCTACATGGATGAAGAAGACTTCCGCTGGCTGCCCGAGCGCGGCTGCCTGGTGGAGCCGATCCTGGCGGCGCTGCTCAACCGCTGCCTGGAGTGTGCGCGTATCGGCGCCTGAGGCGGGGTAGCGGCGGCTGGGGCGGACGGGAAAATGCTTTCCCTCGACCCGACCCGACCTGCCCGGAACGCAACGGTCAATCAGCGATCGACGAAGGCGCGCTCGATCACATAGTCACCCGGCTCGCGGGTACGCGGCGAGACCTGGAAGCCGCGTCCATCCAGCAGGGCGGCGGTATCGGCGAGCATTTGCGGGCTTCCGCAGAGCATCACCCGGTCGTGTTCTGGGTCCAACTCCGGCAGGTCGGCGAACCGGCCCAGTTGCCCGCTGCTGATCAACTCGGTGATCCGGCCCCGGGTCGGGAACGGCTCGCGGGTCACGGCCGGGATGTAGACCAGGCGTTCGCGGACCAGCTCACCCAAGTACTCATGCTCGGGCAGCTCCCGTTCCAGGTAGTCGCGGTAGGCCAGGTCGGCAACCTGGCGCACGCCATGCACCAGCACCACCTTCCCGAAGCGCTCGTAGGTTTCCGGATCGGCGATCAGGCTCAGGAACGGCGCCAGGCCGGTGCCGGTGGCCAGCAGGTACAGGTGTCGGCCCGGCTTCAGGTCGGTCAGCACCAGGGTGCCGGTCGGCTTGCGGCTGAGCAGGATCCGGTCGCCGACGCGGATGTGCTGCAGGCGGGAGGTCAGCGGACCATCGGGCACATTGATGGAGAAGAACTCCATGTGCTCTTCCCAGTTCGGGCTGGCAATGGAATAGGCGCGCATCAGCGGGCGACCGTCGACTTCCAGCCCCAGCATCACGAACTGGCCGCTGAGGAAGCGGAAACCCGGATCGCGCGTGGTGCGGAAACTGAACAGGCCATCATTCCAGTGATGGACCCAGGTGACATGCTCGACGGCGTGGCCGCGGCTGGCTGCCGGCGTCGCCGACGATGTGGGCAAAGTGCTCGTGGTCATTGGTCCGGTGGCGGCCGCCGATGGCTGCCGGTGGGAAACCAGCATCGCCAGACGGCCAGGCAGATGTGGCAATTATCCCAGCGCGGCACCGGTCCAGGCAATTGCATGCGACCGGAATGGGGTTGGCCGGTCGTGATCGGTTCAGAGCCGCTGTCATCGTCCGATCAGCGGTGACCGGCCACTGACGCAGCGGCAACAAGTCGTTGCGTCACAATGGCCAATGCAATCGACAAACGGCGGTGATCGACGATGACGACGAATGCGGCAACACTGATGGTGAAGGCACTGGAGGCCGAGGGCGTGCGCTGCATCTATGGCGTGCCCGGCGAGGAAAACCTGGATCTGCTGGAGGCGCTGCGCGAATCCAGCATTGAACTGGTGATCACCCGGCACGAACAGGCGGCCGGTTTCATGGCCGCCACCGAAGGCCGGCTCACCGGCCAGGCCGGCGTCTGCCTGGCCACGCTCGGGCCGGGCGCTACCAACCTGGTCACGGCGGCCGCCTACGCCCAGCTGGGTGCGATGCCGATGCTGATGATCACCGGCCAAAAGCCGGTCCGGGCCAGCCGCCAGGCCCATTTCCAGATCGTCGATGTCGTCGGCATGATGCGGCCCCTGACCAAGTACACGCGCCAGTTGATCGCCGCCGATGCGGTGCCGGCGGCGGTGCGCGAAGCCTTCAGGCAAGCCGAAATGGAACGTCCCGGCGCGGTGCATCTGGAGCTTCCCGAAGACATCGCCCGCGATGACAGCCAGTTGCAACCGGTGCCGGCCAGCCGGTCGCGGCGGCCGGTGGCCGAGGACAAGGCGATCGCCGCAGCGGTGCAGGCCATTGCCGGCAGCCGCCGGCCGCTGCTGATGCTCGGCGCCGGTGCCAACCGCAAGACCACCTGCAAGATGTTGTCGGCCTTTATCGAGGAAATCGGCATTCCCTTCTTCAGTACCCAACAGGGCAAGGGCGTGATCGATGAAAGCCATCCGCTCTGGCTGGGCACCGCGGCGCTGTCGGAAAGCGACTTCGTCCACCAGGCCATCGAGCAGGCCGACTGCATCATCAACATCGGCCATGACGTGGTCGAGAAACCGCCGTTCCTGATGCACGAAGGCCGGCGCACGGTGATCCATGTCAACTTTTCCGGTGCCGATGTCGACCCGGTCTATTTCCCCCAGATCGAGGTGGTGGGCGATATCGCCCACACGATCTGGCGCCTGCGCAAGGAACTGACGCCGTCACCGGACTGGGATTTTTCCTGTTTCGACCGCATCCGGGCCGAATTCAACGAGCATCTTCTGCGTTATGTCGGCAACGAGCAATGGCCGATCCACCCGGCGCGGCTGGTCGACACCGTGCGCCGGGCGATGCCGGCCGATGGCGTGGTCAGCCTGGACAACGGCATGTTCAAGCTCTGGTTCGCGCGCCAGTACCGGGCCCGGCAACCCAATACGCTGCTGCTGGACAATGCCCTGGCCAGCATGGGCGCCGGCCTGCCGGCGGCGATGGCGGCGGCACGGATCCTGCCCGGACGCAAAGTGCTGGCGGTGTGTGGCGATGGCGGCTTCATGATGAACTCGCAGGAGATGGAAACCGCCGTGCGCCTGGGCCTGGACCTGACCGTGGTGGTGCTGCGCGATGACGCCTGGGGCATGATCCGCTGGAAACAGCAGGACATGGGCCTACCCGATTACGGCATGCGTTTCGGCAACCCGGATTTCGTCCAGTACGCGCAGGCCTATGGTGCGCGCGGCCACCGCGCCGGATCGACCGCGCAGTTCGCCGAACTGCTGAACGCGTGCCTGGAACGGCCGGGCATCGACCTGATCGAGGTCGCCATCGACTATTCCGACGACCACCGGATTTTCAACACCGAGATTCCGGCGCTGAGCGCCGCTTCCACCTGACCGCAGACCGCGAGGATTAGCCGCCATGCTGGCAGAGCATTACCCGTTCTATCTGGCCAACCGGCCCGAGCAGCCCAATACCGGGCTTGAAGTCATCGACAAATTCACCGGCAAGGTTGCCACCAGGGTCGCCCTGGCTGGCGCCGATGATATCGATCGCGCCATCGACGCCGCCGTGGCCGCCCAAAAACCGCTGGCCCGGTTCCCGGCCTGGCGCCGGCAGGCGGTGCTGGAGCATTGCGTGAGCCGCTTCCGGCAACGTGCCGATGAGTTGGCCAACGCCCTGTGCATCGAAGCCGGCAAGCCGATCAGTGATGCCCGCGGCGAAGTGACCCGCCTGATCGAAACCTTCAAGGTCGCGGCCGAGGAGGCGGTCCGGATCGACGGCGAGGTCCTGACCCTGGCCATTTCCGAACGCAGCCAGGGCTACCGTGGCCTGACCCGGCGGGTGCCGATCGGCCCATGCTCATTCATCTCGCCGTTCAATTTCCCGCTGAATCTGGCGGCGCACAAGATTGCACCGGCGATCGCCGCCGGCTGCCCATTCGTGCTCAAGCCGGCCACGCGGACCCCGCTGGGCGCGCTGCTGATCGCCTCGGTGCTGGCCGAGACCGACCTGCCCGAAGGCAGTTTCTCGATACTGCCGTGCCAGCGCGCCGATGCCGACGCCTTCACCACCGACGAGCGCTTCAAGCTGCTTTCCTTCACCGGTTCGTCGGATGTCGGTTGGGACCTGAAGGCACGCGCCGGCAAGAAGAAGGTGATCCTGGAATTGGGCGGCAATGCCGCCTGCATCGTTGACGCTGATCAGGGCGAGCGTCTGGACCAGGTGATCAAGCGCCTGGTCGTCGGCGCCTATTACCAGTCCGGCCAAAGCTGCATCAGTGTCCAGCGCATCTATGTCCACCAATCGCTGTACCCGCGCCTGCGCGAACGGCTGGCCGGCAAGGTCGGCGCGCTGTCGACCGGTGATCCACGCCTGGAAGGCACCTTCATCGGTCCGATGATCGACAATGCCGAAGCGCAACGGGTCGAGGAATGGCTGGCCGAGGCCACCGCCGCCGGCGCCAAGGTGCTGTGCGGTGGCAAACGGCG
>CAZUZT010000071.1:0-11214 GCA_964624575.1 uncultured Rhodanobacteraceae bacterium | reverse complement strand
TGGCTGCCTTTATGCCCATAACGGGCATGCTAATGCCCAATTTGGGCTTCTGCAATCGGGAGTCCATCAACGCCTGGCCTGCCTGCCGGCGAAAGGCCTGGATGATGCACTGATACCGGCCACCGGGTGACGGCAACGCCACCGGATGAACTGCGCGCCACGGCCGATCGCGCAGAATCTTCCCGATCAGCAACCGGCCGCCACTGAACGGGGAGTGCTGGCAGACGTCTCGTTCGATGACGTCTCGCACTGTCGACGGCGCCTACCCTGGGTCGGGATCGCGCAGCTGTCTGCACAGGAAAGGATGGCGGCGGGTCCCGCGATATACTCTTTTCATCCCATCCGCAAGGTGCCGTCCATGACCCGCTCGACCGCCAACGACCTGCGTCGAATGCCGCTATACACGGCTGCCGAAGCCGCCAGATTCTTGCGTCTGCCGGCGTCGACGGTGCGCGCGTGGGCGTTCGGCCAGCGCTACAAGGGAAAGGATGGCGAGCCGCGCCGGTTCAAGCCGGTCATCAGTACGGCTGATCCGGCCAACCGCCGCTTGTCTTTCGTCAACCTGGTGGAGTTGCTGGTTCTTGCCGCTATCCGCAAACAGCATCAGGTCGAACTGAAACAGGTGCGCAGTGCGATTGAGTTCCTGCGCAAGCGTTTTCCCAGCAAGCATCCACTGGCCGACAATGATTTCCAGACCGATGGAATCGACCTGTTCGTCGAAAAGTACGGCGATCTGCTGAACATCTCGCGCGACGGTCAAGTCGCGATGAAGGAAATCATCCAGCAATACTTGAAACTCGTGGAGCGCGACGCTTCCGGGGTACCGTTCAAACTGCACCTGCCGCGCCGCGCCGACGCCCCGGAGCCTTTGGCTGCCGTGGTGATCGATCCGGACCGGGGGTTTGGTCGGCCAGTACTGGACGGGCGTGGTATTCGCACCGAAATGATCACGGACCGCTTCCAGGCCGGCGAATCGATCGCCTCGCTGGCGGACGACTATGGCCTGGCTGTACCAGTCATCGAGGACATCGTTCGGAGCCAGCAACAACTTGCCGCGTGAAGCCGCGGCCACGGAGCTGGTTTTCTTTGTCGATCGCTGCCTCGGCGGCAAGCTTGTCGTCGAGGCATTGCGCATGGCAGGTGCACAGGTGGTGGTTCACGACGACGTACTGCCACAGGACACGCCGGATGTGGAGTGGCTGGCGGAAGCCGGTCTCCGGAACTGGATAGTTCTGACCAAGGACAGCGCCATCCGCCGCAACCCGCACGAAAAGGCGATGTTTCTCGAAGCACGGGTCCGTGTGTTTTCGCTTGCACGCAAGAATCTGTCGGGAAAAGAAATGGCCGATCTGTTCGCCGCCACCTTGAGCGGAATGCGCAAGCGGGCGGCCACTATCCATCCGCCGTTCGTGTTCAGCATCTCCCGGACCGGGACCTTCAGGCGGCTGGCCTGAAATAGCGTGTGATCTGAACGGCCGGATGTATTCCGGTCGCGGACAGCGCAGACGCCTGGAACGGCTGAATGGCGCTGCGGAGCGGTCCGCCAGTGGTCCAATGCCGGCGCGCTACACTCCGATGCAGTCACCCACAGTGGCTGCGTATCGCATCCGACGCGCACAAGTCCCTTCCCCCATGACCGATTCCGTTTTCACGCAAGGCAACCTGTTCCGGCACGTCAGCGCCGACAAGGCGTGGCTGTATCGCGCCATCATGGAAGCCTTTGCCGCCGCCAAACGCGAGTTCGTGCCGTATCTGCGGCCGGACGAGGTGCTGGCACGCATCACCCGCCGCCGCGATGGCAGCACCGGCGGCGACGATGGCCGGCCCGCCGAGGCACTGGTGACATTGGACGAGGTGCAGGCGGCACTGGTGCAACTGGCGGACTGGGGCAATGTCGACTCGCAGCCGGACACCGCGCGCGTGGCGAACATCGAGGATTTCTATCGCGCCCGCTTCCTGTACCGGCTGACCGAGGGTGGCGAAGCGGTCGAGACGGCGCTGGGTGCCTTTGCCCAGGCCCTGCGTCGTCGTGCCGAGCTGCAGAGCGTGGCATTGGAGGATATTGCCGAACACCTGGAGGTGCTGCATGCCCTGGCCGCGGCGCCGGCACCCGATGCCGCCAAGGTGCACCGCGTGTTGCGCGATCTGGTCCAGCGCCTGGGCGACCTGGCCGACAACGCCCAGGCATTCATGGCCGGCGTGGCACGGGGCATCGATCTGCAGCAGGCACAGCTGACTGCACTGCTGGCATGGAAGCAGCGCCTGATCGGCTATCTGGAACGTTTCATCAGCGATCTGGTGGCGCGCTCGGCGGTGATTGCCGGGCGCATCGCGCTGCTGCAGCCGGAAATCGAGGCCTTGTTGTCACTGGCGGCCCAGCGCGAGGCACGCGATGCCGCGCCCGACGAGGCCGGTCAGGACCAGGTGCTGGCCGAACGCATGGCCGCGTGGCAACAGCGCTGGCACGGTTTGTCGCGCTGGTTCGCCGGCGCCCCGGGCGAGGTCGCCCAGGCCGAGTTGCTGCGCAGCCGCGCCCTGGCGGCAATCCCGCAATTGATGGCGGCGGTGGCCCACCTCAATGACCGCCGCAGCGGGCGCAGTGACCGCTCGGCTGATTTCCGCATGCTCGCCCGCTGGTTCAACGACTGCACCGACGACGCCGATGGCCACCGCCTGTGGCGCGCCGCCTTCGCACTCAATCCGGCCCGGCACCTGAGCCTGAGTGCCGGCGATGGCGATTTGCCCGCCAGCACCCGCTGGCCCGATGCCCCGGCAATTGCGATCCATCCCCGCCTGCGCGAATACGGCTCGGCGACGCCGAAAGGGCCGCCGCCGCGGGTGCGCCAGCGCAACCAGGAGCGGGAATTGCTGGCGCGCCAGCTCGCCGATGAGCACGCACAGGTCGAAGCTGCGCGCGCCCGCCTGGCCAGCGGTGAAGTCACCACTTTGTCTGCGCTGGGCAAGCTGGATCGTCACGCCTTCGGGCTGTTCCTGGCCCTGCTCGGCGAGGCCCTGGCGCTGCAACCCGGACCCGATGCGATCATCGAGCGCCAGACCGGCGACGGCCTGTTGCGGGTACGCCTGGAACCGCTTGCTGCCGACAGCTGGGCGCGCATTGAAACCGAGCTGGGCACGTTTTCAGGCCGTGACCACCGCATCACGATTACATCCACCGCCGCGACCGCCGCGGCTGTCAAACCGGCCCGGGAAGCGGCAACGAGCGCATGACCGATCTGCGCCACATCGACGATGCCCTGACCCGGCAGCGCGACGAGGAGCGCCGCAGTGCCTTGCGCGCGCTGCTGATGCAGCCGCTGTTGCGCAGCGATGCGCGCGCATTCGCCAGTGTCCGGCGGCACATCGATTATCTGCGGGACTGGTTCGCTCGCGAAACCGGTTGGCGCCTGCATCTGGATCGCGACTGCGCCCGGCTGTACAAGCAGCCGGCCGATCCGCGCGATGCCAGCCGCGGCGCAAGGGACCACCAGGGGCGTGCCTTCGACCGGCGCCGTTACACCGTGTTCTGCCTGGCTTGCGCGGTGCTGGATCGCGCCGACCCGCAGATCACCCTGCGCACCCTGGGCGAGAAGCTGCTGTTGCTGGCCGGCGATCCGGAGCTGATCGAGGCCGGCTTCAGCTTCACCCTGGAGGCCAGTCACGAGCGCCGCGAGCTGGTCGCGGTGTGTCGGCATCTGCTCGAACTGGGCGTGCTGGTGCGCGTGGCCGGCGACGAGGACGGCTTCGTGCAGCAGTCCGGCGATGCACTTTACGACATCCAGCGTCGCGTGCTGGCGGCGCTGCTCGTGGTGACGCGCGGCCCATCCAGCCTGCCCGCCGGGGAACTCGCCCTGCCGCTGGCGCAGCGCATCGCCGCGATCAGCGAGGATTTCGCGCCCGACAGCGACGAGGGTCACCGCACTGCCGCACGCCATCATCTGGCCCGCCGCCTGCTCGATGATCCCGTGCTCTACTTCGACGATCTGCACGGCCACGCCCACACCTACCTGCACAACCAGCGCGGCCCGCTCGCGGCGCGGCTGGCCGAAGCCACCGGCCTGGTTGCCGAGCAGCGCGCCGAAGGCGTGGCCCTGATCGACCCGGACGGCGAATTGACCGACATCGCCCTGCCCGCCGACGGCACCGCGGCGCACATCACCCTGCTGGTTGCCGAGCAGCTTTCGCAAAGCCTGCGCGAACAGGGCGGCGGCGACGCGGCCGATATCGGCCTGGACGACGTCGCCGGCTTCATCGCTACCGCCGTGGCCCGGTTCGGACGCTACTGGAACAAGGCCGCGCGCGAACCCGGTGCCGAGCGCGAACTGGCTCGCGACGCCTTGCAGCGCCTGGCACAACTGCGTCTGGTCGAGCTGGATCAACAGCGCATCGTGCCGCGACCGGCGCTGGCCCGCTTCGCACTCGGCGACACCACGGTGAAAGGTGCCGACGGCAAACGCGAGAAGGTGCAGGATGGCCTGTTTGGTTGAGCGCGCACACACGCCATCCGTTCTGGCCATCCACGGCCCGGCACCGGCGCCCGGCACCCGCCGGCGACCGATGGCGGCGATGATGCTGGCACCGTGCCCACCATGAACGCGCCGGCCGACAGCATCGATCCCGGCGTGCCCGCTGTGCGTCCGCCGCTGCCCGAGCCGCAGCGGCAGCGCTGGCAGCCCCTGCGCATCGGTCTGGTGGAGCTGTTTCATTACGATGCCGAGGAATTCTGGTTCCACGACGGGCACCTGCTGCTGCGCGGCAACAATGGCACCGGCAAATCCAAGGTGCTGTCGCTGACCCTGCCGTTCCTGTTCGATGCCAGCCTCAAGGCTTCGCGCATCGAACCCGATGGCGATGCCGGCAAGCGCATGGCCTGGAACCTGCTGCTCAACGGCCGCCATGACCGCCGCATCGGCTATGCCTGGATCGAACTGGGCCGGCGCGATGATGACGGCACGCTGCACTACCTCACCCTGGGTGCGGGCCTGTCGGCCAATGCGGCACGTGCCGGCGTCGAAAGCTGGTTCTTCGTGGCCGACACCCTGCGCATCGGCCAGGACTTCTGGTTGACCAATGCCCGGCGCAGCATGCTCGGCCGGGACCGTCTGGCGGAGATGCTTGGCGCCCGCGGCCGTGTGTTCGAAACCGCCACTGCCTACCGGCGTGCCGTCGATGAGCGCTTGTTCCACCTCGGCACGGCGCGCTACGCGGCGCTGATGGACACGCTGATCCAGCTGCGCCAGCCACAGTTGTCCAAGCATCCCAACGAGGCCAACCTGTCCACGGCATTGACCGAGGCACTGCCGCCACTGCGCGAAGAGCTGCTCGGCCCGGTCGCCGAGGCGATGAACCAGCTAGAGGATTACAAACAGGAACTGGCCGACCTGGATGCGCTGGAAAGCGCCGTGGGCCGGTTCAACCGCCGCTACCGGATCTATGCCGGCATCCGGGCGCGGCGTGAAGCGGCCCTGGTGCGCACGGCGCAAACCCGCCACGACAACGCCAGCCGCGAGCTCAATGAGGCGACCGCGGCGCTCACCGCCGCACAACAAAGCGAATCCAGGCACACGCTGCAGATCGGGCAGATCGACAGCCAGCTGCAGCGTGATCGCACCATTTTGGACGAGCTGCGCGCCGATCCCACCCTACGCAACATCGACGATGCCAAGTCCGCGGCCGACGACGATGCGCGCACGGCTGCTGCGGCCAGTGACCAGGCAAAGCGCAGCGCGAACACGCTTGAAGACGAACGCAACCTGACCGGCCAGCGCGATGCCGCCCACGACCGGGCGCTGCAGGCGCTGGCACTGGCGTTGCGCCAGGCTGGCGAGCAGGCGCAAGCCAGCGGACTGGCCGAACCGGCCGCGCCCCTGTTCGTGGTCTTCGCGGACAGCGCGACATTGCCTGACCACGACGACGCCCGCGTTGCCTCCACACAGCACGCCCTGGACGATCAAGTGCGCAATCGACGTGTCCACATCGATGCCCTGCGCACGCAGCATCGGGAACTGGACGGCGCACGGCAGGAGCGCGAGCGGCGCCAGGAAAAGCACGACGAGACCGCCACAAACGCCGAAGAGACGGCCGAGCGCGCCCGGCAGACCGACGCCGCACTGGCTGCACAGACCACGCACATCGTCGAGCAGTGGCAAGAACATTTTTCCAGCCTGCAGATCCTGCAACCCCTCGACACCGACACGGCACTGGCGGCGCTGGCCGACTGGGCCCACACCCTGGCGGGCGACAACCCGGCGCGACAGGTGCTGGACAACGCCCGGCTGGCCTGCAACCAGCGCCTGGCCAACGCGCAGGCAAAGCTTGATCAGCACGACAACACCCTGATCGAAGAGCGCACGGCACTGGCCGCCGAACAGGCCCGACTCAGCGCCGGCGAGGATCGCGTCCCGCCAGCGCCTGCCTACCGTGCCGCCGATGCACGCCGGGACCGGGCCGGCGCACCGTTCTGGCAGCTGGTCGACTTCCGCGCCCAGGTCGATGCGCCGCAGCGCGCCGCGATCGAAGCGGCCCTGCAGGCCGCCGGACTGCTCGATGCCTGGCTCACGCCAACCGGCCGACTGATCTCGCCGCACACGCACGACACCATGCTGGTACTGCGCGCAAGCCAAAGCGCATCGCTGATGCAATGGCTGGAGCCCAGCGCAGAACGCAGCGATGTCTCCGGCGTTGTCGTCGCGCGCGTGTTGCAAAGCATTGCCTGCACCCTGGAAGACACCGGTGCCGAAGCCTGGATCGCGCCGGATGGACGCTATCGGCTGGGGCCACTGGCCGGTTCCTGGGGCAAGCCGGCCGCCGAATACATCGGCCACGCAGCGCGTGTGACTGCGCGTGAGCAGCGCCTGGCGGCCATCACTGCGCGACTTGCGGAAATCCACCTTGCCCTGGAAGCCATTGCGCGACAGCGCCAGGCACTGGTCGACGAAGCCGATCGCGCCAACGCCGAATGGCGGCAGGCACCTGGTGAGCAGGTTCTGCGTGATGCTCACGCCGAGGCTTCGCGCAGCGAACGTGAGCGGCGCGTGGCGCAGGCAACGCTGGAGTCCGCCCGGGCACAGCTGCGCGAGGCCGAGACCCGCTGGCGCGAACTGCGTGAAACGCTGCGCCGCGATGCGCAGGATTTGCGCCTGCCCGAATCGCTCGACGCCCTGGAAGCGGTCGCCAGCGCGCTGGAGCAATACAAGCTAAGGCTGGTCGAGTTGCAAACCGGTGTCCGCGAGGTGCGCACGGCGGCGCGCGAGCTGGCCTTGCAGCGGCAGCGCGAAGGCACCGCCCTGGACGAGGCCGCACGGGCGCGCAAACACCAGGACCAGTGCCGGCAACGGGCCGCCGACTCGCTGGCCCGCTACCAGACCCAGCTCGCCATGCACGGCACCCGGGCCGAGGAATTGCGCCAGCGCACCGAGGCCACGCGCGCCGCCGTCAAGGCGGCGAACCAGGCCCTGACGCGCGAGCGCGCGGCCTTGAATGCGGCCATTGAACAACGTGCAGGCGCCGATCAACGCCGCGCCGATGCCGAGATCCGGCTGCGCGAACGCCTTGCCGAGCGTGAGCAGGCCGTTGCCGCCCTGCAGGCCTTCGCCGGCACCGGCCTGCTCACGGTCGCACTGGCGCAGCTGGAGATCCCAACCACTGATGCCGACTGGACCATCGAGCCGGCACTCAGGCTGGCGCGCCGGATCGAGCAGGAACTGGCCCGGACCCAGGCCGACGACGGGCAATGGGCACAGATCCAGAAGCGCATCACCGCGGATCTGAACGAGCTGAACACGGCACTGGCGGCGCTGGGCCAGCGCGCGCAGACCGAGCAGAAAGACAACAATCTCATCGTCAGCATCGTCTGGCAGAACCAGCCGCAGCGCATCGATGTGCTCGAGCGCTGGCTCGGCGTCGAGATCGGCCAGCGCCGGCAGATCCTCAGCCAGAGCGAGCGGGAAATTCTGGAAAACCATCTGCAAGCCGAAATCGCCGCCGAGATCCAGGCCTTGCTGAAGGATGCCGATAGTCATGTCGCGACGATCAACACCGAACTGCACAAGCGGCCGACCTCGACCGGAGTCAAGTTCCGCCTGCGCTGGGAGCCGTTGCCCGAAGGCAGCGAGGATGCACCCACCGGCCTGGAAGCAGCGCGCAAACGGTTGCTCAACACCCACGCCCAGGCCTGGTCGGCTGAGGACCGCCGCGTGGTTGGCGCGATGCTGCAGGAGCGTATTCTTGCAGAACGGGCGCGCGCGGACCTGCACGGTGGCAATCTGCTCGAACAACTCACCCGGGCACTGGACTACCGCCGCTGGCACCGCTTCCGCGTCGAGCGCTGGCAGGATGGCCAATGGCGGAAGCTGTCCGGCCCCGCCTCCAGTGGCGAACGCGCGCTGGGAGTGACCGTGCCGCTGTTTGCCGCGGTTGCCAGTTTCTACAGCCAGGGCGGCCATCACCACGCACCGCGCCTGGTGTTGCTGGACGAGGCCTTCGCCGGCATCGACGACAGCGCCCGGGCCCACTGCATGGCCCTGATCCATGAGTTCGATCTGGACTTCGTCATGACCAGCGAGCGTGAATGGGCCTGTTATGCCGAGCTGCCGGGCGTCGCCATCTGCCAGTTGCAGCGGCGCGAGGGCATCGATGCGGTGCATGTCTCGCGCTGGCGCTGGGACGGAAAGGCGCGGCATCGCGACGACGATCCTGACCGGCGCTTTCCACCACCGGCCTGAACCATGGACGACACCGGCAGCGACACCTTGGACCGCCTGCGCAGTCTGCTCGGCGGCCAGGCACTGGCGGAGCTGCGTCGTCGCCTGCGGCGGCGTTACGAGCGCGGTGCAGACACTTCGACCGCGTTCACCCTCAGCGGCCTTGCCGACGCCGAACGTGACGCCCTGACCGGACTGCTGGGTCTGCCACATCGGCGCGCGCGCTCTCTGCGCATCGATCCGGCCCTGCTCGATGCCGCCCTGCGTCGTGCTGGCCTGGCCGACTCGCTGTTCCACGCGCTGGAACGACTCGACGGCCCGATCATCGACCAGCGGGCACGGCAGCGCGCGCTGCAGCAGCGTTGGCACGCGGTCGGCGCCAGCGCCACGCACCCTGGCCTGCGCTTACTGCTGGCGACGCCCAACGGCCTGGGCGAGTTGAAACGGCTGGCGCAGCGCGATGCCGATGTGGCCGAACACTTGATCGTGCAGGCCGAGCGCGTCCTCGCCCGGCTACCTGCCGGCGGTCTGCCGCGCTCGCAACTGGCGGCCGACACGCTCGGCGATGCCCATGCCCTGGATCGCGGACGGCCGCTGGCGAGCCTGGTCCTGTCCTGCCTTTCCGGCACGGGTGTTCCCGAACCGGCGTTCCCGGACAGCGGCGTGCGCAGCAGCGTGGAAGACGGCGACGAGCCGGCAAGTGCACTCGCACGGCCGGTACCGCGGGAGCGTGATCGCTGGGCTGCGGTCGGCGTGCTGGTCAACGAGTTGGCGCGGCCGGCCCTGGTCTTGAACCTGCCCTGCCACGGCGATACCCCGATTGGCCGCCAGCTTGCCCAGGCCAGTGGTGAGCCGACCTATCTTTCCCTGCGCGGCCTGTTGCGCACGCCACCGCGCTGGCACGTCGATGGCCGCCTGGTAAGCGTGTGCGAGAACCCCAATCTGATCGCCATCGCCGCCGATCGCCTGGGCACCCGCTGCGCGCCCATGGTCTGCACCGATGGCATGCCGGCGGCGGCGCAGCGCACCTTGTTGCAGCAACTGCGCGGCGCCGGTGCGCGCCTGCGCTACCACGGCGATTTTGATTGGGCCGGGCTGCGGATCGGCAATCGCGTGATGCAGGACTTCGCCGCGACGGCCTGGCGCTTTGGTGCCCAGGATATGCGCGAAGCCGCGCTGGCCAACCCAACCCGGGGCCGGCCGCTGCCATTCGACACCAAAATCCAGGCCGACTGGGACAGCGAATTGGCCGACACCATGCGCGCGCACGGTTACGCCATTGACGAGGAGGCAGTGGCGCACCTGTTGCTGGCCGATCTGGACTGCTGACCCGCCTTGCGCGGGCACCGGGCCGCAAGCCGACCCGGCGCCGGCCGGGGGCGCAAGACCAAAAGCCCGGCAACAACCGTCTGCTAGACTCGCCGCCACACCTGTACCGCCCTGATCCGCCGCCACCTTTTCTCCGTGGCCGGCGTGCACGGCGTCGATGTCATCGCCCGGCCCGACCCGGTCCGGGCCTGTCAGGAAACCCCCTTCGTGAAACCTGCTTCCCGTCTGGGCCAGGAATGGTTCGGCAACGTCCGTGGCGACGTGCTGGCCGGCCTGGTCGTCGCGCTGGCGCTGATTCCCGAGGCCATCGCCTTTTCCATCATTGCCGGCGTCGACCCCAAGGTCGGCCTGTACGCCTCGTTCTGCATCGCGGTGGTGATCGCCTTCACCGGCGGCCGGCCGGGCATGATCTCGGCCGCCACCGGGGCGATGGCGCTGGTGATGGTCGGCCTGGTCAAGGACCACGGCCTGCAATACCTGCTGGCGGCGACGTTGCTGACCGGCGTGCTGCAGATCATCGCCGGGGCGCTGAAGCTGGGCGCGCTGATGCGTTTCGTCTCGCGCTCGGTGATCACCGGCTTCGTCAATGCGCTGGCGATCCTGATCTTCATGGCCCAGCTGCCTGAGCTGATCGGCGTGCCGTGGACGGTGTATGTAATGTGCGCCGCCGGCCTGGCGATCATCTACCTGTTGCCGCGCCTGACCCGCGCCGTGCCCTCGCCGCTGGTGGCGATCGTGCTGCTGACCGCGGTGGCGATCATGCTCGGCCTGGATATCCGCACCGTCGGCGACATGGGCGAGCTGCCCGACAGCCTGCCGGTGTTCCTGCTGCCGGATGTGCCCTGGAACCTGGAAACGCTGGCGATCATCTTCCCGGTCTCGGCCACGCTGGCCGTGGTCGGCCTGCTGGAATCGCTGCTCACCGCGCAGATCGTCGATGACCTGACCGACACGCCCAGCGACAAGAACCGCGAGTGCGCCGGCCAGGGCGTGGCCAACATCGCCGCCGGTTTCATGGGTGGGATGGCCGGTTGCGCGATGATCGGCCAGTCGGTGATCAACGTGAAATCCGGCGGCCGTGGCCGGCTGTCCACCTTCGTCGCCGGCGCCGTGCTGCTGGTGATGGTGGTATTCGCCGGGCCATGGGTGGAGCGGATCCCGATGGCGGCGCTGGTGGCGGTGATGA
>CAZUZT010000070.1:0-11216 GCA_964624575.1 uncultured Rhodanobacteraceae bacterium | reverse complement strand
CTCGGCGATCGGCGAACGCGGCACCAGTGCGCGGGCATCGGTCTTGAATGCCAGGCCGGCGAACCAGGCCTCGCCGATCAGATAACAGGCCGGAATGCGCTCGTCGACGCGGCGCCGGAACAGGGCCAGGATCTGCGCCTTCTCGCGCGTGGTCAGGTGGGCGCCGGCATAGACCGGCGACAGGTCGTGCGGCAGGTGCAGGGCATGCAGCACCAGTTGCGTGGCCTCGTCCAGGCCATTGTCATAGCTGTGGCCGAAGGTCAGCCCGGCGCGGCCGAACTGGCTGGCGCCATAACGGATGAAATCGCGCAGGGTCTTCAGGTCGTCCATCGGGCAGGGTCGTTGCGGGGCGAGCGGGTGCACAGGTTAGCCGATTGCCGCGTCAACCCGGCAATGCCCGGACCGGCGCAGATCCGGCGCTCGGCGGCGTGTTCGGACACGCCGTGCCGGCTGCGGCGATATCCGGGATAATGGCGACCATGAACCTGCAACGATCCCTGCCCTGGCTGATCGCCGCGGTCGCCCTGGCCGGCGCCCTGGGCCTGTTCCTGGGCCAGAAGTGGGCCGGCGGCGGCGACGCCCCGGACACCGCCAATGCCATCGTCTATCCGCAACCGCGCATCCTGGCCGACTTCCAGCTGGAACGCGCCGACACCGGCCAGCCGCTGACCCTGGCTGACTGGCACGGCCAGTGGAGCCTGGCGTTCATTGGCTTCACCCACTGCCCCGATGCCTGCCCGCAGACGCTGGCCCTGTACCGCGAGGTCGAGCGCCTGTGGCCGGAAGGGCGCGGGCCGGTCCCGGCGCTGTATTTCGTTTCCGTGGATCCCGAACGCGATACACCGCAGGCGCTGGTCGAGTACGCACGCTATTTCAGCCCGGACATCATTCCGGCCCGTGGCAGCCACGAGCAGCTGGAACAGTTCACCCGGCAGCTGAACCTGTTCTACGTCAAGGTGCCGCTGTCCGATGAGCCCGGCGACTACACCGTCGACCACACCACCTACCTGGTGGTGATCAACCCGCAGGGGCGTTTGTCCGGACTGTTCCGCAGCCCGGTCACCGCAAGCGAGATCGTCGACGACCTGCTCGCCCTGGGCGCCGGCTGACGCCCCGCGGCGTCAAAATTCCCATCCGGCCGCAAGGAGCGTCCATGGCGCAGCGCCTGTACCTGCTGCTGCAGCACCTGCTGCCGCACCACCTGCTCACCGCGCTGGCCCGGGCCGCGACCCGCATCCGCTGGCGGCCGCTGAAGAACTGGCAGATCCGCGCCTTTGCCCGCCGCTTCGATCTGGACCTGGCGCAGGCCGAAAGCGCCGAGCCCGATCACTACCCCACGTTCGATGCCTTCTTCACCCGCGCCCTGAAACCCGGCGCCCGCGTGCCCGACCCGGACCCGGCCAGCGTGCTGATGCCCGCCGACGGGCGGATCAGCGCCACCGGAGCGATCAGCGCCGGCCGCCTGTTCCAGGCCAAGGGTCGCGACTACAGCCTGGCCACCCTGCTAGGCGATGACGCCCGCGCCGCCGATTTCACCGGTGGCGATTTCGCCACCATCTATCTGCAGCCACGCAACTACCACCGCGTGCACATGCCTTGGCGCGGCCGCCTGCGCCACAGCCTGTACATCCCCGGCCGCCTGTACAGCGTGGCCCCGGTCACCGTACGCGGCGTCGACCGGCTGTTCGCGCGCAATGAGCGGCTGGTCTGCCACTTCGACACCGATTTTGGCCCGATGGCGGTGATCCTGGTCGGCGCCATGATGGTGGCCGCGATCGAAACCGCCTGGCTGCCAGGCCAGGTGCGCCGTGCCGGCCGGCAGCCTGTGGCAGCCGATCACACGGCAGAAGGCATCGAACTGCACCGGTTCGCGGAAATGGGCCGCTTCCACATGGGCTCCACCGCCATCTGCCTGTTCCCGCCCGGCGCGGTGGCTTTGGACCAGTTCCAGCCCGGCCAGGAAGTGGAAGTGGGCCAGCGCCTGGGCCGGCGCCTGACCACCTGACGCGGCCGATTGCAAACCGCGGCGGCGGCGCGCCCGGTCCCGCCGTTGACTTGCTTTACCGGCAGTTGGCCAGGTTCAGCCGCTGCCCGGGGCGCAGCAGGTAGCGCGGGCCGGCGATGTTGTTGTTGCGGGCCAGCTTGCGCATGGTGCAGTTGTGGCGCGAAGCGATGGCGTAAAGGGTTTCGCCGCGGCGCACGGTGTGGCTGCCGCCGGCCGAGGGCGCGCCACCGGCCATCACCTCGCGCGCCGGTGACGGGGTGCTGACCGGCATCCGCGCCTGGTTGAGTTCGGCCGCCAGTTCCACCCGGGCGCCGTCGCGGCAATTGTCGGCATAGGCCGGCAGGATCAGCGCCGGGACTTCCAGTTGGGTGCCGGCATCGAGCACGCGCTTGTTGTCCCACTTCGGGTTCAGGTTGCGCAGGGCGCGGAACCAGCCGGAGCGCACGCCACCAGCCTGGCCCAGGCAGATGGCCAGCTCGTTGATCGAGGCCGGCCGGTCCAGGGTGAGCACGGCCGGGCGGGTGTCGAACCTGGGAAACTCCAGCCCGAACTGTTCCGGATGCAGGAACAGGTAGGCGGCGGCCAGCACCATCGGTACGTAGATCTGGGTTTCCTGCGGCAGGGCGTTGAACACTTCCGGGTCCCACAGGCTCTTTTCGCCGCCGTTGGACAGGCGTCGCAGACGGCCCTCACCGCCGTTGTAGGCCGCAATGACCAGCTCCAGGTTCTCGTTCAGGCGGTCGAACTGCTCGTTCAGGTAGTCGACCTGGGCACGGGTCGACTCGCGCGGATCAAAGCGGGTGTCGAAGCCATCGCTGGCGCGCCGGCCCAGGCCGAAGCGCTGGCCGGTGGCGGGCATGAACTGCAGCGGCCCGGCGGCACCTGCGCGGGACACCGCGTGCACCTTGCCCTGGGATTCACGCGCCATGATCGCGAACAGCAGCGCCTCGGGCAGGCCGGCCTGCTCGTAATGCGGCCACATCATGAAGCGCATGTACTGATAGTTTTCCCAGGCCTCCATCAGGTTGGGGCGCAGCCAGGTCAGCCATTCGTTCAGGGCCGCCTTGACCGGTTCGTTCAGGGTGATGACCCGGCCCAGGTCCCGGCCGCGCAGCAGGGTAATGGTGCGCTGCGCCTGCGGCAGGTCACCGAGCAGGGGCGAGATGGCATCGTCCTCGGGCTGGTCCAGCTCCGGATCAGGTTCATCCGACAACGGCGGCCGCGGCAGCGAGCCCTTCACCAGGGTGTCGTAGGCGGCGATGAAGCGGCTGGCCTGGCAACCGGCGGTGGCCAGGCAGCGCTCGGCGGACTGGCGCAATTCGTCCAGCGCCGCTTCCCGTTCACCCTGCCCGTCCGGATCACCGGCGGCCAGTTGCGCGCTGCCCTGTTCGTAGCGGCGCACGGCGGCATCCAGGCCGTCGTGCAGCGCCGCGCTCTGGCGGTCGCCATTGCTACCGGCCGGCTGCGGGCCGCCGGTGTGGGCGCAGGCGCTGAGCAGGCCAAGCACGCCGAGCAGGACAACGGGCAGCAGGATCGGTCGGGTCAAAGTCATATCCGGGTAGCGGTGGCGGCAAAAACGGCGGCCATTATGGCGCGGGTCGTGTCGGGACTTTCCGCACAGGGAATCACTCGCGTCCGGCCAGGATGATTTCCTCGGCCGAACTGGGATGGATGGCGATGGTGCGGTTGAAGTCGTGCCGGGTGGCGCCCAGATTCATCGCCACGGCAAAGCCCTGCAGCATCTCGTCGACCCCCGGGCCGACCAGGTGCAGGCCGATGATGCGCTCATCGGGCGCCAGGCAGACCAGCTTGACCAGCACCTGCCCGTCACGTCCGGCCAGGGCCTCGCGCATCGGCCGGAAGCGGACCTCGTGGACCTGCACCCGATCACCGTAACGCTCGCGCGCGGCCGGCTCGCCCAGGCCGCAGCTGGCTGCCGGCGGCTGGGCGAAGATCACCGTGGGTACGTATTCCAGGTCGATCCGGGCATCGGGGCGGTCGCCGAACAGGCGGTCGGCGAGCTGGCGACCGGCAGCGATCGCCACCGGCGTCAAGGCCGGCTGGGTGCAGACATCGCCGACCGCATGAATGCCCGGGGCCCCGGTGTCCTGGCGTTCGTCGACGATGATCCGGCCGCGCTCGTCGCAGCGCACGCCGCAGTCCTCCAGGCCCAGGCCGGTACTGTTGGGAACCCGGCCCAGTGCCCACAGCAACCAGTCGAAGCTGCCGACTGTCTGGTCGCCGGCACACAGCACGCGCAGCAGGTCGTCGTCGCCGTAGTCCAGGCCGTCGACCCGGGTTTCCAGCCTGATTTCCACGCCCTGCCGGCGCATGCCGACGGCAACGGCGGCGGCCAGATCCGGATCAAAGGCGGACAGCAGTTGCCGGTCGCGGGCGAACAGGGTCACCTTCGAGCCCAGGCCGTGCAGCAGGCTGGCCATTTCCACCCCGATGTAACCGCCACCGACCACGGCGATGCGCCGTGGCATGCGCTGCAGGCTGAAGACATCGTCGGAGACTGCACCCAGGTCGAAACCGGGCAGATCCAGACGCCGGGGCCGACCGCCGGTGGCGATCAGGCGGTGCCGAGCCTGGACATTGCCGCCGCGGCTGACCACGCCGCCATCGGGCGCCAGCCGCCCGGGATGCGGGATCAATTCGATCTCCAGGTCGCGCAGGCGTTGCCGGTAGGAGGCGCGGGCGCGCTGGATATAGGCCTCGCGGCGGGCGACGAAGCCGGCCCAGTGCAGCTCGCCGCGCTCGAGCCGGAAACCCATCGCCGCCGCCAGGTCCAGACCATCGCCGGCCTCGGCCGCCAGCCACATCGCCTTCTTCGGCACGCAACCGTGGTTGACGCAGGTGCCGCCCAGCAGGCTGGGCTCGAACAGCACCACGCGGGCGCCATGGCGGGCCGCCTGTTGCGCGGCGGCCAGGCCGCCGGAGCCGCCGCCCAGGACGGCCAGATCAAATTGCCGCGGTGCCGGTGCTGTCATTGCCTGGTGCTCCACTGCCTGGTTGTCGATGTCAAAGTACGCTGGCTGGCCTGGCCATTGGCGCCTGCAGGGCGCGGGCGGCGCTAGAACCGCGCAGGCGAAAACGGCCCGGGATTGACCACTGGTTCGCGGCCGATGACCAGGTCGGCCAGCAGTTGGCCGGTGATTGCCGACAGCGAGATGCCCAGCATGCCATGACCGGTGGCCAGCCACAGTCCGCGCTGGCCGGGCACCGGCCCGATCACCGGCAGATCATCGGGCATCATCGGTCGCCAGCCGCTCCATTGCTCACGCAACACCGGGCCTTCGGGTTCGTGCAGGTACATGCGCGCGCCCTGCTTGAGCGCCTCAAGACGCACTGGATTCAGAGCGTCGTCGAAGCCGGAAAACTCCATCGTGCTGCCCAGCCGGTAGCCATCGGCCCAAGCCGTGACGCACACCTGGCACTCGGCCAGTACCAGCGGAATGTTCGGCGCCCGCGCCGGCCGGTCATAGGTGATCGAGTAGCCCTTGCCCGGCTGCAGCGGCAGGCGCAAGCCCAGATCGCGCACCAGTGCCGGCGTCCAGCTGGCGGTGGCCAGCAGCACCTGGTCGGCGCGGCAGGTCTGGCCATCGGCCAGGCGCACGCCGGTGATCCGTCCCCGCTCATGCAACAACGCTTCGACCGGGTATTGCTCGATGATCCGGCCGCCAGCGGCCAGCACCCGATCGCGCAGCCCGGCCACCAGGCGGTCCGGACGCAGATGGGCATCCTGCGGATACAGCCAACCGCCGACGATGCTGTCGTTGAGCGCCGGCTCCAGCGCCCGCACCTGGTCGCCATCCAGGCGCTCGACCTGGATGCCAGCCTGCGCCAGCAAGCTGGCATGGCCACCGCCGGCCGCCAGCGCCGCCGGATCACGATGGACATAGAGGCTGCCGCGGCTGGAAAAGCCGCAGTCGATGCCGTGATCTTCAACCCATTCCTGCAGCAGGTAACGCGAGGCCAGCAGCAGCTCGGCGCGGATCGCGGTCGTCGCTTCGAAGTCGGCCCGGTTGCAACGGCGCAGGGCGCGCAGCAGCCAGCCGGCCAGGGCCGGATCCCATCGCGGCTTGAGATAGAACGGGGCGTCGGGGCGGCGCATCCAGCGCAACAACTGCCAGATCATGCCCGGCTCGGCGAGGGGCGGCGCGTGCGAGGGCGTGATGGTGCCGCAGTTGCCATGCGAGGTGGCGCCCCCGGCACGGCCGCGCTCCAGCACCGTCACCGGTACACCGGCCTGCAGCAGGGCATGGGCGCAGGCCAGGCCGATCGCGCCAGCGCCGACGATCAGCACCTGGTCGCGGCTATCGGGCGGTGCTGGCAGGACCATCGGCGTAACGCTCCTTCAAGGACCGGGCAAGCGGCTCGTTCCGGCCGCGGCGCGGGAACGATTGCCGGCGGCAAGCGCAGTCGGTCAGTGCGCCGGATCGCCTTCGGGGTGGACATGACGGTGGTCGATTTCTCCGGGCGTGGCCGGGCGCACATCGACGATATCGATGGCGAACTCCAGCTGCCGGCCGGCCAGCGGATGGTTGCCGTCGACGTCGACCACGCTCATGCCGACCTTGACCACACGCACCACGCGCGGGCCCTGGTCGGTCTGCAGCTGCACCGTGATGCCCGGCTTCAGCGCCACCCCCTTGGGAAAATGTTTCTTGGAGATGCGCATGTTCAGGTCGCGTACCGGGCCGTAGCCGTCCTCGGGCGCGACGCTGACCTGGAAACTGTCACCAGCCTGGCGCCCTTCCAGGGCACGCTCGATGCCGGGGATGACGCCGGCCACGCCCCAAAGCACGGCCATCGGTTCGCCGCCATGGGAGGATTCAATTTCAGTGCCGTCGGCATCGCTGAGCCGGTAGTGGAAACGGGCAACGGTGTCTTTGCCGATCTTCATCGTTGGGGGGTCCTTTCGCCCGGGTCACGGGCAGTGGTCTTTATTGGGGAGTCGAGTTTGGCTGCGCAAACCGGTGCCAACGGTCCGTTGCGCACCGGCGCCGGCCTGGGGTCTACGGCGGCTTCCAGGCAGCGCGCAAATCGGCTCCGTGTCGCGTTCCGGCATCAGCCAGCGGTCCGGCTGCGGCTGCTCCGTGCAGGCCGCTTGTCCGCGACCACCCATCTTAATGGCAGCCACACTCGCGCAGGTGTCGGCCAGGTGAATTTCCCGGGCTGGCGCCGGCGCGCTGGGCAATAGCGACCACACCGGCACCCCCGGCGGCTTGACGGCAACCGGTTGCGCTGCGAGTCTGCCGGCCACCATGCCTGCCTGTGCCCGTCCGCTATTGATCAGTCTTGCCCTGTTGCTGCTGGCGGCCTGCGCCGGCAACAGCGTCCGCACGGCACCGACACCGTCGCCGATCGCCAGCCGGCTGGCGCAGAGCATCACCATCCAGGCCATCGGCCTGACCGGCACCCCGTACCGGTACGGCGGCAATACGCCCGCCAGCGGCTTTGATTGCAGCGGCCTGATCGGTTACGTCTACCGCGAAGGCGCCGGGGTCACCCTGCCGCGTACCGTGCGCGCCATCGCAGAAGGACCCTGGCCACGGGTGGCGGTGCCGTCGCTGAGCACCGGTGATGTGGTGTTGTTCAGCCCGGATGGCCGCAGCCTGTCGCATGCGGGCATCTATGTCGGCGACGGTCGGTTCGTGCACGCCCCGGCCACCGGCGGCACGGTGCGCCTGGACCACCTGGACCAAGGCTACTGGGCCTCCCGGGTCCGGCACGGCCTGCGCATCCTGCGATGACCACGGCCACCACCTCGCGCCCTGCCGTCGGCGCCGGACCCGGGACCGCAGCGATGGCCGGACAGGCCACGACCGGTGCGGATCACACCGCGGCCACGGCCGGCCCGGCACCGGCCTCGCTGTGCCTGCTGCGCCTGTCGGCCCTGGGTGATGTCAGCCATGTTGTGCCTCTGGTGCGACGCATCCAGGAACACTGGCCGGACACCGCGATCACCTGGATCATCGGCCAGTTCGAAACCCGCCTGGTCGCCGACATCGCCGGTGTCGAGTTCATCGGCTATGACAAGCGCAGCGGCTGGCGCGGCCTGGCGGCGCTGCGCAAGCGCCTGCGCGGACGCCGTTTCGATGCCCTGTTGCTGATGCAGTTGGCCCTGCGCGCCAATCTTGTCGCCACCAGCGTGCGTGCCGATCTGCGCATCGGCTATGACGCGGCGCGCAGCCGCGAAGGCCACGGCCTGTTCATCAACCGCCGCATCGCATCGGCCCGTAGCCAGCACGTGCTCGATGCCCTGGGCAGCTTCGGCCAGCCGCTGGGATTGCCTGATGGACCGGTGCGCTGGCAGTTGCCGATCCCGGACGTAGCGCACGAATTCGCGCAGAACACCCTGCCCGGCGACCGCCCGGCGCTGATCATCAGTCCCTGCGCCAGCCATGCGCTGCGCAACTGGCGCCCGGAACGCTATGCCGCCGTCGCCGCCCACGCCGTGCGCCGCCATGGCCTGGCAGTGGTGCTGTGCGGCGGACCCAGTGCCGGCGAGCGGGCCATGGCCGATGCCATCGTCGGCCACTGCCCCGAACCGCTGCTCGACCTGGTCGGCAAGGACACGATCAAGCGCGCCCTGGCCCTGTACCAACGCGCACGGCTGGTGATCAGCCCGGATTCGGGGCCGGTGCACATGGCCAATGCCGTCGGTACGCCGGTGCTGGGCCTGTACGCGGCCACGGATCCGGCGCGCAGCGGCCCCTACAGTGACCGGCGCTGGTGCGTCGACCGCTTCGACGCCGCCGCCCGGGCGTTCCGCAACCGCCCCGCCAGCCAGCTGCGCTGGGGCAGCCGGGTGGAGTTCCCGGGGGTGATGGACCTGATCGAAGTGGATGATGTCATTGAACGCCTGGATGCCTTCATGGCCCAGACGCCGGCCCTCGCCGACAGCAACCCGTCGCCGGTACCGGCACCATGAACGACGAACACCACCTGTGGCAACGGGCGCGCCAGGCCATGCACCAGGCGGTGCCGCGCCCGCGCGCCGACCAGGCCGGACACCTGCCACGCAAGGCACAGCGCGTGCTGGATGCGCAGTTGGCTGCGCTGCCGGCGGCGGCGCGTCCCGCCCTGGCCTGCCGGAAGGGCTGCGACCTGTGCTGCCACCTGCGCGTGGCAGCGACCGCGACCGAGGTCTTCGCCCTGCTTGATTACCTGCGCCAGAGCCTGGCCGAAGACCAGTGGGCGGCCCTGGTCGCCGATATCGGGCAACTGGCAGAACGGATCCATGCCTTGCCGGCGCCAGACCTGCTGACCACCAACCTGCCCTGCCCGGTACTCGCCAATGGCGCCTGCCGAGGCTATCCGGCCCGGCCCCTGAACTGCCGCGCCTACCACTCGCTGGATTACCAGGCGTGCCTGGATTCATTCAACAATCCGGCCGATCTTGACCGGACCCATCCGCAAAGCGCCGCCCAGGCGCGGGTGCACGAGGGCATCCAGCACGGCCTGGCCGAGCTGCTGCAGGCCGGCGGCAACGATCCGGGGCGCTACGAGCTGGTCACGGCGATGGCCGAAACCCTGGCCGACGACAGCGTGCGCACGCGCCTGCTCTCCGGAGACCGGCCGGTGTTCCGGCGCGCACTGCCCCTGTAATCGCCGGCACTGCGCCACACCCGACCCGAAGCTGCCACAGGTGGCGGAAGGATCTGGTTTCCGGGGTGTGCTGCGCCGCTGGCCGGGTCAGTCGGCCTCGACGAAATCCACGCGCCGGGTCATGCCGCAGATCAGTTCATAACCCAGGGTGCCGGCGCACTCGCCGATCGTTTCCACCGGCAGCCCCGGCCCCCACAGCATGACCTCGTCGCCGACCGCCGCCTGCGGGTGCGCGCGCAGGTCGATGGTCAGAAGGTCCATCGACACCCGGCCGACGATCGCCGCCGGCCGGCCATGCAGGAGTACCGGCGTGCCGGCCCGGGCCAGACGCGGATAGCCGTCGCCATAGCCGATCGCGACCACGCCGATGGCCATGTCCTCCGGACAGGTCCAGGCGCCGCCATAGCCGACCGCATCGCCGGCGCGCAGCTGCCGGATCGCGACCACACGTGCGGTCAGCGTCATTGCCGGCTCGAAACCGAAATCGGCGCCGCTGCGTCCGGCGACCACCGACACGCCATAGAGCAGGCCACCGGCGCGCAACCAGTCGCGATGGCTGCCCGGCCAGCCGACGATGGCGGCGGAATTGGCCAGGGACACCGGCCCGGGCAAGCCCTTGATGGCGGCCTGGAATTGTTTGATCTGCTCGGCCGTGGTGGCCTGCACGAACTCGTCGGAGCGGGCGAAATGGGTCATCAGCTGGATCGGGCCGTCGACCTGCGGCAAGGCCGCCAGGCGCCGGTACGCCGCCTGGACCTGGTCGGGTGCGAAGCCGAGCCGGTGCATGCCGGTGTCGGCCTTGAGCCAGACCGGCAGCGGTCGCCGATCCGGGTCGGCTTCCAGCCAGGCCAGCTGCTGCTGGTGATGGATCACCGGCTCCAGCCGGTACTGGCGCATCAGGGCCAGGTCGCCGGGCTCGTCGATACCCGACAACACCACCACCCGGTTGTCCAGGCCGATGGCACGGATGCGCTCGCCATCGGCGATCGACGCCACCCCGAAGGCATCGGCCGCGGCCAGGGCCCGGGCGACGCGTTCCAGGCCATGGCCGTAGCCATCGGCCTTGACCACGGCCATCACCCGTGAGTGCGGGCAGCGCTCGACGACGCGGGCCAGGTTGCGGCGCAGGGCGCCGGTATGGACGGTGGCGGTGACCCGGCGGCTCATCGCGGGCGGCCGGCAACAGGCGAAGGGACGGCAGGCATCAAAAATCCCGGACTCGGGGCGGACAACAGGGGCGGGTCACGGCGGTTCGGCCGGAGATTCAGTCGGCGGCACCGGCGCTGGCGGCCCGGCACCGGCTGCCGCCTGCCACGGCTGCGCACGGCGGCCGTCGACCGGGGTTCGATAACAGGCGATCAATAATAGCCTTGGCTGTCGCTGCTGTGGTTTTCGAACTTGGTGAACTGGCCCAGGAAGGTCAGTTTCAGCATGCCGGTGGGGCCGTTTCGCTGCTTGCCGATGATGATCTCGGCCAGGCCCTTGTCCGGCGAATCGTTGTTGTAGTACTCGTCGCGGTAGATGAAGATGATGACGTCTGCGTCCTGCTCGATGGCGCCGGATTCGCGCAGGTCGGCCATCACCGGGCGCTTGT
>CAZUZT010000069.1:9982-11257 GCA_964624575.1 uncultured Rhodanobacteraceae bacterium | reverse complement strand
GATGTCCGCATCGTCAACCTGTACGTGGTCAACGGCCAGTCCGTGGGCAGCCCGAAGTTCGAGTACAAGCTGCGCTGGCTGGACGCGGTCACCGCCGCCCTGGCCGAGGAGCTGCGCCGCCACCCCAACCTGGTTGTGCTGGGGGATTTCAACATCGCCCCGGACGACCGTGATGTCCATGATCCGGAGGCTTGGCACGAGCGCATCCTGTGCTCGACGCCGGAACGTCAGGCGCTGCAGCGCATCCTGGACCTGGGGTTGCACGACAGCTTCCGCCTGCATAACGACGAACCCGGCCACTACACCTGGTGGGACTACCGGCAGGCGGCGTTCCGTCGCGACATGGGCTTGCGCATCGACCTGGTGCTGGTCAGTGACGCACTGCGCGAGCGCGTGCAGGCGGCCGGCATCGACCGCGAACCACGCACCTGGGAACGCCCGTCCGATCACACGCCGGCCTGGCTGGAATTGGCGCCCTCATGAGCCGCTGCTTCCTGCCCGAACTGGCCGACTCGCTGGACCAGGAAGAACTGGATGAACTGCACGATGCGCTGTATGCGCGCAATGGCGATTCCGGTCCCCTGCTCGATGGCCTGCATGGGCTGATCTCGGCCCTGCTGGTCGGCCCCGGCAAACTGGATCCGGACGAGTGGCTGCCATTGGTGCTGAATCCAGCCACGCCCTGGTCCAGCCACCTGGAGGCCGATCACCTGCGCACCCAATGCCTGCGCCTGTACGCGACCACCGAACGTGGCCTGCAGCAACTGGCCTACGAACCGATCCTGGCCGAGTACGACGAGGACGACGGCGACGGCGAGCAGGGCCCGGACGCCATCGCCACCCACCCGGACATGCCTTCGGCTGATGTTGCCAGCAGCGATGACAACGATGACAGCGGCAACCAGACCGTCATTGATGTTTCCGGCTGGTGCAGCGGCTTTGCCGTGGGCATGGAAATGTTCGCTCATCTGTGGGAGCCGCGCATGCGCAGCGATCCGCAGCTGGGCGAGATCATGGCGCCGATCATGGCCCTGGCCTTCAGCGAGGGCCTGTTCGAAAGCTTTTCCGATCCGCAGTGGCCGCCGCTGACCGAGGCCGAACGCGATACCTGCGTGCAGATGATCGCCAGTTGTGTGATCGACCTGCAGCACTACTGGCGCGACCATCCGCCCGAGGATGACGAGAGCGGAGCCGACGACGGCGAACGGGTACCGCCACGCAAGCGCGGCGGCCGCTGGCTGCACTGAGCGGCGGGCGGGAGATCGGGCCGGCGAT
>CAZUZT010000069.1:6639-9882 GCA_964624575.1 uncultured Rhodanobacteraceae bacterium | reverse complement strand
GCCGGCGATCGGCTTGGCGACCGGGCCGGCCGGAATCAGCCTCGACGCAACAGGTCGCGCAGATCGATGATCGCGGCGTTGGCGCGCGAGATGTAGTTGGCCATCACCAGCGAATGGTTGGCGAAGAAGCCGAAGCCGCGGCCGTTGAGGATCACCGGGCTCCAGACCGCATCCTGGGTCTGCTCCAGTTCCCGGATGATCTGGCGCAGGCTGGGCCGGGCGTTCTTGTTGTCCAGGATATCGGCGAAATCGTGGTCGATCGCCTTGAGCAGATGCAGCAGCGCCCAGGCATTGCCGCGCGCCTCGTAGAAGACATCGTCGATCTGCAGCCACGGCGTGCGCACCTCGCGCAGTTCGGGCGTGGGCTTTGATTGCCGCGCTTCGGGATCGCCGGCCAGGTCGATGTCCACCTGCATCCGGCCGACGCTGGCCGACAGCCGCTGCGACAGCGAGCCCAGGCGTTTTTCCACGATTCCCAGCCAGTCGGCCAGATTGTCGGCGCGGGCGTAGAACTGCGCGTTGTACGGATCGGCATCGGCCAGCCGGGCCAGGTAGCCGTCAAGGCGGTTGATGCCCTGCCGGTAGCGGCTCTCGGTGGAGACGAAGATCCAGCGGTCATTGGCGTAGTGGAACAGCGGATCGGCCTCCATCAGGTCCGGATCCTCGGTGCTCTGGGTCTGGGAGCGGGAAAAATCATTGCGCAGGGCGCGGGTGAAATCGCGCACCTGCACCAGCACGCCGAATTCCCAGTTGGGCATGTTGTCCATCAGCACGCCGGGCGGGAACAGATCGTTGGACAGGTAGCCGCCGCGCTTGTCCAGCAAGGTGCCGGCGATGCGCTTTAGCGTGGCCACGGTGACATAGCCCTCCACCGCCGGACGCTGGTGGGCACCGGCATCGCGCTGGGCCGAGCGCAGCGGGTCGAACGGCGCCGGCTCGCTGCTGAACCAGGCCATCAGCGCCAGCACGATCACGATGTAGGCGGCCAGGGCCACCAACAGCCCGCGTCCGAGCCAGCGGCGGGAACGGTTGGGCGTGGCTGTGCTCATGGTCATGGCATCAATCTCCGTCAGGACTTGGCATTTTATCGAGTTTTCCAATACCCCGGCAGTCGGGCGGCACGCGCTTTGTCGATGCAGACAGGTTCGGCCCGCCGCAGACGGCGCCCCATGGCACCAGCAAAAGGGCTGGCCTGGACCCGGGCCAGGCGCCAGACTGTGCCGCCATCCGGCCGACTGCCGGCATGCACACCACCCCTTGAGTTCTGGAGCCCGTCATGGCCGATCCGCGCCTGATCGAACTGGAAACGCGCATCACCTACCAGGAAGCCACGCTGCAGGAGCTGAGCGATATCGTCGGTCGCCAGCAACTGGAGATCGACCGTCTGGCCCGCCTGTGCCGTGAGCTGGCCGCCCAGGTCTCGACCCAAGCCGACCCGGCCGGCGCTGCCCAGGCCGGCGGCCACGAGGTTCCGCCGCATTATTGATGCGTCGGGCGCTGGTGACTGGTTGGCGCACGCCACCCCGCACCCGCGTTGACGCCTGATCCGCGCCTGATCCGGTGCCCGCCTTGGTGTAGGCTTACGGCCCGATAATCCAGGCCGGCTGGCGCCGGCACATCGCCGGCAACCGTCGCCGGCGGGCGTTCCTGCCAGCACTGGCCGGGGGCGCTGCCACCGCTTGATGGATCGTGAAGATGTCGCCTGAGAACGCGCCACTGGTCGCCGTCGTGATGGGTTCCCGTTCGGACTGGGCCACCCTGGAACATGCCTGCACCATGCTGGATTCCCTGGCCGTGCCTTACCGGTGCCAGGTGATCTCCGCGCACCGCACCCCGGACCTGATGTTCGAATTCGCCGACCAGGCAGCCGCCCGCGGCCTGCGCGCGATCATCGCCGGTGCAGGCGGCGCCGCCCATTTGCCCGGCATGCTGGCGGCCAAGACCACGGTGCCGGTGCTCGGTGTGCCGGTGCAATCGGCGACGTTGAAAGGCATCGATTCGCTGCTGTCCATCGTGCAGATGCCCGGCGGCGTCCCGGTGGCCACCTTTGCCATCGGCAAGCCGGGTGCGATCAATGCCGCCCTGTTTGCCGCGGCGATGCTGGCGCCCGACCATCCCCGGATCGACGCCAATTTGCAGAAATTCCGCCAGCAACAGACCGACACCGTGCTGAAGCACTCCGATCCGCGCCAATGAGCACGGTCGGCATCCTCGGCGGCGGCCAACTGGCGCGCATGCTTGCCCTCGCCGCGGCACCGCTGGGCATACGCACCCTGGCCCTGGAGCCCTCGGCAGCGCCCTGCGCCGGTGAGGTCACCACCGTGCTGCAGGCGCAGTACGACGATCCCCAAGCGCTGGCCGGGTTTGCCGGCCGGATCGATGTGGCCACGTTTGATTTCGAGAACGTCCCGGCCGATGCCGCCCGCTGGCTCGCCGGGCACCGTCCGGTCCATCCGGCGCCGGACGCGCTGGCCATGACCCAGGACCGGCTCAGCGAGAAAAACCTGTTCACCGAGTTGGGACTGGCAACACCCGCCTTTGCCGCCGTCGACAGCCTGCCGGCCCTGCATCGCGCCCTGGACGACATCGGCCTGCCGGCAGTGCTGAAAACCCGCCGGCTGGGCTACGACGGCAAGGGCCAGGCGCGCCTGCACAGTCCCGGGGATGCGGCCATCGCCTGGCAAGCCCTGGGCAGCGGCCAGGTGCCGCTGATCGTGGAGGCGTTCGTGCCGTTCCGGCAGGAGTTGTCGGTGATCGCCGTGCGCGGCCGCGATGGTGATTTCCGTACCTGGCCGCTGTCACGCAACTGGCATGATCAAGGGGTCCTGTCACTGAGCGTGGCGCAGACCGGGCTGCCACCGACCCTGGCCGACCAGGCCATCGGCCACGCCCGCGCCATCGCCGAGAAACTGGGCTATGTCGGCGTGTTCGCGCTGGAACTGTTCGAGCACGATGGCCGCCTGTTGGGCAACGAAATGGCGCCGCGGGTGCACAATTCCGGGCACTGGACCATCGAGGGCGCGGCCACCAGCCAGTTCGAAAACCATTTGCGCGCCGTGCTCGGCCTGCCGCTGGGCGAGACCCGCCTGATCGAGCCCTGCGCCATGCTCAACCTGATCGGCCACCTGCCCGACCGCGCCGGCGCCCTGGCCATTCCCGGCCTGCACTGGCACGACTACGGCAAGAGTCCGCGGCCAGGACGCAAGGTCGGCCATGTCACCCTCTGCGCGCCCGACCCGGACA
>CAZUZT010000069.1:0-6539 GCA_964624575.1 uncultured Rhodanobacteraceae bacterium | reverse complement strand
GCGCCGGTGCCGCTATCATCTGCGCCTTGTTTCTTCCCATCTGAGATCATCGCCATGTTCAAGTCCCTGTTCTTTGCCGCCGCCCTGGCGCTGCCGTTCACCGTGCTGGCCCAGGATGGCCCGGGTGAAGCGGCCGAGCCGAACAACGCCAAACCGCGCGTGACGCTGACCACCACCGTGGGCGACATCGTGCTGGAACTGGACCAGCGCAGCGCCCCGGTGACGGTCGACAACTTCCTGCAGTACGTGCGCGACGGCCATTACGACGGCACCCTCTTCCACCGCGTGATCAGCGGTTTCATGATCCAGGGCGGTGGTTACACGCCGGAACTGGGCAGCAAGCCCACCCGTGCGGCGATCATGAATGAAGCGCCGAATGGCCTGAAGAACACGCGCGGCACCGTCGCCATGGCGCGCACCAACGACCCGCATTCGGCCACCGCCCAGTTCTTCATCAACGTCGCCGACAATGCCTCGCTCGACCATGTCGCCACCACCGACAGCCGCAGCTGGGGCTACGCCGTGTTCGGCGAAGTTGTCGAAGGAGCAGACGTCGTGGAGAAAATCCGCACCACCCCGACCCGCCGTGAAGGTGCCTTCGAGAACCTGCCGGTGGAACCGGTGATCATCGAAAAGGCGACCATCCACTGATGATCCGAGCCGACTGCCACCGGGCGGGCCCTGGCGCCCGTCCGATGGCAGCAATGGCCCCGCCATGAGCACGCTCTTCATCGCCGACCTGCATCTGGATGCCAGCCGGCCGCAGGCCACCGATGCCTTCACCCGGTTCCTGGACGGACTGCCCGGCACCTGCCAAAAACTGTTCATTCTTGGCGACCTGTTTGAAAGCTGGATCGGTGACGACGACGATGCGCCGCTGCCGGCCCAGGTTGCGGCGCTGCTGCGCGCGCGCGCCGATGCCGGCCTGGCCATTGCCTTCATGGCCGGCAACCGGGATTTCGCGCTCGGGCCGGACTACGCCGCCCGCGCCGGCTTCCGCCTGCTTACCGATCCGGCGTCCGTCAACCTGTCCGGCCGCCCTGCCCTGCTCATGCACGGCGACACCCTGTGCACCGATGACAGCGCCTACCAGGCCTTCCGTGCCCAGGTGCGCGATCCTGCCTGGCTGGCCAACATGCTGGCCCAGCCCCTGGCCGCGCGGCGGGCGTTCGCGGCCCAGGCCCGGGCCGGCAGCCGCGAACACACCGCGGCCACGGCCGAAACGATCATGGATGTCAACGCCGACGCGGTCGCCGAGGCCTTCCGCCACCACGATGTCGACCTGATCATCCACGGCCATACCCACCGCCCTGCGGTGCACGAACATCTCGTTGATGGCAGCCGCTGTACCCGCATCGTGCTGGGCGACTGGTACGAGCAGGGCACGGTGCTGTGGGCCGGCGATGACGGCAGCCTGCGCCTGGAAACCGTCGCCATTGCCTGAGCTGGCGCCGCGATACGCCTGCACCTGCACACCTTTATCCGACAATGAAAAACGCCGCCGGCAGTTCCCCGCCAGCGGCGTTTTCGGGCCTTGCGGCCCGGTCACTTCACGGCAAAACCAGCCGTTACTGGAAGCCGTTGCAAAACACCGAATCCTGCCCAGGGTCATCAGAGACATTGCGGAAATGGAACACCGCCGGCTCGATGCCCAGCGATTCATCCACCGGCTGCACGATCACGCGATAACAGCCGCCGATCTCGTTGGCCGTGGCATAGAACGTGACATAGCCATCCAGATCGGACACCGCCGTGATCACGCGCCCCGGCGGGTCGTCACTGGTCGGCGCCTCCAGGTCGGCACTGGCACCGGTCAGCGGTGAGCGGATGGTCACCGCGACGCCGGGAATGCCGTTGCCGTCGCCATCCTGGATCAACGCGATGATCGGCTCGCCAAGCGGCTCACCGACACCCGGCTGCAGCTGATCACCGGTATTGATCGGCGTAATCGTGGTCACCGGCCCGATATCGCGCCATTCGACACTGACGTTGCTGAAGGTGGCATTGGGCAGCAGGTCTGCGGTCAGCAGGCCTTCGGGCTGGTTGAACAGGCGGATGCCGATCGGCCCGGACACGCCGGCGCCGGCGATATGGCCCAACCGCAGCCGATAGGTATCGGCGGCCTGCAGGTCCAAAGCCAGCAGCCGCGGGTCGGCGGTCGTGGTTGAAGCGATCACGGTGGCCCCCGAGGTGAAGGCAATGCCGGTATTGGTATCCCCCAGCAAGCCCAGGGTCAGCGGCCGACCGACATTGATATCGGCATTGAGGATGTACAGGTCGCCGCCCTGCCAGGACTCGGACAGTGCCTGGCTCAGCCAGCCGTAGCTGTTCAGCAGGCCGGCGACATTGGCACCGAGCACGCCGCTGATGCGCCCGACCTGCGCATCGGCATCGACACTGACGGTCGGGCCAATGAGCAGACCGAGGATACCGACGCTGGTGCCATGCCAGGGGCCGCTGCCGATCGGCAGGTCCAGATAGCTGCCGATCAGGCCGCCGATGCTGCCGTCATTGCCCGGATCGGAAAAATCGCCATTGGGCACGTCCACCTCGGCGGCCATCGCCATGGAGCCGGCAACGGCGAAGGCCAGGGCGGCACTGGCGGCAAGCAGTCGTCGCCACCCGCTTCGCCCCGGCCCGGCGCATGACATTACGGTGGTTGCAGATGATGCGGAATGACTGCGTTCGGTAAATCCAAGACAGGTCTTCATCTCTACCCTCCAACGTTTGGGGTTGAGGCATGAAGTCCTGTCAGCATGAACCTGGCGCTGGCCGGTCCCCATGCCACACATTCACCGCCGGAACAGGTTGCCAACAAGCCAAGTGCATTCTTTTTTCGTTGCGACTTGTTCTGACGGCCCCTCGACTTCTAACACTGCCGACACGCGTGGTCAATACAAATCGTTCATTTGCACATGCCTTTCATAAATGTGTCGGGTGAACGCCTGGCAAACCTGGCCGGTCTGTAACCGGCTTTTTGAAACGCATCAAAAACGCAGGTCGGCACTGAGCAGCCAGTTGCGCGCGGGGCCGGTGAAGACCCGGGTCATCGGCCAGTTGCCCGAGGTCGCGTACAGGCGGTCGCCGGCGTTGTCCACGTTCAGCCGCAACTGCAGGTGTGCGTTCACCGGCCACGTCGCCATCAGTTGGGTCACGGTGTAACCGGGCAGGCGTCCGTAGCGGCCATTGGGGATGATCCGGTCGGCATCATCAGGGCGCCCGGCCCAGGATTCGCCCACATGCTGGAGGCCACCGCCCAGCACCAGGCCATTGTCGAAGCGCCAGGTCGTCCACAGGCTGGCACTGCGCCGCGGCGTGAAGGCCAGCTCGTCGCCACGGGTAAACAGGGCATCGCCATAGTCGGCGGGGTTGGCCTGGCGCCGGGCGGCATCCAGCCAGGCATCATGATCGCGCTCGCTGTCGAGCAGGACGGCACCGGCGAACACGGTCCAGGCCGGGGTAATGCGGCCGCTCAGGCCCAGTTCCACGCCTTGCACCACCTGCCGGCCATAGCCGCGCAGCAGCGTCGGGCTGTCCGGCTCACCTGGTTCCTTGCCGCTGATGGCGACACTGCGGCGGGTGGTCCGGAACAATGCCGCCGTGGTGGCCAGGCGCTCATCAAGGAAATTCCACTTGATGCCCAGCTCGTGGTTGACCGCGCGCTGCGGCTTGGCGGCCTGGTTGTTCTGGCCGACCAGGCCGGGAAACGCGTTACTGCCGGTGCGCGAGATATCCGGATTGGACAGCCACGAGCCCGGTGGCAAGGTCGCCGTGCTGACCGCGGCATAGAGGCTGCCTTCCGGCACCGGCTTGTAGACCAGGCCCAGCTTGCCGCCCAGCGTGGTCTCCGACACGTGGTAGCCATCGGGCCCCTGGCTGGCCTCATCGGCCAGGACGCGGCTGTCCAGATCAACCTGGTAATGCTCGATGCGCAGGCCGCCGGTGAGTTGCCAGCGCTCGCCCAGGCGCACCGTATCGTGCACGTGCACGGCCAGGGTGTCGATGGCCACGGCGCCGCTTTGCACGGCCTCGGGCAGGCCGATGACGGCTCGGCCCGGATCGGGATCGTGCACCGGTGTCGGGGGCGGCGTGAGGGTGCCAAAGCGCAGGGCATCGGAACGCTCGCGCGACAGCTCCAGCCCGGTCGCCAGCGTGTGTTCGAAGCGGCCGGTGGCGAATGCCGCGCTCAGGTGGGTGTGGCTGGCCAGGCCCAGGTTGCGGCGCTGGTAGGCCTGGGTTTGGCCGATCACCTGCTGCAGCGCGGCGTCATGGCCGAACGGGACCGTGTACACCGCCTCGCGCTCGGTGGAACTCCAGCGCAGCAGGCTGGACAGCGTCAGGCCGGGCCGGAACTGGTGCTCGAACTGGCCGGTGACCGACTTCGCCAGGGTGTCATCGTAGTCGCTGAACAGGCCGAAGAAGCTGTCGGCATCGGCCCGCGCCGCCTCCGGATCATGATTGACCGTGCCGGGAATCATCGCGCCCGGCACGCCCCAGTCCGGCCGGCCGCCCTGGTCCAGATACTGCGCGGCCAGGGTCAGGCGGGTATCGCCGTCCAGGCCGAAGGCGATGGCCGGTGCAATGCCGACGGCATCGGACCGGACATGCTCCCGGCCCGGGAGCCCACCATCCTGGGCCATCAGGTTCAGGCGCACGGCGGTGCCCGGCGCGAGCTGGCGGTTGCCATCCAGGGTGGTGCGCACCCGATTGTCGGCATCGCTGCCATCGCCGCCGAAGCTGGCACCGGCATGGATGAAATCGTCCCGCTGCGGGCGCTTGCTGACCAGGTTCACGTAGCCGGACAACCCGCCGCGGCCATTGTCCGCCGCCGCGCCCTTGACCACGTCCACCTGCTCCAGGTTGAAGACATCACGCACGTGGTTGCCCGAATCACGCACGCCATCGATGAAGATGTTGCCGCTGGCATCAAAGCCGCGCAGGCTGAAGTTGGCGCTGCCGGTGGCAAAGCCGTTCTCGCCGGCATTGAAGCTGATGCCCGGGGTATTGCGCAGGACATCGGTGAGGTTGCGCGCGCCCTGGGCGGCGAACACCTCGTCGGAAATGACCGACACGGTCTGCGGGGTATCCAGCAACGGCGCAGTGAACTTGGGCGAGGCCGGCTCCGGCGTGGCCTGGCCCTCCACCTCCACCGTCGCCAGCTGCCGGGCCGGGCCGGAGCGACCGGCTTCATCGGCCGGAGCAGATGTGCGCTCGGCAGCCGCACCAGGGGGCAGGCCGGCCGCAGGGCCGGAGTGCTGGGCCGGCAGTGGTGACACCGGCTCCTGGGCGCGAAGTGTGTGGTTCATGCCGGCACAGGCCAGGATCACGGCCGCGGCCAGCGGCTTGCAGTACAGGTTCCGGCGGCGGCGGTCGGCATTCGGGCAAATGGTCACGGTGGTGTCCTCCAACAGGCTTATGGGTGGCGTGCTGGCTGCGCGATGGACCGCGGTTGCTGGCGATTTAAAAATCAATGGTTACAACTGGACCGGTGGCCGGCGGTGCCCGGGATCGGGCATCCAGGCTCAGCTGGCGGCACTCCGGCAAGGTCTGTTCGATCGTCGGCCCGACCCTGGCTCTGGCCGATGGGCAATGCGCGGCCGGACCCGGCTCCCTGTGCCGGACCGGCCCATCACTTCCGGAATCATCCGGACCGGGCCTGGCGTGCTGAGCGCGAATCGTAATGATTCTCGATTACCTGTGCAAGCATTCTGCAGCAGAATCTCCGGTTGTTCCGTCCTTTCCCCTGCCCCGGTGCCCCGCCATGCTGCTGACCATCCCGCAACTGTTCACCCCCGACCAGGCCGATCGGATGCGCCAGGCCCTGGACCAGGCCGACTGGCAGGCCGGCGCCGCCACCGCCGGCACCCTGGCCAGCCAGGTCAAGGACAACGAGCAGTTGCCCCATGACAGCGCGCTCGGCCAGCAGTTGGGGCAAAAGATCCTGGCGGCACTGGCCGCCAACCCGGTGTTCATGGCGGCGGCCCTGCCGCTGAAGGTGCTGCCACCCCGATTCAACCGCTACCGCGGCGGAGGGCGCTATGGTGACCATATCGACCGCGCCGTGTTCACCGTGCCCGACAGCCCGCACCGCATCCGCAGCGACCTGTCAGCCACCGTGTTCCTGAGCGCGCCGGAGGACTATGACGGAGGTGAACTGGTGATCAACGACACCTATGGCGAGCAGCGCGTCAAGCTGCCGGCCGGCGACATGGTGCTGTATCCGGGTACCAGCCTGCACCGGGTGGAACCGGTCACGCGTGGCGCCCGCGTGGCTTCGTTTTTCTGGATCCAGAGCCTGGTCCGGGAAGACGACCAGCGCAGCCTGCTGTGGCAGCTGGATGGCGCCATTGGCCAACTGCACGCGGACCTGGACGATGGCCATCCGGCGCTGGCCGGCTTGACCGGCATCTACCACAACCTGCTGCGTCGCTGGGCCCAGACATGAGCACGGCATCCCGGCCCGGTGGCCCGCTGCCACCGTTGCAGAAGATTCCGCGCCAGATCGCCGCCGTGGCCGACTACGCCGGCTTTGCCCGGGA
>CAZUZT010000068.1:0-11282 GCA_964624575.1 uncultured Rhodanobacteraceae bacterium | reverse complement strand
GCTGGTCGGCGATGGCGGCGCGGATCGGGGCGATGTCGTCCAGGCCGGCCAGTTCGACCAGGGCCAGGACACTATCCTGGGCGTCGCCCCGGGAGTCGCCTTGGGCATCGGCTTCGGCATCGGCTTCGGCATCGGTTGCGGCGGCGGTTCCCGCAGCCGATTCGGGCACCTTGCGCAGGATCGCCGCGTAGCGTTCACCGGCCGGGCTGTTGGCGAAGGCGCGGGCCAGCGCCGGGCCGGCATCGGTCTGATACAAGGCGGCGACGTCGGCCACCATCGGCTCGAAGAAGGCGGGATCAAAACCGGTGGCATCGGCGGCGTCGGCCAGTGATGCGCGCAGGCGGGCGGGCGGCGGCAGGCGGGCCAGGCGCGCGGCCTGGACCTGGGCGCTGGGCTGGTAGCGCGACGGCAGGCCGTGGTCGGAAAGCTGCCCGGCCTGGACCAGGGCCTGCAGGCGCGGCGCCAGGGTTTCGCTCAGGCGCAACACCGCTTCCTCGTCGGCGCCGGACAGCACCAGCAGGTAGCGGGCATCGGGCGTGGTCAGTTCGCCACGCAGGTAGGCATCTTCGGCCAGCCAGTCGGCGGGCAGCGGGGTCAGGCTGGCCAGATCGTTGTTCCACCATGGCCGGCCCTGGCCGACGATCAGGGCCAGGCCGGCCAGCAGCAGGATCGGCACCGCCGGCCACAGGCTGCGCGGCCGGTTGCCGGTCCAGTGCGCCAGCCGGCGCAGGTGCCGGCTGTCCAGAACATCACGGCGCGCCGCCGGCAGCAGCGGCGGCAACAGCCAGCGGCTGGCCAGGGCGGCGGCGAGCAGCCCGGCGATGGTGAATACGGCCAGTTGCTGCAGGCCTTCGGCGTGGGCCGAGAACAGGGTCAGGTAGGCGATGGCGGTGCTGGCCGCGCTCAGGCGCAGCGCCGGCCAAAGCTGCCGCGCACTGGTGCCGGCGCTGACGCCGGGCCGGTGATGGCTGAGCAGGTGCACCGGATAATCCAGGGCCACGGCGATCAGGGTGAAGGCGAAGGCCAGGGTGACGCCGTGGGCCAGATCAAAGCCCAGACGCAGCGCGAGCAGGCCGGCAGCGGCGGCGCAGGCCAGCGGCACGGCGGCGGCGAGCACCGGCATCAGCGAGCGGTAGGCGGCGAGCAGGACCAGAACCATCACCACGCCGGCGGCGATGCCCAGCGCGGTGGCTTCGCCGCGCACGCGATCACTCATCCGGGCGCTGAAACTGCCCGGCCCGCTGATCGTCAGTTGCGCCTGGCCGGAGCCCGGCAGCGCCTGGAATTGTTCCTGGATCACAGCCAGGGCGCCGGCCTGCGCCTGCGGATCAAAACCGCCGGCATAAGTTTGCACCAGCAGCAGCGCGCGGCCATCGCCGGCGAACCAGACGCCATCGCGCAACCGGGGCTGGTTCGCCGGCTGCCAGGACTGGACCATGGCCAGGGTGAGCAGGTGCGGATCGTGGCCGAGCAGGGTCTCGAAGGCCTCGCCATCCAGGCTGCCCAGATCGTGCAGGCGTTCGGTGAGGGTTTCGGCCAGGGCGTCGCTGTCGAACTGGGCCTGGTCCATAGCCGGGCTGTGGCTGAAGCGCAGCGGCAGCAGGCGCTGCAGTTCGGCCATCTCGTCGAAATCACCGTTGTGCACGGCGCTGAAGGCATCGTGGCCGATCAGGGCGGCGCGCAGTTGCCGGCTCAGGCGTGCGGCCACGGCGGACTCGTCGGCGGCGATGGCCAGCAGCAGCAGGCGGCTGCCCGGGCCGTGGCTGAGCTCGCTGTGGATCAGGGCCTGATCGGCGCTTTCCGCGACCGGCATGAAGCGCGCCAGATCGCTGCCCAGGCGCAGGCCGGACGCCGCCCAGACACCGGCGGCGAGCAGGGCAATCAGGGCCAGCAGGCTGGCGCGGCGGGCAGTCATGGGGTTACCACCGACAGTGGGCGGGGCGCACGGGCGTGGGCTGGGCGGCAGCGGGTGGAAACATCATCGATACAGAGCCGGCACGTTTCAGCGGCCGGTGCCGGCCGCGTTTGCGCCGGGATTGCCGGCATTTTCCGGCAGCGGGCAAAGCTGGTCGATGCGCGCCTGCAGGGCGGACTCGGCGGACGTGATTGCCGCCGACGACCGGGACCGGGTCGATGCGGATGCAGCGGCGTCGGGCGCGGGCGGCAGCGGCAGGTCGTCGAGCACGATCAGGGTCTGGGCGTTGCGCTGGTGCAACACCAGGCAGCGGGCCTGCTGCCCGGTGCCGTGGAAGGACAACGCCGGCACGCGGTTGCGCAGGCTGCTCTCGTGCGGGGTCAGGTCCAGACGCCAAGCCTGGTTGCCAGGTTCCGTGCCGGCCTGCACCAGCCCGGTCTGGAACAGCGCGGTGAATGCCTGATGATCACCGGCGAACAGGGCCGACAGGCCTTCGAACAGCACGCGCAATTCCGGCGCCCGGTGCAACGGCACCGAGCGCCCGGCACTGCCTTGGCGCTGTTGGATCAGGTTGCCCTGCTCCAGGCGCGAATGCTCCTGATAGGGCTGGCGCACTTCGCGCACGAAGGCCATGTCGCCATGCCAGGAAAGTACGCCGGAGACCTGCAGCGGCTCGCGCAGGGCGCGGCGCCAGCGCAGTTCATGGAAGGCCTCGTGGACCGGCGGCTGTCGGCGCAGGCTGGTGATCAGCGTGGTCAGGGCCGAGCCCGGTGCGGCATCCATGGATGCGCTGCCGGCCGTTTCAGGCGCGGTCGCCGGAACCGGATCAGTCGACGCAATCGCATCCGCTATCGGCGTGGCCGCGGCGGGCGCGATCGCCGCTGTTACCAGCAGCGCCAGCCACAGCAGAGCCATCGGCCGCGGGCCGGGCAGCGGCCGCAAGCGGCGCCTGATCGGCCGGGATGGCAGTCGCGTTGTCGTGCCAAAAATCATAGAAATTGAACCAATTTCGAGGGGCCAGGCGGACATGGTGTTCCAGCCGCCGGGCGTACTGTCGCACGCAATCGCCCAATGTCGCCTGACGATGCCGGCGCGGCAGTGCCAGCCGGTCGGCGAAGCGTTCGAAATGCAGATCGTAGCGGTTGCCGCCGCGGTAGAGGCCAAAGCCCAGGCACACCGGAATATCGAGCACGGCGGCGATCTGGTAGGGCGCGACCGGGAACCGCGCCGGCTGGCCCAGGAACGGCGCCGGCAGCCCGGGATCATCGGCCCGGCGGCGGTCGCCGAGCATGCCGATCAGGGCACCGCGGTCGGCCGCTTCCTTGATCTTGAGCATGATCTGGGTCGAGGGCTGGGAGATGTCGATCACCGAGGCGGCCAGCGTCGGGTTCAGCGATTCCAGCAGCGCGGTGATCGCCGGGCTGCGGGCGCGGTCGAGCAGGATCGCCACTTCCAGTCCGCCCCGCCCTTCGCCGAGCACGCGCAGCACCTCGAAGCTGCCGACATGGGCGCCCAGCAGCAGCACACCGCGGCCGAGCGCGATCTGGGCACGCAATTCGTCCAGGCCGTGACAGCGGATATCGAAGCGGTCCAGGCGCCCGGACAGTAGCAGCGGCCGGTCGAGCACGGTGGCGGCAAAACAGTGGGTATGGGCGAAAACCGCGCCCAGGCCGGGCGGCCGGGTGGTTTTGCCTGCGCCGCTGCCGGTGGCCCGGATGCGGGCCAGAAAATTGCGCGACGCGCGCCGTTCCGGGCCGCGCCGCAACACGAAATAGGCGGTGACCGGATACAGCAGCAGACGCGCCGCCGGCCGGCCGAGGCGCAGCACGATGGTACGCAGCAGCCACATCGCGGCATAGGCGCCGCCTTCGGGACGACCGGCCCAGTGGCAGTCGGGATTGTCGGCTTGATTGGTGGTGGCAGCGCCGGCGACGTTGGCCATGGTCTGGGGTTGGGATTGGGCGTCGGCCTTGCGCCGGTCAGCGGCCGGAGCGACTGGCGCAACGGGACAGCAGTCCGCTTCCGCCGGCACCTGCCGCGTCTTTCCGGCAGCAAGGCCGTCGCGAACCCGCGAACGCTCAGCCGCCGGCATCATCATCACCCTCGCCATCGTCGCCGCCATCGTTCGCGGCGGGCCGCTGCACGGTCACCAGGGCGACCGGTTCGCCCTCGTGTTCGATGCGCAGGCGGATGCGCCCGCCCTGCTCCTGCCAGGCCACGGTCAAGGCCATCTGCGGAATGCACGGGCGCAGGAACTTGGCCTGGCTGATCTGCAGCGGCGGCCGCAGCCCGGTGGCATCCAGCGCGGCGCGGATCAGGACCACGCCGGGCACGACCGGGCGGCCGGGAAAGTGCCCGGCCAGGCAGGCGGCGGAGACCTCAGGAGCGAGTGGCCGGCGCGGCATCGGAGCGCTCTTCCCGCCAATCGGCTGCCAGCTCGCGGGCCAGCGTTGGTGCCAGGCGGACCAGGCGGAGCAGGAAATCGAACAGGTTGCGATAGCCCTGCCGCGGCAGGCACCGGCCACGGACGGCGTATTCGGCCAGCATCGCCAGCACCGGCACCGCGTAGGAGGCGACATTGCTGATCCACGACCAGGTGACCGGATCGGCGTGGATCGCCAGCAGGCCATTCATCAGCGCCATCGCCACCAGCACCAGGCACCAGTAGATCGTGGCACCACGCGCGTAGCGCCGGTGCCGGCCATCGAGCTCTTCCGGGCAGCCGTTGACATGCCACATGATGCGTTCGATCACCGGCGTGCGGCCGGGCAGCAGCGAGCGGCCGATACCGGCGGCGATCATCAGCGGAAACAGTACGGGCGCGGCATACAGCAGCCATTGCCCGGGGTCATCGGTAAAGCCCACCAGACCGGCGATGGCGACGACCAGCAGCAGTTGCATCAGGCGCTGGCCATGCAGCATGACCAGCAGGCCGAGCACCAGCAGGACCACGGCGGCCAGGTGCAGGCCCTGGGAACCGGTCAACGTGGCGCCATGGACCAGCACCAGATAAACGATGGCGGCGATAAGGGCGATCATGCTGGCGGCCGGCGACGGGCGGCTGCGCGGGGGATTGTCCGGCCGCGCGGGCGCTTCAGCCGCTGCGCTGGCTGTCGATATGGGCGGCCAGGGAGCGCAGCGTGGCGAAGATGGTCTGGTTGTCGGGGTGATCGGAACGCAACTGGAAGCCGTACTGGCGGGAGATCGCCAGCGACAGTTCCAAGGCATCGATCGAGTCCAGGCCCAGGCCCTCGCCAAACAGCGGCGCCTGCGGATCGATGTCGTCGGCGGCGATGTCCTCAAGGTTCAACGAGGTCACAATCAGTTTCGCCAGTTCGGCTTCGGTTTCGCTGTGGGTGCTCATCAATGGCTGCTCTGGATCGGCTGGCAGAAGGGCTGGAGGACGGCTGCGAAGACTTGCTGCCAGGCGCCCGGAAATCCCTGTCGGCGGCCGACTTGGCGACCGGCGCGACCCCGGGCCCGGCGGGTCGCGGAGTGTATCATAGGGCCCCTTTGCTGCCGGCCTGGCGGCGGCTTGATGCGCCCTTTCCGGGCACTGGGCGACGCAGGCCGGAACGGCGCCGGCCCGGCAGCCGGCCGCGCCTTACGCCGGACCCTTGCGCCCGGCCCAGAACACGGTGATTTGTTGATGTCCCATCCGTTGAATTTCTTCCGGCATCCGCGCCGGCACCTGTCGCAGGCCGTGGCGCCAGCTTTGGCCGTGGCGGCGCCCGCCAAGGTTTGCGGCGGCAGCCTCCGCTGCGCCGCGATGGCATCCGCGTTGCGGCATGGCTGAGTTGACCAGGCCGGTTTCGGCCCCGGTTTCGGCCCCGATTCCGGCATCGGCAACGGCGACTGCCGCGCCGATCCGGTTCACCTACTCGCACGAGGATCCGCAGCGGCTGCTGGCCCAGGCCGGCACGCTGGCCGTGATCCGGTTCGACGAGGCCGCGCCGCAAGCCGGCGACGCGCGCCTGGTCACCATGCCGCTGCGACGCCTGTTGCAGGCCGGCGAGCCGGAGCCGGTCGAGGTCTGGCAGGTGGAGGGCGAAGTCAGCCACGGTCACGATGGCGACCTGGCCTGGGCGCATGGCGGCGAATACCTGATGCTGTCGCTGCGGGTTGACGAAGACCGCCACGGCGGCCCGGCCGGCGCCGCCGAGCATGCCTATGGCCGGCTGGTGGCCGGCGCCCGGCAGCATGGCTACGAACACTGGTTGCGGGCCTGGAACTATCTGGCGGCGATCAACCAGGGTGATGGCGACCAGGAGCGCTACCGCAAATTCAGCCAGGGCCGCGCCCGCGGAATTGCCGGCCTGGCGCCGGAACGCTTCCCGGCGGCTACCGCCATCGGCCGCCTGGATGGCCGCGCCGAGCTGGTGGTCTACGCGCTGTTCGGGCGCACGGCCGGAACGCCGGTGGAAAATCCGCGCCAGGTCAGTGCTTGGCGCTATCCGCGCCAGTACGGACCGACACCGCCAAGTTTTGCCCGGGCCATGCGCCTGGCGACCGAGCCCGGCGCGCTGCTGATCTCGGGCACCGCAAGCGTGGTCGGCCACCAGACCCTGCACGATGCCGCCGGCCGGCAGATGGAAGAAACCCTGCTCAATCTGCAGGCTCTGGTCCAGGCCGGTGGCCCGCCTGGCGGCCTGGCCGGCCGCGGCCATACCTTCAAACTGTATGTCCGCGATGCCGACGAGGCGCAACGCCTGCTGCCGTTGCTGGCGCAGGCCGGCATCAAGCGCGAACAGGTGGTGGTGCTGGCCGGCCACATCTGCCGCCAGGACCTGCTGGTGGAAATCGACGGGGTAATGGTGGCGAGCGGTTGACCGAGGGACGACTGAGCCCACGGGCGCCCGCTGCCATTGGCGCCCACGACCGGCTCGGACCGCTGCCGACTGGCAGTCAGTACAGCTCGATGAAGTGATCGACGGCCGGTTTCAGCGCCTGCTGCCAGCGCGCCATCAGCTTGGCATTGGCCGCCGGATCGTATTCGCGCACGGCCTTGAGGATGCTTTCCAGCCAGTGCCGGTAAAGGCGCGGCTCGATCGGCACCCGACCCTTGCGCGAGTGCACCATGGCCATCTCGGTCATCGTGCCCTTGACGATGCCGGAGCCTTCGGCAAACGAGATCGCGGTGCTGATGCCGCGGCGCAGGGCGAGGGTCTGCTTGGACATGTCGGTGCGCGCAAACAGGGCGCGGATGCTGTCGTCGCTGGCCATGAACAGCTCATAGAAGCGCTCGATGAAACCACGCTTGAGCAGGCAGCGGCCGTAGCTGCTCAGGACATCTGAAAAATTGGTGTTGTTATCCATGTCATGCCGATTGGGGTTGAGGGAAATTGCGCCTGTATTGATGCGGGTTTGCCGGCGCCACGGGGAAAACCTCTCCGGCTCGCGTGGTGGACTCCAGTGCCTGCTGCGATGCCAGCCCTGGCCGGCCGGCAGGGATCGGTACGCCGAACGCCGCCGGCGTCATTATCACCGATCGGCGGATGTTCGCCGGAACCCTGGTGCCCGGCTGCCCATGGCATGTTTGCGCACCGAAACCGGCCATTGCCCGGCCCTTGCGATTGCCGCATGCTCGGCCGATGCCTGAGACCGAAGACCGCACCATGACCGCATCCGTAGCCGCCGGCTCCGGCAGCCGCCCGGCGGCATTGTTGGTGACGACATCGCCACTTGGGCCGCTGGCACTGGCGCGGCATGGCCGGGCGCCATGTCGTGCGCCTGTGATCCGGCCGGCGCTGATGCTGGCGGCCCTGGCCTTGGCTGGCGTTTTGACGGGACAACTGGCGGCGCAGCCGCTGCCACAAACCCCGCACGAGTACCTGCAACGGATGGACCTGGATGGTGACGGCCGGGTCTCTCTGGCCGAATACCGCGACTACATGAGCCACCGCTTCCGGCGCATGGATGCCAATGGCGATGGCGTGCTCAGCGGCGATGAGCTGCCGGTGCCCGGCGCGCGCCCAGTGCGGCTGGTGGACTACCTGGAATCACTGCGCCAGGCCTTCCAGCGCCAGGACCTCAACGGCGACGGCTACCTGGACGCCCGCGAACTGGCCAGCCCACCGCAGTGATCCAGTTCGGCTGCCGTTCCTGCGCCAGCATCACACTTCTCAGCCAATAAAACTTCCCCCTTCGCGCGCTGAGGTGGATGCGCCGGATGCGAAGCACACGGCGAAAAAGCCTGCGCCGCCGAACACACTTCTCAGCCAAGCCTGAACCTGCAGTTCGCAGCACGGTGAAAAAGCCTGCGCCACTGCGCGTCGCAGCATCCACCCCTACCCTCCTTCGCAAGCGAAGGAGGGAGTTTTGAGCCGCCGCGGGAATCTCGGAAGCTCCCGGAGGTTCGCTGGTTGCAGTCGCGCCGTCGTGGCGCGCATCCGGTTTCCGGGACAACACAACGCAACCGTGACCAACGCAGCGCTCCCGGCAAGTACGCCCTCATCCGGCGCTGCGCGCCACCTCCCGGGGGGAGAAGGGAAAGATCAAACAATTCCAACGCCGCGACGATGACCGATGACCGATGACCGATGACCATTGAACCGGTCAGCTCGTCATAACGCGACAAATTGGAACCCTCTCCCACCGGGAGAGGGCAGGGTGAGGGCGCACTGGCCTCAGCGGAACACGCTCCGCAGCCAACAAAACTTCCCCCTTCGCGCGCTGAGGTGGATGCGCCGGGTGCGAAGCACGCGGCGAAAAAGCCTGCGCCGCCGAACACACTTCTCAGCCAAGCCTGAACCTGCAGTTCGCAGCACACGGCGAAAGAGCCTGCGCCGCTGCGCGTCGCAGCATCCACCCCGGCCCTCCTTCGCAAGCGAAGGAGGGAGTTTTGAGCCGGCGCGGGAATCCCGGAGGCTCCCGGAGGTTCGTTGGTTGCAGGTCGCGCCGCCTTCCGAACAGCTGGCGGCCGGGTGATCGATACCCGACCGCCGAAGTCATGCAACGCTCGCCAGGTTCAGGATTGCTCGAAGCCGTTGGCGAAGATGCGGTCGCCGCCACCGGTTTCCAGCTCGACTGCGCCGATGTCGCAACGGGCGCCCTGCGGCCGGCTCACGCCACGCTGGTCGGTGTCGGCGCAGGTGGCATCGTCACCGGCATCGACGGCCGAACCGCCGGCACCAGGCACCAGGGTCGGGCCGACACCGCCGTTGTCGGCCAGCGGCGCAAGCATCGGGTCGGCACTGCTGACGCCGGCGCCGCACAGGCTGCCCGGCGGACAGCCATCAGCAAGGACGCTGGCCTCGATCACCGGATGGGCGTTGAACCAGTTGCAGATGTGGTGATTGGCGCAATCGGATGATTCATCCGGAAGACTCAGCGTGCCGCCCCAGGCGATGACGTTGACCAGCACCGGATGGGCATCGCCATTGTGGCCGTGGTTGATCATGGAAGAGCCTTCCCAGCGGCCCCGGTTGTTGGCGAAGGTGACATGGTTCAAGGTCGGGCTGGCTTCGCCACCATTGCGGCCCTCGTTGAACATGGCATGGAAGACGTTGCCGACAAAGGTGACATTGATCAGGGTCGGGCTGGCCGTGCCGCCGTCGCCGTTGTTGTTCATGCCGCCGGCGCCGTAGCTGGCGCTGTTGTTGCGGAAAGTGACATTGACCACGGTCGGGCTGGCCGTGCCGCCATTGCTACCGATGTTGTACAGGCCGCCGGCGAAATCGTCGTAGTTGGCGCTGATCAGCAGGTTGGCCAGGGTCGGACTGCATTCGTTGCCGGCGCCGCTGCCACGGCACCAGATGGCACCGCCCGATACTCCCGACGGCTCGCCATGGGCGCCGGACAGGGCAAAACCGTCGAGCACGGTGGTGGCGGTGATCGGGCCGGCGGCGGTGGTGCCGTCCAGCTCCACCAGGCGGCGACTGTTGTTGCCCCGGCGGTCACTGGTATTGACCAGGATGCCATCGGCATCATTGACGTCATTGTTGTCGATGTCACCGGACAGCACGGTGCGGTTGGCGGCCGGGTCGCGCTGCTCAAGCTGGGTTTCGTGGCCGGCAAAACCGCCGTAGACGCGCTGGCCGGGACGGATGTTGAACCGGGCCATCTGGTCGCTGCCGGTGGTCGGCTTGTAGACGCCGCGGGCAACCCGGATCTCGCCGCAGTTGGCCGAGCCCAGCGCACTTTGCAGGCTGGTATAGGCGTTGGCCCAATTGCTGCCGTTGTTGCCGCCGGTGGCGGCGTGGTTGACATGGCAGGGCGTCACGGACACTTCCACCGCACCCAGGTCGCATTGGGTGCCCTGGGCACGCGGCACGCCGCGTTGGTCGACGGTCGGGCAGCCGGCGTGGCTGACCGCGTCGATCGCCGCGCTGCCGGTACCCGGCCGCATGGTCCAGCTCCAGCCGCCGTTGTCGGTCAGCGCGCCAAGCAGCGGATTCCCGCTGACGATGCCGCTGCAGGTGGCGTTGGCCGGGCAGCCGCCGGCGATCAGGCTGTTGGCGACGGTGAGGTGCGAGCTGGACGGAATGTGGATTTCCGGCGAACCCTGGTTGCCGGAATTGCCCCACAGGATCACGCCACGCAGGTTGGCGCCGGCCTGGGCACTGGAGCCGGTATTGGCGATTGCGCCACCGCGGTTGGCGGTGTTGCCATGGAACGTGGCATGGACAATTTCCATGCGGGTATCGCCACTGTTGCTGGCTTCGTTGTAAATCGCGCCGCCTTCTGACGAGGCGCTGTTGCCATAGAAGGTGACGTTGACCAGGCGGCTGCGGGCGGTGCCGCCGTTGGTGCCGTCGTTGTAGATGGCGCCGCCGTAACTGGCACTGTTGCCGCTGAACTGGGCCTGCTCGATGACCGCGTTGACGGTGCCGCCGCTGGCGTGGTTGTAGATGGCACCACCGTAATTGTTGGCCCGGTTGCCGGTGAAACGCACCTCGCGCAGCACGGGATTGACGGTGCCGGCGTTGCGGCCGTCGTTGTAGATGCCGCTACCGTAGCTGCTGGCCAGATTGGCGCTGAAATGCACGCGCTGCAGCGTCGGGCTGGCCTGCCCGCCCTGGCTGCCCAGCAGACCCATGGCTGCGCCATAAGCGCCGGTATTGCCACTGAACAGCACATCGCGCAGGGTCGGGCTGCAATGCTGGCCAGTGTTGGTGGCACGGCAGAACAGACCACCGCCCATGTTGTAGCGGTCGCTGCTGCTGCCATTGGCCTTGCCGGCGGTGATCACCAGGCCGTCGAGCACGGTGCTGGCGGTGACCGGGCCGGCGGCGGTACCGCCATCCAGCGCCACCACGTGATAGCTGTTGCCGGAGCGGTTGCCGGCCGGGTCGGTGACGATGCCGTGCGGATCGGTGCTGTCATCGTTGTCGATATCGCCCGACAGCACACTACGGTGCTGGGCCGG
>CAZUZT010000067.1:0-11307 GCA_964624575.1 uncultured Rhodanobacteraceae bacterium | reverse complement strand
GGTAATCACGCGGCATGTTCATGCCTGCCGGCGGGCAGGCAAAGTTGGCCGCCACCGTCCGCGACGACACCTGCCAGCCCATGCCCGGCAGAATGGTGATGCCGTGCAAGCCGTCGGGCGAGTCGGCATTGACGACCACGCGCGGCCCGTTGAACGGGCAGTATGTGGACTTGTCCCAATCCACCCGGTGCTGGTGCTGCCAGCCGCGCGGCAGTTCCATGCTGAACATGGGCAGCGGCTGCCCGAAGCCGGTGTGGTCGACGATGTCGACGCGCTGCAATTGCCCGATGTCGGGCGGCGAAGGCTGCGCCGGTTGCCGACTGTGCGCCGGCACCGCCTGCGGATCGAAAAAGATGCCCTGGGCATGCGCCAGCATGGCCGGGCGCGGATCATTTCCGTAGCCGGGCGCGGGTGTTGTCGCCGGCACGGCAGCGCCGTAGTCCGGCGCGGTGGTGACGGCGGCAAAGGCACGTTGACCATCGTCATCCCGGGTTGATTGGTCGTGGATGACGGCCGCCGCCAGCAGCAGCATAAGCACGATCACGATCGCTTTCCGGTGGCTTTTGAGTTTCATCGCGCAGGCTCGGTTGCGAAGGATGCCGGCCGGAATGTCCCCGCCGTTCATCCTCTACTGCGCCGATCCCGCGGAACTTGGCTCATCTGCCCGCGCCGATACCGGCCCTGGCCGGCGAAGTGACAAAATTGACGCTGCCATGCGGCCGCCGTTCAATCGCCTGGCTGCCGGGCGTGACCAGTGTTCGTCGCAGTCAGCCGCCGGCGGGGCCTAAACCTTGCCCGCTTATGGTCACGTGCTAGTTTGGTTGCCGGGCACTCCTGCCCGATCAACGGAAGCGATCCCATGGATATCGAATTCCTCAGGCCGTTCCTGCTTTGGTCGGTGGCGGTCAATTACGCCATCCTGATGATCTGGTTCCTGGCCCTGGTCTTTGCCAAGGACTGGATCCGCCGGCTGCATGGCCGCTGGTTCGATCTTTCGCCCACCACCTTCGATGCCCTGCACTACGGCGGCATGGCGGTCTACAAGATCGGCATCATGCTGTTCAACCTTGTGCCCTTGCTGGTGCTGTACATCATGGGCGAAGGCGGATAGCCGGCCGTCAGCCAACGACAGACGGGAAGCGCCATGGTCCGGATCCTTGGCGCGCCAACGCCACCTGGCCCTACTTCGGCCAGCGCAGATGAAACTCGTCGATCATGTACGGATGCGCGTGCTTGCCATCGGGGGTCTGGTGCTGGATAAGGTGCGGATGGTCGTGTGACAACTCGGGGTGGCTGTGTTCAAGCACCAGCGGATCGTGCCGCGGCCAGACGCGCCAGGCGATGATCCATCCGAGCACGGCAAGCCCGCTCAGGGCGACGAAGGCACTGCCCAGCCCGACGCTGCCGCCGACCCAGCCGGCTATCGGATAGGTCAGCAACCAGCACACGTGGGACAGCGAAAACTGCGCCGCGAACAGGAACGACAGATCATCCGAGGTGGCCGAGCGTCGCAATAGCCGTCCTGCGGGGGTGACAAGGCCGGCGTAGGCTGCGCCGAGCAGGCACCACAGCACAATGAGCACCGTCCAGCCCATCGTTGCCTGGCTGGAAGTCCACAGCCAGGTGGCCACCAACAACGCGCCGGTCATCAGCGCGGCGGCGGTGAGCATGATGCTCCGGTCGCGCAGGCGATCAAGCAACCTGGGCAGCAGCAGCGCCACCACCATCGAGCCACCGCCAAACGCCGCCAGTGCCCAGGCAACCTCGCGCTCACCGCCTTGCAGCGGGCCGCGCACGATCACGACCGTGTTGACCAGCACCATGGCGCTGCCGGCCGCGGCGCACAGGTTCAGCGCAAGCAGGCCGCGCAGTCGCGGCGTGCGCAGGTAGATGCGCATGCCGCGAAGCGCGCGGGTGAAGGCACCGCCCTCGGCATGCGTTGCACGAACCAGGGGAAATGTCGCCGCCAGCACCAACACGGCCGAGACGATGAATCCCGCCGAGGTGCCGGCAAACAGCCCGTGGAAACTGATCACCGTCAGCAGGGCAGCAGCCAGCATCGGGCTGAGCAGGTTTTCCAGATCGTAGGCCAGGCGCGACAGCGACAGGGCGCGGGTGTAATCGCGTTCATCCGGAAGCACGTCGGGGATCACCGCCTGGAACAGCGGCGTGAAGCCTGCGGACGCGGACTGCAGCAGTGCGATCAACACGTAGATGTGCCAGATCTCGGTGACGAACGGCAGCATCAAGGCGACGCCGGCCCGGACCAGATCCAGCGCGATCAGTACCGCCTTTCGTGATCGCGGCGGCACCAGGGCACCGGCCAGCGGCGACAAGGCCACGTACACAACCATCTTGATCGCCAGCGCCGTGCCGAGCACCGAGCCGGCCTGATCACCGGCCAAGTCATAGGCCAGCAATGCCAGGGCGACCGTCGCCAGGCCGGTGCCGACCAGCGCAACCACCTGGGCGCCAAACAGACGACGGAAGGTGCGATTACGCAGGATTTCGAACATGGCTTGTACTCCGCAGAATCGTCGGCGTGTCAATTGAGCCAGCAGCAGGTCGCGCCTATGATCCCAAGTTCAACGCAGGCGAGCGAGCCATGAAATCACTGCAGCTCAAAGTTCCGCCACCGCTGGTGGTCTTCACCTCGGCAGCGCTGATGGCTGGCCTGGCCTACACATTCCCCGGCGCTGCGATCGACCTGCCCGCCCGCTTGATCCCGGCGCTGGTGTTGGCCGCGATTGGCTTCGTTTGCATTGCTGCCGGCATCATCGAGTTCCGGCGACACGAAACGACCATTGATCCCCGGCAACCACAGCGCTCGTCCTCCCTTGTGGATACCGGCATTTACAGGTTCACGCGCAACCCGATGTACCTCGGCTTCCTGGTCGTGCTGACCGGTTGGGCGGTCTACCTGGGCAATCTGCTGCCGTTCATCGTCTTGCCGATGTACGTCCTGTATCTGGGCAAGTACCAGATCGGCCCGGAGGAGCGGCACCTTGCCGCCAAGTTCGGAGACCGCTACGACGCCTATCGAGGCAAAGTCCGGCGCTGGCTATGAACTGCGCGCGCTTCGAGTTCCGGCAACTGACTTGCGTCCAGATTGGTCGGGGCTGCCCTGGCCGCACGACTTGACGAACGGCCCGCTGGCCGGGTCACAGCGGTGATGCGCAGCGCCCGACCCAGCGGCTGGGAGGCACCTCTCCAAGGAATTGTCATGAACAACGAAATAGGCCCACGCCTGCAGTTCCTCGGCGCCGCCGGCACCGTGACCGGCTCGCGCTATCTGGTCGAGGCCAACGGCCATCGCGTGTTGGTCGATTGCGGCCTGTTCCAGGGCTACAAGCAGCTTCGCGAGCGCAACTGGGCGCCATTTCCCGTCGACCCGGCCACGATCGATGCGGTGGTTCTGAGCCACGCCCATCTGGACCATTCGGGATACCTGCCTGCCCTGGTCAAGCAGGGCTTTCGTGGCCGGATCCATTGCACCCACGGCAGCGTCGCGTTGTGCGGGCTGCTGTTGCCCGACAGCGGCTACCTGCAGGAAGAAGAAGCCAAATATGCAGCGCGCAAGGGGTACTCCCGGCACAAGCAGCCGCGCCCGCTGTATACCCAGGCCGATGCCCGACGCAGCCTGAAGCAGCTCAAAGGGCATGACTACGAGCGCGGGATCGAGGTCGCGCCCGGCTTCACGGCCCGCTTCCATCCGGCCGGGCACATTCTGGGCGCCACCCACGTCAGCCTGGATGTCCACGGCCAGCGCCTGCACTTCAGTGGCGACCTGGGCCGGCAGCAGGAGTCGCTGATGAATCCGCCCACGCCCCTGCCCGCCTGTGACGTGCTGGTCTGCGAGTCCACCTATGGCAATCGCGAACACATTCGGATCGACCAGGAGGCGGAGCTGGCGCCCATCATCCGGCGCGTTGCCGCCCGCGGCGGCGTAAGTGTGATCCCGGCCTTTGCCATTGGCCGCGCCCAGGCGCTCATGCTTCATATCGCCCGGCTGCGTGCGCGCGGGGAGATCCCCCGCGTGCCGGTCTACCTCAACAGTCCAATGGCGATCAACGCCACCAAGCACTACCACGCCCACCATTCCGAGCACCGGGTGTCAGAAGAGGACTGCCAGCGGATGTTCGATGTGGCCACGTTCGTCAATACCGTGGAGGAGTCAAAGGCGCTCAACCGCCAGCGTGGTCCGATGATCATCATCTCGGCCAGCGGCATGATCACCGGTGGCCGGGTGCTGCATCACATCGAGGCGTTCGGCCCGGATGACCGCAACGCAATCCTGCTGGCCGGCTACCAGGCCGGCGGCACACGCGGCGCCGCACTGGCGGCAGGAAAGCGCACGCTGCGGATGTTCGGCCGCGAGATCCCCATCCGCGCCGAGGTGGTGCAACTGGAAGGCTTTTCCGGCCACGCCGACGCCGGAGAACTGCTGGACTGGATGCGCACCGCGCCGTCCGCGCCGCGCATGGTCTACCTCACCCATGGCGAGCCGGACGCAGCCGACACGCTGCGCGGACGCGTGCAACGCGAACTGGGCTGGCGCGCGCGCGTGCCCGAGCACCTGGAGCGCGTTGACCTGGCGGCTGCGCAATGACCACTTCGACCGATTCCCGGGAGGACACATGAATCTGCATCTGAACTGCTGCACCGCTGACCAGTTGTCGGCCGCCCAGCGCCAGCGGATCCTTGAACTGGCCGCCGCCCACCGCCAGGCCGATCCCGCGTTTGCCCATTGGGCGGCCGGCTACGGCGTGATCCGGCATGACCCGCTGACCCAGCTTCGGGTCCGCCAGATGGTCGACGAGCTGGTGTCCCTGGGCCGCACTCGTGATGCTGGCAGCGCCTGGCAGCGGCTCGCTGCGGCCGACCGCATCACCAGCGCCGGCATGTGGCTGGTGGCGCATATGACCTACAGCCAGCGGGTCCGCAGCGACGGTGCGGCGCTGGCAGTCGATGACTTCAAGACCACGCCCGAAGGCCACACCGGCGGATCGCTCAACATGGTGCCCGCCTACGCCGGCTACCTGCTGATGAATGCACTGGATGGCGTCACCCGTGCGTGGATGATGGGCCAGGGGCATTGCGTGGCCGCCATCGACGCGCTCAACCTGTTGGTTGGCAACATGACCGACCGGCACGCCGAACGTTATGACCGCACCGACGCCGGGTTGAGCCGGTTCGTCAGCGACTTCTACGCCTACACCCTCAACCCGGACGGAACGCCGGCCTCGCCCCTGGGCTCGCACGTCAATGCGCACACCGCCGGCGGCGTGATGGAAGGCGGCTATCTGGGTTTCGCCGAACTGCAGTACGTGCATGCGCCGCTCAAGGACGAACGCCTGGTCGCGTTTCTGAGTGACGGTGCGTTCGAGGAGCAGCGAGGCAGCGACTGGGCGCCGCGCTGGTGGCGGGCCGAGGACAGCGGCCTGGTCAGCCCGATCATCATCCTCAACGGGCGGCGCATCGACCAGCGCAGCCAGATCAGCCAGCAAGGCGGCGAGCGCTGGCTGGACCGGCACCTGCGGTTGAACGGCTTTGATCCGGTCGCACTGGACGGTCGCGACCCGGCCAGCATCGCCTGGGGCATCCACGTGATGGAGTCGCGCCTGCAAGCCGGTGCCGCCGTCTCCGATTCCGATGTTCGGCTGCCCTATGGCATCGCCGAAACCGTCAAGGGTTTCGGCTTCCCAGGCGCCGGCACCAATGCCTCCCACAACCTGCCCCTGCCCGGGAATCCGGCGACCGATGCCGAGTCGCGCGCACTGTTCAATGAAGGCGCCGCGGCGCTGTTCGTGGCCGTCCCCGAACTCGAAGAAGCCATTGCCGCACTCAACAACCACGATGACCAGAAGCGGCTGCGCGAGCGCGACCATGCGCTGGCCGATCGCCAGGTGGAACCGCCGCGCGTTCCGGCGATTGCCGATCGCCGCGTCGGCGGCGAGAGCTCGCCGATGACTGCGCTCGACGAGCAGTTCGTCGCCATCGCCGAAGCAAACCCGAAGCTGCGCGTACGTGTGGGCAATCCCGACGAGCTGCGCAGCAACAAGCTCGACCTCACCCTGGACACGATGAAGCACCGGGTGCACGAGCCCGAGCCCGGTGTCGCCGAATCGCCAACCGGTGCAGTCATCACCGTGCTCAACGAGGAAGCCGTGGTCTGCGCCGCGCTCGGCAACAAGGGTGGGCTGAACCTGGTGGTCACCTACGAAGCATTTGCACCGAAGATGCTCGGCGCGGTTCGGCAAGAGTTGATCTTCTCGCGACAACTTCGCCTGGCCGGTCGGCCGCAAGCCTGGCTGGGTGTTCCACTGGTGCTGACTTCGCATACCTGGGAAAACGCGAAGAACGAGCAGTCGCATCAGGATCCGACCATGGCCGAGGCCCTGCTTGGCGAAATGGCCGACATCTCGCGCGTGGTGTTCCCGCCCGATGCCAACGGCGCCGCTGCAGCGCTCGCCCACGCCTACGCGCAACGCGGCACGATCACCACCCTGGTGATCCCCAAGCGGCCGGTGCCCCATGAGCTGACGCCACAGCAGGCGCAGGCGCTGGCCGCGACCGGCGCGACATGCCTGGACGGTGATCCGGCGACGGCGACGATCCTGCTGGTCGCCACCGGCGCTTACCAGTTGCAGCAAGTGCGTCGCGCGCAGGAGCGACTGCTCGAACGCGGCGTGTCCACGGCCCTCCTCTATCTCGCCGAACCTGGCCGGTTCCGCACGCCACGCGATCCGGAAGAAGCGCGACATGTACACGCCGACAACCAGGTCCATAGGCTGTTTCCTGTCGACAAGCCGCGCGTATTCCTCACCCACACCCGGCCCGAACCCTTCCTGGGAGCGCTGCGCCGGCTCGACACCGGCCCGGCCACGACCGCGGCGCTGGGCTTCGTCAACCGCGGCGGCACCCTGGACGTGCCGGGGCTGTTGTTCGCCAACCGCAGCACCTGGGCGCACGTGGTCGACGCGGCTGCCAGCGTCCTGGGCGAGTCCCGCGCCCGTGTCTTGTCCGAAGCCGAGCTGGCGGCGTTGGATGGCCGTGGCGATCCGGCCACCATCCTGCGCCCTGCAACGGGGCCGGCGTTGTCAGCCGGCCAACCGGGAGCGTGCTGATGGCGGGCACGGTGCGGTGTTGTGCGGCGCGGCTGCCTGATTGCCTGGGCCGGCTTGAAGTGCGCCGTTGCAGTGTTGCGCCAGCGCCGGCGTGCGACGGCGGCATGGGACCGATTTGCGGCCCCACAGTCGCTTGCCGAATCTCGGTTCCAACTCTTCACTGACGCATCAGTGCATCGGTCATCCAGGAAGCCAGAGCCATGACACAGCACCAGCACCCTCACCACGACCATCAAGCGCATGGCGATGCCCATGCCGGGCACGACAAGCATGTCGGCCACAGCGTGGCGATGTTCCGCGACAAGTTCTGGCTGACGCTGCTGCTGGCCATTCCCACGGTGATCTGGAGCGGGATGATCCAGCACTGGTTCGACTACACCGCGCCGCAGTTCCCGGGCTCGGCCTACCTGCCGGCGGTGTTCGGAACCATCGTGTACTTCTACGGCGGCTGGCCGTTCCTGCGCGGCGGCTACCAGGAATTGAGCCATCGCCTGCCGGGCATGATGACGCTGATCTCGCTGGCGATTACCGTCGCCTTCGTCTACAGCGCCCTGGTCACGCTCGGCCTTGTCGATGGCCTGGATCTGTGGTGGGAGCTGGCCACGCTGGTGGCGATCATGCTGCTGGGCCACTGGATCGAGATGCGTTCGATCAGCCAGGCACAGGGCGCGCTGCAGGAGCTGGCAAAGTTGCTGCCTGATATGGCGGTGCGCCTGGATCAGGCCGGCACAACCAAGGACGTGCCGGTCAGCGAACTCAAGCTTGGTGACCTGCTGTTGATCCGGCCCGGCGCGAGCATTCCCGCCGACGGCCTGGTGACGGAGGGCGCCAGCGCGGTCAACGAATCGATGATCACCGGTGAGTCCAGGCCGATGGACAAGTCGGCGGGCGACCGGGTGATTGCCGGCACCGTCAACGGCCAAGGCTCGCTGCGCGTGCAGGTAACCGGAACCGGCGATGAGACCGCACTGGCCGGCATCATGCGCCTGGTCGAGCAGGCGCAATCATCACGCTCGCGCGCCCAGGCCCTGGCCGACCGGGCGGCGTTTTACCTCACCATCGTCGCCATCGTCTCGGCCGTCATCACCGCCATCGTCTGGCCGCTGCTGGGTGAACCGTGGAGCTTCACCATGGAGCGCGTGGTGACCGTGCTGGTGATCGCCTGCCCGCATGCGCTGGGCCTGGCGATTCCGCTGGTAACCGCGATCTCGACCACGATCGGTGCCCGCAACGGCCTGCTGGTACGCGATCGCCGCGGCCTGGAAGAGGCCCGGCTGCTGGACACGGTGGTGTTCGACAAGACCGGAACGCTGACCCTGGGCTCGCATCGCGTCGTGGACATCACCACGGCCGAGGGCTTCACCGACAACGAAGTGCTGCGCCTGGCCGCGTCGGTGCAGCGCGATGCCGAACATCCGATCGCGCAGGCGCTGATGACCAGCGCCGGAGAACGCGACATCCAGGTTCCGATGTCGCAGGAGTTCAAGTCCCTGCCCGGTCGCGGCGTGCGCGCCGTGGTCGAGGGGCGCCGGCTTCACGTCGGTGGCCCGGGGCTGCTCAGACTGCTCGCCGTCGAACCGCCGCAAACACTTCGTCGGGCCGCCGAGTCAGCGGCCGCCAATGGCCAGTCCGCCACCTACCTTGTTGAAGGCGACCGCGTGCTCGGCGTCTTCGCCATCGCCGACGCCATCCGTCCCGAATCCTTCGATGCGGTCAAACGTCTGCACGAGGGCGGGCTGGAGATTGTCCTGCTGACCGGGGATTCCACGGCAGTGGCCAACGCGGTCGCCAAGGAACTGGCCATCAATACGGTCTTTGCCGAAGTGCTGCCCGAAGACAAGGTGGCGAAGATCCAGGAACTGCAGGCCCAGGGCAAGCGCGTGGCGATGGTCGGTGACGGCGTCAATGACGCGCCGGCGCTGCTCACCGCCGACGTCGGCATCGCCATTGGCGCCGGCACGGACGTTGCCGTCGAGGCCGGCGACGTGGTGCTGGTGCGCAGCGACCCGCGCGATGTGCCGTCGATCATCGAACTGAGCAAGGCGACCTACCGCAAGATGATCCAGAACCTGTGGTGGGCCGCCGGCTACAACATCCTCGCCATTCCGCTGGCCGCCGGCGTCCTCGCGCCCTGGGGAATCCTGCTGCATCCCGCGTTCGGCGCCGTGCTGATGTCGCTGAGCACCATCGTGGTCGCGCTCAATGCGCAGTTGCTGCGCCGGGCGATGTAGCACGGCGGGTGATGGATCCCGACGTACTGGCGGGCCGCCCCTGACTGGCGGCTGCTTGATCCGGATCAATGATGCCTGGCAGGTGCCGGCCCGATACTTTCGGCGCGGCCCGGGTCATTGTGTTTCACGGCCAGAACCCGGCGCAGACGCTGTCCGTGGAGACCCCCATGTACGCACGCACCACCGTCGCCCTGACCCTCGCGCTGGCGGCGGCCGGCGCGCAGGCCAACGACACCTGGCAGACCAGCGGCGACATCCGCTTCGGCTACCTCGCCGCTGAAACCCGCGCCCGCAGCGGCGCCACGTCCGATGCCGACAGCTTCCGCGCCCGCGCCCGGCTGCGCCTGCGCGGCGAACTCGGCGCCGGCTGGCACGCCAGCGGCCGCGTCGCTGCGCGGCTGGATAGCAACCAGTCCGACGAGCAGTTCTGGCTGCGAATGTACGCACCCGGCCCTGCCGGTTTGCAGGACGGCCAGGCCACCATCGACGAGGCCTGGCTGGAATATCGTCCCGCGCAATCGCCCTGGAGCCTGCGCATCGGCCGCTTCCAGGCCGCGTTCGGCATCGACGACATCATGAAGAAGTCGCTGGACCAGAACGACAGCACCAACTTCGACATCACCTGGACCGACGGCCTGTGGTGGCAGTGGCGCGGCAGCGACTGGACCACGCATGTGATCGCGCGCCACAACGATCGCAGCGGCGCCACCGGCACGCTGCGCCGGCCGCTGGATTTTGCCGACGCCGGCTCGCGCGCCGGCCTGTTCCTGGCGACCGAATCCAGGACCGCGCTCGGCCCGCTGGTGCAACGCATGCTCACCCTGACCTGGCTGCCCTCGGCGCTGCGCGCCAACGGCATGGCCGACCCGGCGCTTGAAGACTATTTGGCGGTGACCGTCAAGGCCGCCGCGCAGTGGCCGCTTGGTCAGGGCGACACGACGTTGCGCCTGGGCGGCGAGATCGGCTGGACGCCCGACACGCCGCGCCGCGAGACGATGAACTCCGGCACCGGCAACGCCGATGCGCTGTCCTGGCAGGCCTCGTTCAACTTCATCGACGTTCTGCCCAACCACGACTTCGGCATCGTCTACGGCCGCGTCGCCGACGGCTGGCTGCTGTCGAGCGACTTCCCGCCCAACAACGAGCTGCTTGAGGCGCGCTGGGTCTGGCAGGCGACGCCGGCCTGGCAATTGGACGCCCGCATCCGCCGCCGCGAGGAGATCGACCTGCCGGCCACCGCCGCGGGCGCTCGCCGCGACGATGACCTGTACCTGCGGGCGACCTGGCGCTTCTGAGCAGGTCTCGGCGCATGGAGTTTGGGCACAGCCGCAGGCACGGCCAATTGCCTGCGGCAAGCTGGACCCGTTGTCGCCGATCCGGGCGAACGCCGCAGCTTCCATCGACCGGCACCGCCAAGGCCCTGCGCATGGCAGGACCTTGGCGCGCGCCTCATGACTTTGCAGTGACCGCCACAGGGCCGATTATCTGGACAGCCCGCGCTGGCGTCGTCGCGCCAGCGGCATGCCGATCAGGCCGAACAACGCCACCAGCCAGGCCAGGGCCCACGGGTTGTTCACCGGCACCGGCATTGGCACGAGAACCTCGAAGTTGATGGCCGCCGAGTCCGCCGGGGCATGGGCAGCATCGCCGGCATAGCTGGCCCAGGCCTGGTGCGGGGCGTTGGCGAACGGCCCGGCCTGGCAACTGGCGCTGCCGTTGTTGAGCGCGATGGCGGCGCAGACCACCACGCCATCGACCAGGATATCGACGCTGCCGCCGGGGACCAGCGGGCCGGCACCGGTGACCGTGGCGGTGAAGGTGACGATGCTGCCGGGCGAGGGTGAGGACGGCGACATCGACAGGCTGACGCTGGCGTTCAGGGCCGTGTTCTCCAGCGCGAAGCTGGCCGGCGTGGCGACACCGCCGACCTGGGCCTGCACCGTGTAGCT
>CAZUZT010000066.1:8708-11308 GCA_964624575.1 uncultured Rhodanobacteraceae bacterium | reverse complement strand
TCGATGCCGGCGATGGCGACGACCTCGTTGTCGATCAGCCACTGCTGCAGGGTCTGTTCGCTGCGCCAGTTGCTGGCAATGCGGCTGGCATCGCGGATCACCAGGCCGGCTGCATGCACCCGGTCGGATTCGGCATCGACGGCATTGACGCCGACATTGCCGATCTGGGGGAAGGTCAGGGTGACCAGCTGCCGGGCATAGGAAGGGTCGGTGAGGATTTCCTGATAGCCGGTCATGGCGGTGTTGAATACCACCTCGCCGCAGCGCCGGCCGGTGGCGCCAATGGCCTGGCCGCGGAAGACGCTGCCATCAGCCAGTACCAGAAGTGCTTGATCGGTCACGGATTCGCCTTGGCGGGAGGGCGACACGGTTCGCGGACCTGGGTGACAAAGGTCCGGCAAACACCTGTCGGGGCGACCCGGAATGATAGTGGCAGCCGCGCTGGCCTGTCACGCACGAACCGGGGAAGAAACCGGCATGCCGGGGCGGGCCGGGACGCAATGCTCACAACTCAGGCGCAAATCCGGGGCTGTTTGCTCCCTCCTTCCTGGAAGGAGGGCTGGGGTGGATGCTGCGGCGCGGTAGCGACGCAGGCTCTTTCGCCGTGTGCTTAGCACCCGGCGCATCCCCCTGAAGTTCCCCTTCGCGCGCGAAGGGGGAAGCAAAATCCTTAAGTTGCGAGCATTGGGCCGGGGCGGCATTCAGCCGGCCAGCAGATCCTGGAGCCGATACCGCCCCGGCGGGCGGGCGGCCAGCCAGCGCGCCGCCTGCAGCGCGCCGCGGGCGAAGATCGAACGGTCGCCGGCACGGTGGCCCAGCTCCAGGCGTTCGCCGGCACCGGCCAGCACCAGGGTGTGTTCGCCGACGATATCGCCGCCGCGGACCACGGCAAAGCCGACGTCGCCGGGCTGGCGCGGTTGATCCGTGCCATGGCGATCGAACACCGCCTGCTCCGGCAACACCTGGCCGCGTGCCTGCACCACCTGCCCGGCCAGCGCCAGGGCGGTGCCCGAGGGCGCATCGCGTTTGCCGGCGTGATGGGCCTCGATGATCTCGGCATCCCAGCCGGGCAGCAGCCGCGCCGCGTCGGCCACCAGCTGCGACAGCACGGCAACACCCAGCGAGAAGTTGGCCGCCCACAGCACCGGAATGTCAGCGGCCGCCCCGGCCAGCGCCTGCTGCTGGGCAGCGTCCAGCCCGGTGGTGCCGGAGACCAGGGCAACACGCTCGCGCCGGCACCAGTCCAGCACCGGGTTGAAGGCGCTGGCGTGGCTGAAATCCACCACCACATCCGGGCGGATGGCCGGGGCGTTTGCCTTGGCCGCCTGCCCTGCCCCATCCGCCGGCAGCGCGGTGTAGGCCAATGCCGTGCCCGGCACCGGCTGGCCCAGGCGTGCCGATTGCGGCCCGACCCAGGCCGCCACCGGTTGCCAGCCGGCATCGGCGGCGATCAATGCCAGCAGTTGCCGGCCCATGCGGCCGCCGGCACCGGCGATGGCCAAGGTCAGCGGCCGGGCCGGGGGCGGGCCCGGATCGGGCACGGCATCGGCATTGGCGGGCGGGCGGGTCACGCGGGCGCTGGCCTTACAGGCGGCTGATCAGGGCCTGGGTGAAGGCGACGGTGTCGGCGCTACCACCCAGGTCACGCGTGAGGCGGTCGCCAGCGGTGATCGTGTCACGCATGGCACGGCGGATGCGCTCGCCCTGCTCGGGCATGCCCAGGTGGTCGAGCATCATGCCGGCGGCCAGCACCAGCGCGCCGGGATTTGCGACACCCTTGCCGGCAATGTCCGGCGCCGATCCGTGTACGGCCTCGAAGATCGCCGCATCGGCACCGATGTTGGCGCCCGGAGCCAGGCCCAGGCCGCCGACCAGGCCGGCGCACAGGTCGGAAATCACATCACCGAACAGGTTGGTGGTGACGATGACATCGAACTGCTCCGGATCCAGCACCAGCTGCATGCAGGTGTTGTCGACGATCATCTCGACCATCTCGATGTCGTCGTACTGCCCGGCCACCTCACGGGCCACGTTCAGGAACAGGCCCGAAGTGGTCTTCATGATGTTGGCCTTGTGCACCACGGTGACGCGCTTGCGACCCAGGCGGCGGGCCAGCTCGAAGGCGTAGCGGGCGATGCGCTCGGAACCGCGCCGGGAAACGCGGATCAGCGACTGCGCCGACTGGCCATCGGGCGACAGCACCTGGCCTTCGGAGCCGTAGGCGCCCTCGGTGTTCTCGCGCACGGTGATGATGTCGATGCCCTCGTAGCGGGCGCGGGTGCCGGGCACGCTCAGCGCCGGCCGGACATTGGCATACAGATCAAAACGGCGGCGCAGCTCGACATTGACCGAGGTGAAGCCGTCGCCGATCGGCGTCGTTAGCGGCCCCTTCAGGGCGACCTTGTGCCGGGCGATGGCATCCAGGGTCGGCTGCGGCAGCAGGGCGCCGTGCTCGCTCAGGGCGGTTTCGCCGGCATCGACGAAATCGTAGACCAGGCCACAGTCCAGGGCGTCCAGGATCTGGAGTGTCGCCGCCGTGATCTCGGGCCCGATGCCATCTCCCTTGATGACCGCAATCGTATGCGACATGTAACCTCCGG
>CAZUZT010000066.1:2749-8608 GCA_964624575.1 uncultured Rhodanobacteraceae bacterium | reverse complement strand
GCCAGGGTGATTTCGGACTGGTCGCCACAGCCGGCGGCCCAGTTGGCGACCACGGCGATGCTGGCGTAGGCCAGGCCCAGCTCGCGCGCCAGGGATGCTTCGGGCATGCCGGTCATGCCGACCAGATCGCAGCCGTCGCGGGCCAGGCGCCGGATCTCGGCCGGTGTTTCCAGGCGCGGACCCTGGGTGGCGCCATAGACACCGCCGTCGACCAGGGCAACGCCGGTGGCGGCGGCAGCATCGAGCAAAGCCCGACGCAGGTCCGGGTCGTAGGGCTGGCCCAGATCGACATGCTCGACCGGGCTGTCGCCGCCGCCGTCATGGAAGGTGTGCGCTCGGCCCCAGGTGTAATCGATCAGATCATCGGGCAATGCCAGAACCCGCGGTGCCATCGCCGGGGTGATGCCGCCGACGGCATTGATGGCGACGATCCGCCGGGCGCCAAGTTGGCGCAGGGCCCACAGATTGGCGCGGTAGTTGACCCGGTGCGGCGGCACGGTGTGGCGGGCGCCGTGGCGGGCCAGGAACAGCACCTGGCTATCGCCACCATCGCCGCCGCGGCCTTCCAGGCGTCCGGCCAGGATGGCGTCGCTGGGCGCACCATACGGCGTATCGACCAGGTGCGGGGTGATGTCGGTCAACTGCGCCAACTGGTACAGGCCGGTGCCGCCGATGACGGCGAAATCGATGCTGCTCATGCCGCCGGATCCTTCACCGCATGGATTGCCGGCAGGTTGCGGCCGTGGCCATGCCAGTCCATGCCGTAGCCGAACACGTAGCGGTCGGGCACCTGCAGGCAGACGTGGTCGGCCTGGATGCCCGGCGCGCGCCGGTCGTGGATCTTTTCGGTCAGTACGGCGATGCGCACCGCCGCCGCGCCCTGCTCCAGACAATGTTCGCGGATCGCCAGCAGGGTGTGGCCCTCATCAAGAATGTCGTCGACCAGCAGGACATGGCGGCCAGCCATCTCGGCATCCGGGCGCCGACGCCACTCCAGGCCGCCGCCCTGCGTGCCGCGGTAGCGGCTGGCATGGGCGTAGTCGAACTGGAAGGCGGTGACCGAGGCAAAGCCCAGCTCGGAGGCAAAAAACAGCCCGCCGTTCATGATGGTGATGAACAGCGGCTGCTCGATGCCGGCGAAAGCCTGGTCGATGTCGGCGGCAACCGCCTTGATCGCGGCGCTGATGGCGTCACGGTCATGCAGGCAATCGGATGCGGCCAGGGCGTTGCGGTACTGGCTGGTCGGGATCATGGTGCGTGCTCCGGGCGGAATGATGGCCGACGCGGTGAGGGCGCCAGCCACGCTGCGGTTATCGGTCGGGGTTGGGCAAGGACGCGGGACGGCGGCGGCGCTCAGGCCAGCGCCGACAGGGCGTCGACGGCCTGCTGATAGCGCGACTGCGCCTGCAGTTGCGCCCAGTCCGGGCCGGGACTGCCGGCAAGGCTCTGCAAGCGCTCGCGGCTTTGCTCCAGCTGGTCCCAGGGCACCGCTTCCAGGGCTTCATCGACCTGGCCCGGCTGGCAGGCCAGGACGACATCGCAGCCGGCCTCCAGATGCAATTGCACGCGACGGCCGACGGCACCGGCGCCTTCGGCCGCGACCATGGCGATGTCGTCACTGACGATGATGCCGTCAAAACCCAGCTCATCGCGCAGGATGTGGCGGATCCAGCGTTCGGAATAACCGGCCGGCGACTCGTCCACGGACGGGTAGACCACGTGCGCCATCATCAGGGCATCGACACCGGTGGCGATGGCGGCGGCAAACGGCACGATGTCGGCCTCAGCAATGGCGGCCAGCGGCCGCCGGTCGACTACTTCGCTGTGGTGGCTGTCGGCCTGCACCGAGCCATGGCCGGGAAAATGCTTGCCGGTGGCGCGCATGCCGGCGGCCTGCATGGCGCGCAGGTAGGCGATGCCCAGCGTGGCGCAGGCCTGCGGATCGGCATGGAAGGCGCGCGCGCCGATGGCCAGGTTGCCGCGCGCCAGATCCAGCACCGGCGCGAAACTGATATCCACGCCGATCGCGCGCATCGGCGCCGCCATCAGCCAGGCGTGCTCGGCGGCCAGGGCCAGGGCGCGCTCGGGTTCGCGGTCATACAGACGGCCGATGCCGGCCAACGCCGGCAGCGGCGCGAAGCCGTCGCGAAAACGTTGCACCGGCCCGCCTTCCTGGTCGACGCAGACTAGCAGCGGCAAATCACGGCTGGCGCGGATGTCCTGGATCAGGGTCTGGCTCTGCTCGCGGTCAACGATATTGCGCGCGAACAGGATCACGCCGGCGACGGCTGGATGGCGCAGCCGGTCCAGCTCGTAGGGTTGCAGGCGCGGGCCTTCGATGCCGATGATCAACATGGGTGGAACCTCAGTGCGGGCCGGATTTGCCGGACTTGCCAGGCTTGCCGGCACGGTCGAACAGGGCGATCGACTCGACATGGCCGGTGTGCGGGAACATGTCCATGACGCCGGCCGCGGCCAGGCGCCACCCGTGGTCGCGCACCAGGATGCCGGCATCGCGCGCCAGGCTGCCGGGGTGGCAGGAAATGTAGAGCAGGCGGCTGGCATCGGAAAAACGCATCCGGGTCAGCAACTCCTGCGCGCCGCTGCGCGGCGGATCGATGAGCACGGCATCGTAATGGCCGCCGGCCCAGGCCTGGCCCTTGAGCTCGCCGGCCAGGTCGGCGGCATGGAACTGGACGTTGTCGATGCCGTTGCTGCGGGCATTGTCGCATGCGCGCTGCACCAGGCCGGCCTCGCCCTCCACCGCCACCACCTCGCCGGCATGGCGCGCCAGCGGCAGGCTGAAATTGCCCAGGCCACAGAACAGGTCGAGCACACGTTCATCGGCACTCGGCGCCAGCAATTCCAGCGCCTGGTCGACCATGGCCTGGTTCAGGCTGTGGTTGACCTGGACGAAATCCAGCGGCAGGAAGTCATAGCGCAACTGGTGCCGCGGCAGGGTGAAGTACAGCTCATGGCGTTCGGGCCAGAGCGGATGCACGCTGTCGATGCCACCGGGTTGCAGGAAGATGGCGAATTGCATCTGCTGACCGAAGGCGATCAGGCGCTCGCGGTCGGCATCGGGCAACGGCGCCAGGTGCCGGAACACCAGCACCGGCATGTCCTGCCCGGCGGCGACTTCGATCTGGGCGATGTCGCGGGCGGTATCCAGCGAACCGACCATCTCGGCAATGGCCTGGATGTGCGGGCCAACGCGCTCATCCAGCACTTCGCAGCGCTGGATATCGGCGACATAGCGCGCATTACGCTCGCGGAAGCCGACCAGCACCCGGCCCTTCTTCTCGACATGGCGCACCGACAGCCGCGCCTTGCGCCGGTAATGCCAGACATCGGCGGTCAGCGGCGGCAGCACGCGCGCCGGCGCCAGGTCGGCCAGGCGCCGGAAGTTTTCCAGCAACTGCTGCTGCTTGGCGGCAATCTGCGCTTCCGGTGCCAGATGCTGCAGGACGCAACCGCCGCAGACGCCGAAGTGCCGGCAGCGTGGCGTTACCCGGTCGGCGGCCGGCGCCAGCACCTCGACCAGGGTGGCCTCGTCGAAATCGCGCCGACGCCGATGCAACTGGGCGAGCACCCGCTCGCCCGGCAGCGCGTCGGCAACGAACACCACCTTGCCCTCGTGGCGGGCAACACCGCGGCCATCATGGCTGAGGTCGTCGACGGCCAACTCGACAACCGGCGCTTCCCTGCGCTTCTTCATCCGGTTACTTCTGCACCCAGTTGCCACCGGCATCCTGGTAGTACCAGCCGCGGCCGGCGGCCTGGATCCATTCGCGCGCGAAGGTGGTGCGGATCTCGCCTTCCCATTCGGGGTGGCCGTTGGCCACGGCGATCTCGCGGTAGACGGCATCGCGATCACGGTTGTCCTCGGCGACCAGCTGGTTCAGCGTCGCCCGGTCGCGCAGCGGCAACGCCGACGGATCACGCACGGTGATACGGCCGTCGCGGGTCATGCCCAGGGCGCCGGAATCAAAGTGCGGGCGCAACTGGCCGAAGCGCGCGCGCATGCGCTCGCGGATCGCCTGGATCGCCGGCGTGCGGATGGTGATGTCGGCCTGGGCCTGGGCGCTGGCAATCAACTGCAAGCGGAACACCGGCGCCTGGACGCTGGGCAGGCTGCCGGCATCCGGATCGGGACGGACGCCATTGTCCTCGCCTGGGCCATTGCCGGCGCCATTGCCGGCGTCTGGTCGGCCGATGACATCATCGACGAACTCGCGCGCCGCCTGTTGCGCCTCGGCCGCGGGGAAATACACGTTGATGGTGACGCAGGCGGCCAGTGTGGCCAGCGTGGCCAGCAACAGCCAGCGAAGTTTTCCGGTCATCTTGGTCTCCTTGGGGTCATTCAGGCAGCGGGTCATCAGGCAGCGAATCATGGCGGACACAGCGCCGGCCGGCTCATTCCACGCGCGGGCCATCGCCGGCCAGCGCCGCCTCCAGACGGTTGACCAGCACCGGCCAGTCGACCTGTTCCTGGAAGCCGCGGATGGTGATTGACGGCAGCCCCGACCCTTCAAGGATAGTGTAGCCGCCGGCCGTGCGGTCCAACCCCGACATCCGGCACACCTGGTTGGCGAGCACGCACGACAGGCCGATGCGCCTGTAGCCGAAGCTGTCGAACATGCCCAGCAGGCGGCCCTGGATGCCGGCGCTGCCGCCGATGCTGGTGAGCTGGTTGACCGCCAACTGGCTGATCCGGCGCCGGCCGCTTTCGGCGGTGCGGAAGCTGGCATCGAAGGCCACCGGCCGCCAGTCGAGCAGGCGCAGGCCGTCGATGCGGCCATTGAGCCGGCCCTCGATGCGGCCGAAACCGAACACCTCGGTCATCGGCTGCAGGTCCAGCCCATGCAGTGCCACGTCGGCGGCCAGCGCCGGCGCGACGCCGAACGGCCGTTCCACCGACAGGCCGCCGATGGTGACTTGGCCATCGAAGGCACGGATGTCGATGCCGCCCTCCACGCGCAGGGTCTGGCCGCCATACGCCAGCCGCGGCAGGTATCCGGACAGCTCGCCGGCAAAACGCGGCCAGCCGAAGGCGGCGACCAACTCGGACATGTCGACACCCTCCGCGGCCAGGCTGGCGGCCAGCAAATCGCCGCTGTCCGCGCCCGGTCGCAGCAGCAGGTCACCGATGTGCAACTGGCCATCGAACAGTTCCACGGCCACCGGCGCGCTGGCGCGCAATTCACCGCCGGAGGATTGCCCCTGCCAGCGCCCGGATCCGAACTGCAGCGCATGCAGGGACACCTGCTGCCAGCGCAGATCGAACGGCGCCGGCGCTTGCCCGCGGCGGAAGGCGAGCGGGCCATCCAGGCCGGTGACCGCGTAACGGCGGCTGCCGGTAGCGACGGAAACATCGGCCAGATCGACATCCAGCGCATCCAGCCGGCCACCGGCAGCCAGGGCCACCTCGCCCTCGATCTGGCCGGACAACTCGACATCACGCTGGCCAAGTCCGGCCAGCAGACCCTCCAGATAACGTGGCTGGGCCTGCGCCAGGTCGATGCGGCCGCTGGCATTGAACGCGTGCAGCCAGGATTCGGCACTGATCCGTCCCGAGCCCTGGCCGGACAGCGCCATGCCCGCATCGGCCAGGGTCAGCCGCTCCAGGTTCCAGGCCTGATCGCGCACCAGCACGGACAGATCCAGCGCCACCTGGCTGCCGGCCGGCCACTCGACATACAACGGCCCGGCCAGCAGTTCACCGCGGCTGATCACTGGTCGCGCCTGCAGCCGCCAGCCACCCGCCGCGGGCAGGCTGAGCGTCACCGGGCCGGTCAGCGCCAGGCCATCGCTGGCCAGGGTGCCGGCGGCGTTCTGCAGCGCCAGATCCCGGGCCTG
>CAZUZT010000066.1:0-2649 GCA_964624575.1 uncultured Rhodanobacteraceae bacterium | reverse complement strand
TGGCGATGACGCCGCCGATGATCCGGCTTCGCCGCCGTCGGGTTGCCAGGCCAAGGTGCCGTCGATCTGTGCGGATTGCCAATCCAGTTGCGGCAACAACCCGCGCAGCCAGGCCACTCCGGCACGCCGCATCTGCACCAGCACCGGCGCACCCGCCAGCGGCAGTTGCACGCTGACGCTGGCCTGGCCCTGGATCAATTGCAGCTCGGCCTGCGCCAGGGCCTCATCGGCGCGCCAGACCATCTGCCAGCCACTGCCGGCGCCGCGCCAAGCCAGGGGCCCCTGGCACTGCCAACGGACGGGCGGGCGGGCATCGTCGGCATCGGCGGAGTCGTCAGTCGATGGTGTGGCAACGGCTGATGGCTTGTTGGCCGCTACCGAAGCTGCGCCTTCCTGGTCGGCATCGGGCAAACGCTCGGGCTGACACTGGAACTGGACATCGGCCAACTCCGCGCGCAGGCCCGGCAGCGACAGCGTGCGCGCCGACAGATGCATCCGCGCCGGTGTCTCACCGGTCGCCGGCTGGAATGAAAGGGCCACCGATTCGGCCGCCAATTGCTCGTGCTGCACCTGTTCAACCGTCAGCCGGACAGTGTTGGCCGCGGCCGGCACCGTGGCCGCAACCAGCAGGCAGGCCGCGATCAAAAGCCGCCCGGATACAGCTGCCCCTTGACCGGCCGGCGCGAAGCGGCCAGCCTTGCGTAGCGATGTCAACCTGTTGCCAAAGACCATCACCATGAATCGGCCAACGCTGCTCATAATTGAAGACAATACGATGATTGCCGAGTACCTGGTCGGCGTGCTGGAAGGCGCCGGCTACATGCCGCTGCAGGCCGCCACCCTGGCCGAGGCGCGCCGGCAACTGGCCAGCTGCGAAATCGACCTGTGCCTGTGCGACCGCCACCTGCCCGATGGTGACAGCGTCGAACTGCTGCCGGCAATGGCCGGCATCCCCGCCATCCTGCTCACCGCTGCCGCGGCCGAAAGCCCGCGTCAGCCCCTGCTCGATGCCGGTTTTGTTGACGTGCTGGGCAAACCCTGCGAACCCGAGCGTTTAATCCACGTGATTGCCCGGACATTGGCGGCCGCGCCGCGAACCGGGCGGGGCGACACTGGAACGGCCGCTCATGCAGCCAGCGACCTGCCAACCGCTGCCGCCGGCAGCGCCGAAGACAACGCCGAAGACAGCGCCAACGACAACGCCCACTGCGGCGAGCTGCCGGTCCTGGACGACGGCGCCGCCCTGCGCATGTGCGGCGACGATGCCGAAGCCATGGTCGCCCTGCGCCGCCTGCTGGTGGACGAACTGCCACCGATCCGGCAGGCCGTCGCCGGCCTGGTCAGCGCCGGCCCGCAGCAGCGCCGGCACCTGGCCGGCGAACTGCACAAACTGGCCGCCTCTGCCGCCTGGTGCGGCGCCACCGAACTGGGCCATCACTGCCAGCACCTGCACGAACAGCTCAACCGCTCCGACCAGCCCGTCCCCAACGCCGCCAACAACATGCTCGATGCCCTGGAACGATTGGCGCAGGCATTGCCGGCCTGACGAAACTCGCGCAAATCCTGAGAAACACCAGGCCTCAACAGTGCCGCCCGTGCCCTGACGGGGACGGCTTGCACCCCGGCAAGTGGCACTATAGTGTCACTCCATGCGTACCGAACTCGTGACCACCCTCAAGCGCCAAGCGACCGAACTGCTCGCCGATATCGAGCGCGACAGGCAGCCGATCCTGATTACCCAGCACGGCCTGCCCAGCGCTTACCTGCTGGACGTGGAGACCTACCAGCTGATGCAGCAGCGCCTGGCCACCCTCGAAGGGATCGCGCGCGGCGAGCAGGCCGTGGCCGAGGGCCGCGTGGCCACGCAGGCCCAGGCCCGCGAGCGCCTGGACCGATGGCTGAAATAGTCTGGACCGAACCTGCACTGGCCGATCTGGACGCCATTGCCGATTACATAGCGCTGGAAAACCCGGCCGCAGCGTCGGCGCTGGTCAAGCGCCTCTTCAAACACGTAGACCAGCTCGCCGACCACCCGGAAAGCGGCAGCCGCCCGCCGGAGCTGGGCGAATCCCGCTATCGCCAACTCGTGCAAGCACCCTGCCGCATTTTCTACCGCTACGACGGGCAGACCGTCTTCATCCTGCATGTCATGCGCACCGAGCGTCTGCTGCGCAAGGAGCGGCTCAGTACAGGCGCAGGCCGAGCCAGGCGCTGACATCCATCCACTTCACTTCCTGCCGGCGAGGCACTCCGGCGGTCACAGCATCGGCAGCTTCAGTCTCTGCCCCTTCGCGCAGTCGATGGCGATCTCGTAGCCGGCATCGGCGTGGCGCATGACGCCGGTGCCGGGGTCGTTCCAGAGCACGCGTGCGATGCGCTTGTCGGCGGCCTGGCTGCCGTCGCAGACGATGACCACGCCGGAGTGTTGCGAATAGCCCATGCCGACGCCGCCGCCGTGGTGCAGGGATACCCAGGTCGCGCCGCCGGCGACGTTGAGCATGGCGTTGAGCAGGGGCCAGTCGGAAACCGCGTCGGAGCCGTCGGCCATGGCTTCGGTTTCGCGGTTGGGCGAGGCGACCGAGCCTGAATCCAGGTGGTCGCGGCCGATGACGATCGGCGCCTTGAGCTCGCCGTTGCGCACCATCTCGT
>CAZUZT010000065.1:5273-11313 GCA_964624575.1 uncultured Rhodanobacteraceae bacterium | reverse complement strand
CCAAGAAGGAAGAGCCCGAGTGGCTCACCGAGATGCGCCTGAAGGCGTTCCGGCATTGGCTGACGATGCCGATGCCGGAATGGGCGCGGCTGCAGATTGCGCCGATCGATTTCCAGGCGATCAGCTATTACGCCTCGCCGAACCTCAAGAACCGGCCCAAGTCGCTGGACGAGGTCGATCCCAAACTGCTGGAAACCTTTGAAAAGCTGGGTGTGCCGCTGCATGAGCGCGCCCGTCTGGCCGGGGTGGCCGTCGATGCCGTGTTCGACTCGGTCAGCGTCGGCACCACCTTCCAGAAGGAACTGGCCGAGGCCGGTGTGATTTTCTGTTCATTTTCGCAGGCGGTGCGCGAGCACCCCGAACTGGTGCGCGAATACCTGGGCACCGTGGTGCCGCATACCGACAATTTCTTCGCCGCACTGAACTCGGCCGTGTTCACCGATGGCAGCTTCGTCTACATCCCCAAGGGCGTGCGCTGCCCGATGGAGCTGAGTACCTATTTCCGCATCAATGCCCGCGACACCGGCCAGTTCGAGCGCACCCTGATCATCGCCGAGGACGACAGCCACGTTTCCTATCTGGAAGGCTGCACCGCGCCGATGCGCGACGAAAACCAGCTCCATGCCGCGGTCGTCGAACTGGTGGCCAAGGACCGCGCCGAGATCAAGTACTCGACCGTGCAGAACTGGTATCCGGGCGATGAGAACGGTGTCGGCGGCATCTACAACTTCGTCACCAAGCGCGGCGCCTGCCGCGGCGTGAAGTCGAAGATTTCCTGGACCCAGGTCGAGACCGGTTCGGCGATCACCTGGAAATACCCCAGTTGCGTGCTGCAGGGCGACGACTCGGTCGGCGAGTTCTACTCGGTGGCACTGACCCACCATCGCCAGCAGGCCGATACCGGCACCAAGATGATCCACCTGGGCAAGAATACCAAGAGCAAGATCATCGCCAAGGGCATTTCGGCCGGCCGCGGCCAGCAGACCTATCGCGGCCTGGTCAAGGTGTTGCCGGGCGCAAACAACGCGCGCAACTACACCCAGTGCGATTCGCTGCTGATCGGCAAGCAGTGCGGCGCCCACACCTTCCCCTACATCGAGGTCCGGCGCCATGACGCCATCGTCGAGCACGAGGCGACGACATCGAAAATCTCCGAGGACCAGTTGTTCTACTGCCGGGCCCGGGGCATCGGCGAGGAGGATGCGATTTCCCTGATCGTCGACGGCTTCTGCCGTGACGTGTTCAAGGAATTGCCGATGGAATTCGCCGTCGAGGCCAAGCGCCTGCTGGAAGTCTCGCTGGAAGGCTCGGTTGGCTGAGTCGGGGCGCCCCGAAAGCGCCTGCCGCTGATCCTGGACCTCCTGGCCGTTGCGCCACCCGGCGCCGGTCCACCGCATACAAGAACTGACATGGAACCTGCAATGCTGAAGATCGAGAACCTGCACGTACGCATCGGGGACAAAGCCATCCTCAATGGCGTCGACCTGACCATCAATGCCGGTGAAGTGCATGCCGTCATGGGCCCGAACGGCTCGGGCAAAAGCACCCTGGCCGCGATCCTGGCCGGTCGCGACGGCTACGAGGTGACCGAAGGCTCGGTCAGCTTCGACAACGGCGACCTGCTGGAGCTGGACCCCGAAGAGCGCGCCGCCGCCGGCGTGTTCCTGGCCTTCCAGTACCCGGTGGAGATTCCCGGCGTCAACAACACCTACTTCCTGCGTTCGGCCTTCAATGCCCAGCGCAAGGCACGCGGCGAGCCGGAGATGGACTCGGTGCAGTTCCTGCGTCGGGTACGGGAGAAGCTGGAAGTGCTGCACCTGCCCGACGAGCTGCTGCACCGCGGCGTCAACAGCGGTTTCTCAGGTGGTGAGAAAAAGCGCAACGAAATCTTCCAGATGGCGGTGCTGGAGCCGCGCCTGGCGATCATGGACGAGACCGACTCGGGCCTGGACATCGATGCCCTGCGCCAGGTCGCCGATGGCGTCAACGCCCTGCGTTCGCCCGATCGCGGCTTCCTGATCATCACCCATTACCAGCGCCTGCTCGACTATATCATTCCCGACCGCGTGCACGTGCTGTCGGAAGGGCGGATCGTGGAATCGGGCGACAAGTCTCTGGCCAAGGAGCTGGAAGCCCACGGCTACGGCTGGATTGCCGAGCGCAAGCTCGATGAGGCGGTAGCCTGATGGCAACACCGATGCTGCAATCGCTGGCGACGCTGCCGCCGGCCGCTGACACCGAGACCGGGTTGCCGGGCTGGTTCCGCGAACGCCAGCAACGGGCGCGGGAACGGCTGCTGGCGGCCGACTGGCCACAGCGCGGCAACGAAGCGTTCAAGTACACCTCGCTGTATGCCCTGGGTCAGCGCACACCGGTGCCGGCAGCGCGGCCCGTGTCTTCCGATTCGGATGCCGGCGCCGATGCTGGCGCGGACGGCCCAACCCTGCCCGGTGCCCGTTTCGTCGACGGCCACTGCGTGGCCTTGGCGGCTGCCCACAGCCTGGACGGGGTGGAACTGGATTCGCTGTCCCAGGCGCTGTCGCGCGATGACGAGCGCCTGCGTTTCGTCATCGGCGGCGAAACCGACGATGTCCGCCTGTTCCCCAGCGTCAATGCCGCTTTCGCCACCGACGGCGCCTGGCTGCGTGTCGCTGCCGGCACCCGGGTCGAACCCTGGCTGACCCTGGACTGCCGCGGCCGCAACCACGACCAGGACACCGCCTGGCACCTGGATCACCGCATCGACCTGGGCGAGGACGCCCGACTGTGCCTGATCATCGATGTCACCGCTGCCGACAGCGCCTCGTTCGCGACAATGGCCAGCCGCATCCGCGTGCAGGCCGGTGCCCACCTGCACCTGGTCTGGCTCAATGCCGCCAGCGACCGGTCCAGCGTTTTTGCCAATACCCGCATCGATCTGGAAAGCCGCGCCCGGCTGACCATGCAGGTGGTCGATGCCGGCGCCGCGCCGTCGCGGCACGATCTGTTGATCGCCGTGCGCGGCGAGAATGCCCTGGCCGAGTTGGGCGGCGCGTTCCTGCTGGCCGACAAGCGCCATGCCGACATGCAATTGGACATGGAGCACCTGGCCGGCAATGCCGACAGTGATACCCGTTGGCGGGTGATCGCCGATGACCGCAGCCGGGCGGTGTTCAACGGCTACATCACCGTGGCCCAAGGCGCCGATGGCACCGACGCCCAGCTCAACTGCAAGAGCCTGCTGGGCTCCTCGCTGGCCGAGGTCGATGCCCAGCCGGCCCTGGAGATCCATGCCGAGGACGTCAAGTGCGGCCATGGCGCCACCGTCGGCCAGCTCGATGAGCAGGCGCTGTTCTACCTTCGCACCCGTGGCATCGATGCGGGGCAAGCCCGCGTGATGCTGGAACGTGCCTTTGCCGTCGAGGCCTTTGGCGCCGAGCCCGACACGCCGGCAGCGACCCGCCTGGCGGCCGTGCTTGACCGGGAGCCCGCATGACGGTCGTTGCCGGTTCCGGTATCCGCCCGGTCGTCACCACGGCGACCGGGCCGGATGGCGGGCGCTGGCTCGCGATCCGCGAGGATTTTCCCGCCCTGAAACGCCAGGTGCACGGCAAGCCGCTGGTTTACCTTGACAGTGCCAACACCGCCCAGCGGCCGCTGCCGGTGCTGGCCGCCATTGACCGCTACTACCGGCACAGCAACGCCAATGTCTCGCGTGCCGTGCATACCCTGGGCAGCGAAGCCACGCAGGCCTACGAGGACGCCCGCGATGCCATGGCCGGCTTCCTGGGCGCCGGCAGTCGCGAAGAGATCGTGTTCACCCGCGGCACCACCGAGGGCATCAACCTGGTCGCGCACAGTTGGGGTGATCAGCACGTGGGGGCCGGTGACACCGTGCTGCTGACGATGATGGAGCACCACGCCAACATCGTGCCCTGGCAGTTGCTGTGCGAACGGGTCGGCGCCCATATCCAGGTGCTGCCGATCCACGACAGCGGCGAGCTGGACCTGGAGGCGGCGGAGCGCATGCTCACCCCGCAGGTGAAACTGTTTGCCTTCACCCACGTCTCCAATGCCCTGGGCACAATCAATCCGGTAGCCCGACTGTGTGCGATGGCGCGTGAACGCGGCATCACCACGCTGGTGGACGGTTCCCAGGCGGCGCCGCACCTGCCCCTGGCGGTTCCCGGACTGGGCTGCGATTTCTACGTCGTCACCGGGCACAAGATGTTCGGTCCGACCGGCAGTGGCGTGCTCTGGGCGCGCCGCGAAACCCTGGCAGCGATGCCGCCATTCATGGGCGGCGGCGAGATGATCCACGAGGTCAGCTTCCAGGGCACGCAATTCGCCGATCCGCCGCACCGTTTCGAAGCCGGCACGCCGAACATCGCCGGCATCATCGGCCTGGGCGCGGCGGCACGTTATCTGGAAGGCATCGGCATGGCCGCCATCCAGCAGTGCGAGGAGCAGCTGGGCGCCTATGCCCTGGAGCGGCTGCAGGCGGTTCCGGGCCTGCGCCTGATCGGCCAGGCACGGCAGCGGGTGCCGGTATTTTCCTTCGCCATCGACGGCGTCCAGTCCTCCGACCTGGCCACGATGATCGACCTGGAAGGCATCGCCGTGCGCTCGGGCCATCACTGCGCCCATCCGCTGATGCGGTTCTATGGCGTCAACGCCACCTGCCGTGCTTCGCTGGCGTTCTACAACACGCCGGCGGAGATCGATGCCCTGGTCGCGGCGATCGCCAAGGTCCGCGGCCTGCTGGCACACTGAGCCACGACAGCCACCCCATCGCCTCTCCGGGCCTTGCCGCGTGACCATGAGTGCCGAACATTACCGCTGGGCCGATGCCGCCGATGCCGAGGCGATCATGGCCCTGGTGCAGTCGGCCTACCGCGGCCAGGCCAGCCGCCAGGGCTGGACCACCGAAGCCGATTTCCTGGATGGCAGCCGCCTCGACCGGGATCATCTGCTGAGCCTGCTGCCGCCGGTCGGAGGCAATGATCCGGTCAGCGCCGGCCAGGGCATCCTGTTGGCCGAGGATGCCACCGGTGTGGTCGCCTGCGCCCACCTGCAGTTGCAGGCGCAACATTGCTGGTTCGGCCTGTTCGCCGTTGATCCGCGCCGGCAGGGGCAGGGCACCGGTGATCGCCTGCTGCATGCCGCCGAAACCCGGGCGCTGGCACAACTGGGTGCCCGGGTGATGGCGTTGCAGGTGATCTGGCTGCGTGACAGCCTGATCGCCTGGTACCGGCGCCGCGGCTATGTCCTCACCGGTGACCGGGCGCCGTTTCCCTACGGCGATGAACGTTTCGGCCTGCCGCGCCGCGACGATCTGTATTTCGTGATCATGGAAAAGCCTTTGTCATGAACCCGGCAGGACAGGAACCGGTGCCCGGCTGCGGTCGGGACCGGCGGCCAGCGGCGATCTTTGTCATGGGCCCGACCGCATCGGGCAAGACCGGTCTGGCCATGGCGCTGGCCGGGCACTTCCCCCTGGGCCTGGTCAGTGCCGATTCGGCGCAGGTGTACCGGCGCCTGGATATCGGCAGCGCCAAGCCGGATGCCGCCACGCTGGCCCGGTTTCCCCATGCGCTGATCGACGTGCGCGAGCCGCAGCAGCCGTTTTCCGCCGGTGATTTCCGCGATGAGGCGCTCGCTGCCATAACGCGGATCACCGCCGCCGGCCGCATTCCGCTGGTGGTCGGGGGCACCGGCCTGTACTTCCGCGCCCTGGAGCGCGGCCTGGGCAGTCTCCCCGCAGCCGACCCCGGGGTTCGTGCGCAGCTGGAAGCCCAGGCCGGGCGTGTCGGCTGGCCGGCGATGCATGCGCAGTTGGCCCGGATCGACCCGTCGGCGGCGGAACGGATCCGCTCTGGTGACCGGCAACGGATCCTGCGCGCGCTGGAAGTGTGGCGGTTGACCGGCCAGCCGATCAGCCGGTTGCAGCAGATCGATGGCGGCCGGCGCCTGCCCTGGCGTCTGCTCAAGCTGGTCCTGTTGCCCGGCGACCGCACCGTGCTCCATGAGCGCATCGGCCAGCGCTTCCAGACGATGCTGG
>CAZUZT010000065.1:0-5173 GCA_964624575.1 uncultured Rhodanobacteraceae bacterium | reverse complement strand
GGCGGATCACCGCCTTCCTGGGCACGGCCGGCAATGAGCCAGGGACGCGGACCGCCGGCGTCAACGCGGTTGGCCTGGGCGCCGCGGGTGCCAGCACTGCGCAGGTTCAACCGAGCAACAATCGTTGAAAATCAACTCGATAGCCCAGGGTAGGCTGGCGCTGATCGGCGCCTGTGCGATACCGGTATGTGAGCTTGTTCACGTATACTGACGACGTTGCCATGTTTTGCGCGCGGTGGGCATCGAGCCGGCCGGGGCGGGTCGGCCGGCTGCCGACAGCAAGTACACGCGGCATGAACAGGGTGGGCTGGCAGATTGGCCGGCAGGCGCACTTGCATGGCTGGAAATCGCCCCGAGTTAGGGGTGCCGGCAATGCGCCGGACACTGGCCCGGCAATGGCCAAAGGACAGACAGCCGGTAGCGGCTATGGTGGGTTGATGACAGCGACACGGCCACCGAATCCGCGGTGCACCCGGCGGCACACGCCGTGCGGCAGTCAATGACAGGTTGCACAAGACGACCATTACAAGGAGAACAAAATCATGTCGAAAGGCCAGACTTTGCAGGATCCGTTCCTGAATGCCTTGCGCAAGGAGCGCGTCCCGGTGGCGGTGTACCTGGTCAACGGCATCAAGCTGCAGGGCACCATTGAATCGTTCGACCAGTTTGTCGTGCTGTTGCGCAACCAGGTCAACCAGATGGTCTACAAGCATGCCATTTCCACCGTGGTGCCCTCGCGCAACGTGCGCATGACCGAAAGCGGTCCGCTGGTCAGTGGCGGTGGCAATGATCAGCAGGGGCCCGGCCCGGGCACCGAGCAGGATTGAGCAGCTCCCGGCCCGACAATGACAGCACGCCGTCGGCCGATTTTGGTCTGGCCGGCGGCGATCCGTTCCGCCGCGCCGTTGACGGTGAACGGGCGATCATCCTGGTGCCGTACGGGGAGCGGGCTGACCTGGAAGCCGACCTGGCCGAGTTCACCGAACTGGCGGTGTCGGCCGGCGCCCAGGTCGTGGCCACGCTATCGGCCCGCATCCAGCGGCCGGTCGCGGCTACCTATGTAGGCAGCGGCAAGGTTGATGAGGTGGCGACTTTACGCAAAGTCCATGACGCCGATGTCGTCCTGGTCGATCACACGCTGACGCCGGTGCAGGAGCGCAACCTGGAACGCCACTGGCAATGCCGGGTGGTCGACCGGACCAGCCTGATCCTGGATATCTTCGCCCAGCGCGCGCGCAGCTTCGAAGGCAAGCTGCAGGTGGAGTTGGCACAACTTCGGCACCTGGCGACCCGGCTGGTGCGTGGCTGGACCCATCTGGACAGTCAGCGCGGTGGCGCCATCGGCCTGCGCGGCCCGGGTGAAACGCAGCTGGAAACCGACCGGCGCCTGCTCGCCGAGCGGGTCAAGGCGCTGCGCCGGCGCCTGGAGCAGGTCCAGGTGCAGCGGCGCCAGTCACGACGCGCCCGCGACAAGGGTGACGTCCCGACGGTGGCGTTGATCGGCTATACCAACGCCGGCAAATCCACGCTGTTCAACCGGCTCACCGGCGCCGGCGTCCATGCCGCCGACCAGTTGTTCGCGACCCTGGACCCGACCCTGCGGCGACTGCCCAATCCGGCCGGCGGCACCCTGTTGCTGGCCGATACCGTCGGTTTTATCCGCGAGCTTCCGCATGAGGTGGTGGCCGCATTCCGGGCCACCCTGTCCGAGGCCCGCGAGGCCGACCTGCTGCTGCACGTGGTCGACAGTGCCGACCCCGAGCATGAGCAGCGCATCGGCCAGGTCGATGACGTGCTGGAAAGCATCGGCGCCGGTGACATCCCCCGCCTGCTGGTGATGAACAAGGTTGACCTGAGCGGCCGGCCGGCACGCCGCGATGATATCGACGGTGGCCGCCAGGCGCGGGTCTGGCTGTCGGCGCAGACCGGCGACGGCATCGATCTGCTGCTGGCCGCGATCGGCGAGTTCTTTGCCGACCAGCGCCAGCGCTGGCGGGTCTTTGTCCCTCATGCCGACGGCGATGTCCGCGCCGCGCTGTATCAACAGCAATCGATCGAGGACGAAGAGCCCGGCGAGGATGGCTGGTGGTTGCTGGTCAACCTCAGCCAGGCCGAGGCCGGACGCCTGCGCCAGTTGGCCGATGACAGCGGCCTGCGCATCGGCTCCGCTGATCGTGCGCGCGGCGACTCCGGGTAACCGGATTGGCATCCGCCGATCGCGGCGGCATCCGGCGGCAACCAGCCACCGGCCGCAACCGGCCTTGGTGACGATTCCGGACATTGCCGGGCCGGCAATGTCCGGTCGATTTTGAGCGGCTGGCCCGGGAGCAGGCTCCGGTTCGTCTATAATCCCCGGTCAACTTGCGGCAGCAACCCTTGCTGCCGGGACCGTGCCGGTCGCAGACCGGCCAGATTTTCGTGGAGACCTTGATGGCCTGGAATGAGCCTGGCGGCAACAAGCGTGACCCCTGGTCCGGAGGCGGCCGGAACTCCGGCGGCGGTGACGGACCGGATTTCGAGCGCTGGCTGAAATCCTTCAGCGAACGCATCAACCGGTTGTTTGGCGGCGGCCGTTCCGGCAGCGGTGGCGGCAGCCGGAGCAGTGGCGGCGGTGCCGGCGCCGGTGGCATCGCGCTGATCGTGCTCGGTGCCTTCCTGTTGTGGGCCGCCTTCGATGCCGTGGTCGTGATCGAAGAGCGCGAGCGCGGTGTGATCATGCGCTTTGGCAAGTTCGACCGGCAGATGAATCCGGGCCTGAACTTCAAGTGGCCGCGGCCGGTGGAGGAATTGCGCCGGGTCGACTTCACCACGGTGCGCTCGTTGACCGAGCAGGCGCGGATGCTGACCCGCGACGAGAACCTGGTGGTGCTCAAGTTCAACATCCAGTTCCGGGTCGCCGACCCGATGCTGTACCAGTTCGCAACCCGCGACCCCGATGATGCCGTGCGCCAGACTGCCGAAAGTGCGGTCCGGCAGGTGGTCGGTGCCAATACCCTGGATGAAATCCTGATCGGCAACCGTGCCGCGCTGGTGATCCAGGTGCGCGATATCTTGCAGGCCACGCTCAATGATTACCGTACCGGCATCGAGGTCAATGACGTCAACTTCCAGGAAGTGGAACCGCCGCAGGAAGTGAAGGCCGCCTTCGACGATGCCATTTCGGCACGTGAGGACAAGGAACGCCTGATCCGTGCGGCTGAGGCCTATGCCAGCCGGGTGGTCCCAGAGGCGCGCGGTGAAGCCGCCCGCATCACCCTGGAATCGGAAGGTTACCGGGAAGCCACGATCGCCCGTGCCGAAGGTGAGGCAGCACGCTTCAGCCTGATCCACGATGAATACCGGCAGGCACCCGAGGTGACACGCCAGCGCCTGCTGCTGGAAACCATGGAGCAGGTTCTGGCGGCCAATCCCAAGGTCATGATCGATGTCCGCGAGGGCAGCCAGTCGATGCTCTATCTGCCGCTGGACCAGATCATCAAGGAGCGCCAGCGCAGCGTGCCGGCTGAACGCGGGGGCGGCAGTTCCGGCGCCGGGCCGGGCCAGGCTGCCGGGGCGCCGGCCAGTGCCGGCAATTCGCGCAGCAATGCAGCCAGGGAGAGCCGTCGATGAGAACCGGATTGATGATTGCCGCAGTCGCGGTGCTGCTGGTGGTGGCCAACAGCCTGTTCATGGTGCGTGAGTACGAATCCGGCGCGTTGTTCCGTCTGGGTGCGATCACCCGCTCCGACATCCCGCCCGGTTTGCATATGAAGGTGCCGTTCATTGAATCGGTGCGCCGCTTTGATCGCCGCCTGCTGACCCTGGATGCGATGCCCGAGCGCTATCTGACCTCGGAAAAGAAGGACGTCAGCGTCGACTTCTTCGTGCGTTGGCGGATCGAAGATGTCACCCGCTATTACCAGGCCACCGCCGGGATCGAAGACAACGCCCTGGCGCGCCTGAACCCGATCGTCAAGGAAGCGGTGCGCAACGAACTCAACCAGCGCACCCTGGCCGAGGTGGTGGCCGATGTCCGCACCAACCTGACCGATGTGCTGCGCGAGAAGACCGACGAAGCCGCCCGGACCCTGGGCATCCGGGTGATCGACCTGCGCATCAAGCGTATCGAACTGCCCGAGGACAGCACGGTCATCGACTCGGTGTTCCAGCGCATGCGCGAGGAACGGCGCCGGGTCGCCAACGAGTTGCGTGCCGAAGGCCAGGAAGCGGCCGAGGAAGTCGAAGCCGATGCCGACCGCCAACGCCACGTGATCCTGGCCAACGCCGAGCGTGATGCACAGCGGCTGCGTGGTGAGGGCGACGCCCAGGCGGCCCGCACCTATGCCCAGGCCTACCAGGCCGACAGCGAGTTCTACAGCTTCCATCGCAGCTTGCAGGCCTACCGGGAAACCTTCCGCAGTGGCAGCGATGTCATCGTCATCGACCCGGATTCGGAGTTCTTCCGCTTCTTCGGCGAAACCGGCCGGGCCGCGCGCTGACCGGGACCGGCCGCCGTGAGTGACCTGTGGGCGGCCCTGTGCCTGGTCCTCGTGCTCGAGGGCCTGATGTTGTTCGTGGCGCCGCAGGCCTGGCAGGAAATGGCGCAGCGTATCCAGTCGCTGCCGCCGCGCAACCTGCGCATCGGCGGTGCGGTGATGGTGGTGCTGGGCCTGGTATGCCTGCAGCTGGTGCGCAGCGTTTGAGGTGGCCGGCGGCACCGGCAGTGGCCGCCGCAGCGGCGGCGGCCCATCGGCGCGGCCGGCGCTGGCCCTGGACTGGCAGCGGCCCGGTCCAGGGCTGATAATCGGACAAAGCCGGGTGCCGCGCCCGGCTTTTGTCATGTCTGGTATCGATCAAACGGAGCAGGATGATGGCGCAGTCGGTTGTCGTGTTGGGGGCCCAGTGGGGTGATGAGGGCAAGGGCAAGATCGTCGATCTGCTGACCCAGGACATCGGGGCCGTGGTCCGCTTCCAGGGCGGGCACAATGCCGGCCACACCCTGGTCATCAATCAGACCAAAACCGTGCTGCACCTGATTCCCTCGGGCATCCTGCGCGAAGGCGCCCTGTGCCTGATCGGCAACGGCGTGGTGCTCTCGCCGGCGGCCCTGCGCAAGGAGATCGAGCAACTGGAAAACAGCGGCGTGGAAGTGCGCTCGCGGCTGAAGATCAGCCCGGCCACGCCGCTGATCATG
>CAZUZT010000064.1:0-11580 GCA_964624575.1 uncultured Rhodanobacteraceae bacterium | reverse complement strand
CCGGCGACAGGCACAGCTCACCCATGGTGTGCAGCAGGTAGATCAGGAAGATGAACAGCACCGGCGTCAGGCCGTCACTGGCGCTGGCGCCCCAGACCAGGACGAAGAAGCCCAGGCCCAGCTGGATCAGGCCCAGGCCGAACTTGGCCGGGGTGGACGGCTCCAGGCCGCGGCGGGCCAGCCACAGCCACAGACCGGCGAACACCGGGCCGAGCATGACGATGTAGAAGGCATTGATCGACTGGAACATGCCGGCCGGGACTTCCCAGCCGAACATGGTGCGGTCCACGGCCCGGTCGGTATAGACATTGAGCGAGGAACCGGCCTGCTCGAACAGCGCCCAGAACAGCGGCTGCAGGGCGATCAGGAACACCGCCGCGATGATCCGGTCGCGGGAGACCTTGTCCAGCTTGACCACCGCCTCGTAGGTGAAATAGACCAGCACGATGGCACCGCAGGCGCCCAGCAGCCAGCCGACGACATGCTGGTACTGGATCAGGAACCAGACCACGACCACGCCGACCAGGCCCCACAGGTAGACCAGGTACTCCAGCGGGATGCCCCATACCGGCCGCCGCAGGGCGGCCGGATCCGGCGCCTCGCCACGGCCCATCAGGGCCGGCCGGCCCCAGACGAAGACCAGCAGGCCCAACAGCATGCCGATGCCTGCGGCGCCGAAGCCCCAGGCCCAGCCGTAGGTCTGGCCCAGGTAGGCGGCGATCAGCGAGCCGGTGGCGGCACCGACATTGATGCCCATGTAGAAGATGGTGAACGCCGGATCGCGGCGGGCATCGCCGGGCTCATAGAGCTGGCCGACCAGCACCGAGATGCTGGACTTGAGGAAGCCCACGCCCATGATGATGAACGACAGCGCCAGCCAGAACACGTTCAGATACGGCGAATCCTGCCCGCCGGAGCCTTCAAACGCCATCAGGCCATGGCCGATGGTGAGCAGGATGGCGCCGTACTGCACCGCCCGGCGCTGGCCGATGTAGCGGTCGGCCAGGTAACCGCCCAGCACCGGGGCGATATAGACCAGTGCGGCATAGGCGGCATAGATCGCATAGGCCCGCTCTTCGGAGAACAGCCAGTGCTGCAGGAGATAGAAGATCAGGATGGCGCGCATTCCGTAGAACGAAAAGCGCTCCCACATCTCGGCGAAAAACAGAACGAACAGGCCGCGTGGATGGCCCAGGATGGTCCGGCCTTCGCCCGGAGAAGTACTCGACATCGATCTGATCTCCCTAGTGCTTGCTTGAGGTTGTTAGGAAAGCCCCACGTCGGGCCATGGCAAGCCAAAGCGTTCAGTGGCGGCCCGGGAACACGGCCCGGGGCGGCCCGTACAGTAGCGCGAATGCTTGTGGCGTGAAAACCGCCTTGGCCGATTGCGCCGCCAGTCGATCACTGCCGCCAGCGGCACCGTCCCGGCCGGATCTGCCGGTACCGGGACCGACCCGGACGATCAGGGCTCCAGGCGCCGCTCGATCAGGGACATGGTGCGGGCCAGGGCGCCGCGCTCGGCGGCAATCACCTCGACCGCGGACGCGCCCATGCGCTGCATCCGGACGTCACTGCCCAGCAGCCAGTACACCGCTTCGGCCAGGTCCTCGGCGTTGTCGATGCGTACCGCGGCACCGCGCTCGACCAGCAGATGGGTGATATCGCCGAAGTTGAAGGTATGCGGGCCGACGATGATCGGCTTGGACAGCAATGCCGGTTCCAGCACGTTGTGGCCGCCGATGGCTTCCAGGCTGCCGGCGACGAAGGCGACATCGGCGGCGGCATAGAAACGCAGCAGCTCGCCCAGGGTATCGACCACGAAGCACTGGGTATCGGGCAGGGCGGTGCCATGCTCGCTGCGACAGCGGGTGCGGAAGCCGAAGTTCTCGCACAGCTGGGTCATCGCCTTGAACCGCTCGGGATGACGCGGCGCGATGATCACCATGGCGTCGGGAAAATGGCCCAACACCTTGAGGTGGGCGTTGACCACCGCCAGCTCCTCGCCCTCGTGGGTGCTGGCGGCAATCCACACCGGCCGGCGCGGATCGGCACTGGTGCGCCAGTCCAGGCCGCTTTCCACCACCTGCGGCGGCACTTCGATGTCGTACTTGATGTTGCCGACCATGGCCAGCCGTTCCGGGCGCGCGCCCAGGCTCAAAAACCGGTCGTAGTCGGTTTGCGACTGGGCGGCGATGAACGTGGCCGAGCGGATCGCCTCGCCAGCCAGCGGCTGCACCGGGCCGTAGCCGCGCAGCGATCGCTCCGACAGCCGGGCATTGGCGATCACCACCGGAATGCCGCGCTTGCGGCAGGCGAAGAACAGATTCGGCCAGATCTCGGTTTCCATCACCACCGCCAGGCGCGGCCGCACCCGGGCCAGGAAGCGGTGCACCATGCGCGGCAGGTCGTAAGGCAGATAGACGTGGAACACCTCCTCGCCGAACACCTGCCGGACCCGGTCCGAACCGGTCGGCGTCACCGTGGTCACCACCATCGGGTGTTCGGGCCAGCGCCGGCGCATGGCGCCGATCAGCGGAATGGCGGCATTGAGCTCACCGACCGAGACCGCATGCACCCAGATGCTGTCGGCGCGGAACGGTGGCGCCTTGAAATAGCCGAAGCGCTCCGACCAGCGGTGCAGATAGCCCCGGAACTTCATCCCGCGCGAGATCAGCCGGTAGATGATCACCGGCGTGGCCAGGTACATGACCACGGTATACAGCCAGCGCAGCAGCAGCAGCCGGATGCGGGTGCGCAGCGGATAGGCCAGATCCGTGTCGGCGGGACGATCGATCATGGCGCGATTGTAGACGGCCAGCCCGGGGCTGACGGACCCGGCCGTGCCCGATCTAAGCCGCCGGCGCCCGCACCGGGGCTTCAGGGTGACGCGGCCACCAGGCACGGGGCCGGAGCGATGGCGCGGCCGGGCACTACAATCGCCGGCCATGAACCGCCTGCCCCGCTCTCTGCTCGCGCCCTGGCACTGGCCGGCCTGGCTGGCACTGGGCCTGATCTGGCTCATCGGCCGGCTGCCCTGGCACCTCGCCCTGGCCGCAGGTGCCAGCCTGGGCCGGCCCCTGTACCGGCTGATGGCCGGCCGGCGACGGGTGGCGCGACGCAACCTGGAACTGTGCTTTCCGGAGCTGGATGACTCCGCGCGCGAGCAATTGCTGCACAGCCACTTCCGCGACCTGGGCCGGATGGCGGCCGAGTTCGCCCTGAGCTGGATGATGCCGGCGCGACGCTTTGCCCGCATCCCGCACCGGATCGAAGGCCTGGAACACCTGCAGGCGGCCAGCGCCGGTGGCCGCGGCGTGCTCCTGGTCGGTGCCCACTTCAGCCACCTGGAGATGTCTGCGCGCCTGGTCGCCGGCCATGTGCCGCTGGCCGGCCTGTACCGCGAGCACGGCTCGCCGGCGTTCGAGTGGGCGGTGAAGCAGCGGCGGCTGCGCTATGCCAGCGCCATGTTCGGCCGCCGCGAACTGCGCGCCACGGTGCGGCACCTGCGCCAGGGCGGCCACCTGTGGTACGCGCCGGACCAGGACATGCGCGGCAAGGACAGCGTGTTCGTGCCCTTCTTCGGCGTCCCGGCCTCGACCATCACTGCCACCCACCACCTGGCACGGTTGTCGGGCGCGGCGGTGATCGCCTTCCACCACCGGCGCCTGCCCGGCCGGCAGGGCTATGAAATCACCCTGCAGCCGCCGCTGGCCGATTTCCCGTCTGACGATGCCGTCGCCGACACCGCCCGCATCAATCGCCTGGTCGAAACCATGGTGCGGCAGGCGCCGGCGCAGTACCTGTGGATCCACAAGCGCTTCAAGACACGCCCCGACGGCGCCGCCCCGCCCTACCGTTGAGCACGGCTGCATGTCGCAAACCGGACCTCGCCTGGGCGGAGCGTCAGGATCCCGCCGTGCTGCCGTCGTCACTGGTGCGGCGAGCGCCACGCCAAGGCTCGCCCCCGACTGCCCTGGAACGGCACGGTGGAGAATCGTGGGCGGCAGTCATTATCCGGCCCCGGGCTGACCCGCGCGTTCCCGGCACGGCCCGGCCCACGCATAGGCCTGAGCCCGCCCCCGGCAGCCTGTAAACAGCAGCTGAATGGAACAGTCCTGGCCTCTGCATGCCCGGCGGAACTCATTGCCAGTTTTCAATGACTTGCAGACATAAGCTCAAGCAGATGCAAGTTCAGGTAAGTGATTGCCGCCATTGCGGTTTTTCCTTGACACATATGTGTCGGGTCAGTAACGTGAGCCGCGTGGAAAAAAGTGGGTTTTTGTGGGTTTACGTGGCGAACCGGGCAAATGTTCCAAGGCGAATCCAACATCAGCATCGACGACAAGGGGCGCATGGCCATTCCCACGGCCTGGCGCGACACCCTTGCCGCGGTCTGTGGCAACCGCCTGATGCTGACCTACAACCCGTTCGATCCCGGTTGCCTGTGGCTGTTTCCCCACGAGGAATGGCGTCGCGCCCGGGACCAGGTCGGGGCACTGCACAGCTTCAACACCGCCCACCGGCAACTGCGCCGGGCGCTGATCGGCTCGGCCACCGAGCTGGCGCCCGACAGCCATCACCGGGTGCTGCTGCCGGCCAGCCTGCGGCAGACCGCCGGTATCGGCAAGCGGGCAGTGCTGATCGGCCTGGGCGACAAATTCGAGTTGTGGGCCGAAGAAGCGCACCAGGAACGCATGGCCACCACCATCGCCGCCGAGGACATCACCACCGAAATGCTCGCCCTGCGAATCTGACCTGGAGCCCACCCCATCATGTGCGCCGAACCGGCCGCCCTGCGCGAATTCAGCCATCAACCCGTCCTGCCGGGTCAGACCCTCGCCGCCCTCCGGGTGCGGCCCGATGGCTGCTACCTGGACGCGACCTATGGCCGTGGCGGCCACGCCGCGGCGATCGCGCAGGCGCTGGGCCCGGCCGGCCGCCTGCTGCTGCTGGACCGCGACCCGCAGGCGATCGCCGATGCCCACCGCCGGTTTGGCGACGATCCCCGCGTCCGCATCCGCCAGGCGCCATTCTCGACCCTGGGCGAGTGGGACGAGGCCGCCACCGGCATCGACGGCGTGCTGCTGGACCTGGGCGTGTCATCGCCGCAACTGGATGACGCCGATCGCGGCTTCAGCTTCATGGCCGATGGCCCGCTGGATATGCGCATGGATCCGGGCCAGGGCCTGTCGGTTGCGCAGTGGCTGGCCACGGCCGAGGAGGCCGAGATTGCCCGCGTACTCTGGCAGTACGGCGAGGAGCGCCGCAGCCGGGCGATTGCCCGCGCCATCGTCGCCGCCCGTGCCCAGGCGCCGATCGAACGCACCGGCCAGCTCGCCGACCTGATCGCCACCGTGCCCGGCACCCGCGACCGGCACAAGCACCCGGCCACGCGCAGCTTCCAGGCCCTGCGCATCCACATCAACGACGAACTGGGCGAGGTCGAACGCGCCCTGGCCGCCGCGGTCGCCTGCCTGAGTCCGGGTGGCCGCCTGGCGGTGATCAGCTTCCACTCGCTGGAGGACCGCCTGGTCAAGCGCTTCATCGCCGCCGGCAGTGGCCGCGAGCAAGTCGACCGGCGCCGGCCGCCCAACCCCGACCAGCCGCCCGCACTGCTGCGCCCGCTGGGCCGCGCCATGCCCGATGCCGACGAACTGGCACGCAATCCGCGTGCCCGCAGCGCGGTCCTGCGAAGCGCGGAAAAGCTGTGATCACGCTGCGCCACATCCTCCTGGCCTGCCTGATCACCGGCGCCGTGGCGAGCGCCATCGGCGTGGTGCAAATGCATCATCAGGGCCGGCAGGACTACATGGAACTGCGCCGGCTGCACGCCGAGCGCGACGAGCTCAATATCGAATACGGCCGGCTGCAGCTGGAACAGGCCACCTGGGCCGAGATGAGCCGGGTCGAGCGCATCGCGCGCGAGGAATTCGGCCTGGCCTCGCCGGATCCCGAGCGGATCACGGTGCTGCACCGATGAACGCGCGCCGCCACCCGCAACGCCGCCGGCCGCAGACCAGCCTGCGCTGGCGCCTGCGTCTGCTGCTCGCCTTCCTGGGCGTATGCGTGATTGCCGTGCTCGCCCGGGCGGTCGACCTGCAGCTGGTGCGCAAGGATTTCTACCAGGCCCAAGGCGACGCCCGGTTCCTGCGCGAGCTGCCGATCCCGACCTCGCGCGGCCAGATCCTGGACCGCAACGGCGAAGCGCTGGCGGTGTCGACCCCGGTGCAGAGCATCTGGGCCAATCCTTCGGCCCTGCTCGACAACGCCGGGCGCATTGCGCAACTGGCCGCGGCCCTGGACCTTGATCCGGACAAGCTGCTGGCCGATACCCGCGACAAGGCCGAGGCCAACCGCGAGTTCATGTACCTGCGCCGGCGCCTGCCACCGGACCGCGCCGCCCAGGTTCTGGCGCTGGACATCAACGGCGTCAATGCGCAGCGCGAATTCCGCCGCTACTACCCCGGCGGCGAAGTGCTGGCCCATGTCCTGGGCTATACCAACATCGACGATCGCGGCCAGGAAGGCCTGGAGCTGGCCTACAACTCCTGGCTGGCGGGATCGGCCGGCAGCCAGCGGGTGATCCGCGACCGCCGCGGCCTGGTGGTGGAAACCGTGGAACTGCTGCACGCGCCGGAGCCGGGCCGCGACCTGGTGCTGTCGATCGACCGCCGCCTGCAGTACCTGGCCTACCGCGAGCTCAGCGCCGCCCTGGTCGAACACAACGCCAGCTCCGGTTCGATGGTGGTGCTGGATGCGCCCACCGGCGAAGTCCTGACGATGGTCAACCTGCCCTCGTACAACAACAACTCGCGCGCCAGCGTCGAGCCCGGCAACCGGCGCAACCGGGCGGTCACCGACCTGTTCGAGCCCGGCTCGGTGATCAAGACCTTCACCCTGGCCGCCGGCCTGGAGAGCGGCCTGTTCACGCCCGAATCGGTGATCGACACCGAGGGCGGCCGCCTGCTGGTGACCCGGCATACGGTGCGCGACGTGCGCAACTTCGGCCCGCTGGATCTGGCCGGCATCCTGGCCAAATCCAGCAACGTGGCGGCGACCAAGATCGCCCTGGCGTTGGACAACGAACAACTGTGGAGCGTGTTCGCGCGCATCGGCGTCGGCGCCAGCACCGAATCGGGCTTCCCCGGCGAGGCCAGCGGCGTGCTGCCGCCGGCGCAACGCTGGGGCACCCTGCACAAGGCGACCATGGCCTACGGCTATGCGATCTCGGTCACCGCCCTGCAAATGGCCCAGGCCTACGGTGCCCTGGCCAACCGTGGCCGCCTGCAACCGCCGACCTTCATCAAGGGCGAACGCAAGCCGGGCCGGCAGATCTTTGATCCGGCGATCGCCGATAGCCTGGTGCAGATGCTGGAAACGGTCACCGCACCGGGCGGTTCCGGCACCCGGGCGGCGGTCGCCAATTACTCGGTGGCGGGCAAGACCGGCACCACCCGGCGCGCCACCAGCGGCGGCTACGAGAACCGCTATGTCAGCGTTTTCACCGGCATGATCCCGGCCAGCGATCCGCGCCTGGTCGGCGTGGTGGTGATCAACGATCCCACCGGCGGCGGCTACTACGGCGGCCTGGTCGCGGCGCCGGTATTCGGCAAGGTGATGACCGGCGCCATGCGCCTGCTCGATATCCCGCCCGACCGCGCCACCCGCACCGTGCTGGCCGAGGCTCCGGCGTCGGATTCGGCCGAGCTGGTGCCGGAACTGCCGCCCGGCCTGCTCGCCGACCTGGGCCGGACGCCGGTGGCCGAGGCGGAAGGCACGCCCCGCCGCGGAGTGGCGCCATGAACGCGCTGGCACCCATGCGACCGGCCGGCTCTGCGGCCCAGCGGCCCGATCCAGTCCCGGCCCGGCCGGCAGCGAGCCTGGAACAGCTGCTCGCCGGCCTGGCCACGCCGACACCGGAACTGGCCGGGCAGATCCCGGCCGGGCTGCATCTGGACAGCCGCCGGATCCAGCCCGGCGACGCGTTCGTCGCCGTGGCCGGCGACCGCGGCCATGGCCTGGAATTCGCCGGCCAGGCCCTGGCCGCCGGCGCCTGCTGTGTCATCCATGAAGCACCGGCCCCGGCCCGGTTTGCGATCGATCTGGCGGGCTGGCCGGCGATTGCAGTGCCCGGGCTGCGTGAACATCTGGGCCGGATCGCCGACCGCGCCTGGCAATCGCCGTCGCGGCGGCTGGACTGCATCGGCGTCACCGGCACCAACGGCAAGACCTCCACCGTGCACCTGCTGGTGCAGGCCCTGGCCGGTGCCGGCATCGACGTGGCCAGCATCGGCACCCTGGGCAGCGGCCGGCCCGGCGCCCTGGTCCCGGCCAACCACACCACGCCGGATGTGCTCAGCGTCCATGCCGGCCTGCGCAGCTTCGCCGATGCCGGCATCAGCCATGTCGCGATGGAAGTGTCCTCGCATGCGCTGGACCAGGGCCGGGTCGACCAGATTTATTTCCGCAGCGCGGTGTTCACCAACCTCAGCCGCGACCATCTGGATTACCACGGCGACATGGCCGCCTACGGCGAGGCCAAGGCGAGGCTGTTCGCGCGCGAAGGCCTGCGCGCGGCGGTGATCAACATCGACGACGCCTTCGGCGCCGCGCTGCCGGCGCGGATCGCGCCCGGGATCCAGGTGCTGCGGACCAGCGCCGCCGGCGGCGGCGACGCCGACATCGCCGCGCGCGACATCGTGCTCGACGATGCCGGCATCGCGTTCTCCCTGCGGCTTTGCGGCAGCTGGCACGCGGTCGCCTGTCCGTTGCTTGGCCGCTTCAACGTCGACAACCTGCTGGCGGTGGCCGGCGCGCTGCAGGCGCTGGGCCATGCACCCGCCGACATTGCCCGCGTGCTGTCCCGGCTCGAACCGATTCCCGGGCGGATGAACCGCTTCGGTGGTGGCGACGCGCTGCCGCTGGTGGTGGTCGACTATTCGCACAAGCCCGACCCGCTGGCGCAGGCCCTGCAGTCCTTGCGCGGGCACCTCGCCGGCGAGCTGGTCTGCGTGTTCGGCTGTGGCGGTGAACGCGACGCGGGCAAGCGCCCGCAGATGGCGGCCATCGCCGAGGCCGGCGCCGACCGCGTCATCGTCACCGACGACAACCCGCGCAACGAGGATGGCGACGCGATCGTCGCCGACATCCTCGCCGGCTTCGCGCGGCGCGCGGCCGTGACCGTGGAGCGCGACCGTGCCCGGGCCATCCACCACGCGATCCTCCAGGCGAAGGCGGGCGACATCGTGCTGATCGCCGGCAAGGGGCACGAGCCCTACCAGGAGATCGCCGGGGTGCAGCACGCCTTCGATGACCGCGTCGTCGCCTGCAATGCGCTCGCCGCGCACGCCGCGGCGCCGCAGGACAGGGAGGCACGGCCGTGACTCCGTATCCGTTGTCGCGCATCGCCCAGCTGGTCAATGGCCGCCTGCATGGCGTGGGCGATCCGCTGATCGAAGCGGTCGCCACCGATACCCGCCGGCTCGACCCGGCCGACCCGCGCGGGCTGCTGTTCGTCGCGCTGGCCGGGGCCAACTTCGATGGCCACGACCACGTCGCCCATGCCGCCCGGCTCGGCGCACGGGCCGCCCTGGTGGCGCGGCCGCTCGATGCGCCGCTGCCGCAGGTCGTCGTGGCCGATCCGCAGGCCGCGCTCGGCGCGCTGGCTGGCGCCGTGCAACGCACGCGCGCCGCCCGCGTGGTCGCCATCACCGGCAGCAACGGCAAGACCAGCGTCAAGCAGCTGGTCCTGGCGATGCTGTCCCGGCACGCGCCGAGCTGTTGCAACCCGGGCAACCTCAACAACGAGATCGGCCTGCCGCTGTCGGTGCTTTCCGCGCCCGACGATGCGCAATTCGCCATCTATGAAATGGGCGCCGGCCAGCCGGGCGACATCGCCTACCTGACCGCCATCGCGCGTCCCGACATCGCCCTGGTCAACAACATCGCGCCGGCGCACCTGGAGCGGATGGGCAGCCTGCTCGGCATCGCCGACACCAAGGCGGCGATCTACGACGCGCTGCCGCCCGAGGGCGTGGCGGTCATCAATGCCGACGATGCCTTCGCGCCGTACTTCGCCCAGCGCGCGCAGGGCCGCACGCTGCTGCGCTTCGGCATCGACGCCAGCGCCGACATCGTCGCGCGCGACATCCGCCTGGACGCCGCCGGTTCCCGTTTCCGCCTGGTCACGCACGCCGGCGAGGCCGACGTGGCCCTGCCGCTTCCGGGCCGCCACAACGTGCGCAACGCGCTCGCGGCCACCTCGATCGCACTCGCCGCAGGCGTGCCGATGGCCGCGATCACCGCAGCGCTGGACACCGCCGAAGCCGTCGCCGGCCGGCTCGTGACGCATGCGCTCAAGGGCGGGGCGACCCTGATCGACGACAGCTACAACGCCAATCCCGGCTCGCTGCTCGCCGCCATCGACACCCTGGCGGCGCTGGGGGGCGAGCGCTGGCTGGTGCTGGGCGACATGCGCGAGCTCGGCGCCGATGCCGTCGCACTGCACGCCCAGGCCGGCGCGCGCGCGCAGGCCGCAGGCATCTCCCGGCTGTATGCCCTGGGCCCGCTGAGCGCACATGCCGCCGCGGTCTTCGGCGACGCCGGCCGTCATTTCGGCAGCCATGCCGGACTCGCCGCCGCGCTTGCCGCCGATCTTGCCGGGTACCCGGCCTCCGGCCCGGGCGCCCGACCCACGCTTCTGGTCAAGGGCTCGCGCGGCAGCGCGATGGACCGGACCGTCGCCGCGCTGCTCGACGCGGAAGGAACACACGATGCTGCTTGAACTCGCCCGCTGGCTGCAGGAACTCGACGACTTCTTCATGTTGTTCGAGTACCTCACGCTGCGCGGCATCCTGGCGGCGCTCACCGCGCTGATGCTGTCGCTGTGGCTCGGGCCGCCGGTGATCCGCCGCCTGGCCCAGTACAAGGGCGGCCAGCCGATCCGCAGCGACGGCCCGCAGACGCATTTCTCCAAGGCCGGCACGCCGACCATGGGCGGTGCGCTGATCCTGCTGACCGTGCTGGCCTCGGTGCTGCTGTGGGGCGACCTGCGCAACAAGTACGTCTGGGTGGTGATGGCGGTGATGATCGCGTTCGGCGCGATCGGCTGGTACGACGACTGGATCAAGATCGTCCACCGCGACCCCAACGGACTGAAGTCGCGCTGGAAGTACCTGCTGCAGTCGGTGTTCGGCCTGGCTGCCGGCCTGTACCTGTACCTGTACGCGGACGTGCCGGCCGCGACCACGTTCTACCTGCCGCTGTTCAAGTCGATCGCGCTGCCGCTGGCGGGCATCAGCTTCGTGGCGATCGCGTACTTCTGGATCGTCGGTTTCTCCAACGCGGTCAACCTCACCGACGGCCTCGACGGCCTGGCGATCATGCCGACGGTGCTCGTCGCCTGTGGCCTGGGCGTGTTCGCCTACGCGTCCGGCAACGCGGTGTTCTCGAGCTACCTGCAGATTCCGCAGGTGCCGGGCGCGGGCGAGCTGGTGATCATCTGCGCGGCGATCGCCGGGGCCGGGCTGGGCTTCCTGTGGTTCAACACCTACCCGGCCATGGTGTTCATGGGCGACATCG
>CAZUZT010000063.1:0-11658 GCA_964624575.1 uncultured Rhodanobacteraceae bacterium | reverse complement strand
CCGGCCACGGCCAACCTGGACCCGTTCACCGAGCACGCCACGCTCAATCTGATCTGCGACACCCTGGAGCCGGCGACCATGCAGCCCTATGGCCGCTGCCCGCGCTCGCTGGCCCGGCTCGCCGAGGCCTACCTGAAATCCACCGGCATCGCCGATACCGCGCTGTTCGGCCCGGAACCGGAGTTCTTCATTTTCGATTCGGTGCGCTGGCGCAACGAGATGTCCTCGGCCTCGTTCCAGATCGATTCGGAAGAAGCGCACTGGAACTCAAACCGCCGCTACGAAGGCGGCAACACCGGCCACCGGCCCAGCGCAAAGGGCGGCTACATGCCAGTGCCGCCGGTCGATTCGCTGCATGACCTGCGCGGCCAGATGTGCCGGGTGCTGGCCGGCCTGGGGCAGACGGTGGAAGTGCACCACCACGAGGTAGGCACGGCCGGCCAGTGCGAGATCGGCACCCGCTTCAACACCCTCACCCGCAAGGCCGACGAACTGCTGGACCTGAAGTACGTGGTCAAGAATGTCGCCCACCGCAGCGGCCGCACCGCCACGTTCATGCCCAAGCCGCTGGTCGGCGACAACGGTTCGGGCATGCATGTGCACCAGTCGCTGAGCAAGGACGGCAAGAACCTGTTCGCCGGCGATGGCTACGGCGGCCTGTCACAGCTGGCCTTCTGGTACATCGGTGGCATCTTCAAGCACGCCCGTGCGATCAATGCGTTTTCCAACGCCGCCACCAACAGCTACAAGCGCCTGGTGCCCGGCTTCGAGGCGCCGGTGATGCTGGCCTACTCGGCGCGCAATCGCTCGGCGTCATGCCGCATTCCCTGGGTGTCCTCGAGCAAGGCGCGCCGGATCGAGGTGCGCTTCCCCGATGCCGTCGGCCCCGGCTACCTGACCTTCGCCGCCCTGCTGATGGCCGGCCTGGACGGCATCCGCAACCAGATCGATCCCGGCCCGCCGATGGACAAGGACCTGTACGACCTGCCACCGGAAGAGGAAAAGGGCATCGCCACCGTCTGCAACTCGCTCGACCAGGCCCTGGCCGCGCTGGATGGCGACCGCGACTTCCTCAAGGCCGGCGGCGTGTTCACCGATGATTTCATCGATGGCTACATCGACGTGAAGATGGCCGAGGTGACCCGCTTCCGCGCCGCCACCCATCCGCTGGAATTCGCCATGTACTACGCGATCTGAACCGGCACGGCCGGCCCGAACTGCGCCCTGGCGGGCATTTCAGGGCCGGCCTGATCCACCCGCCGCGGCCGGCAGGCCCAGCCGCGCAGCCAATTGCTCGGCATCGGCGCGGCTGACCTCGGTCGGCAGCAACAGGTCGCGCAGCACCGGCAACGCCTGGTCCAGCTCGGTCCGCGCCGGTTGCGGCCGGCCCATTGCCGCCAACGCCGCCGCCCGCTCCGAACGGGCGATGGCAATGTCGATGCCGGCGCCATCGTTGGCCTGCATGAAAGCCAGCGCGCGCCCGAACCAGTCCGCCGCCGCTTCGGGCTGGCCACGTGCCAGCGCCAGTGCCCCGTGCTGGCGCATGGCATGGGCGACGGTCATGTGCGTGTCGGGCAGGATCGCGGCAAAGCCCGCTTCGGCCTCGCGCAGATAGCGCTCGGCGTCATCCAGCCGGCCATGGCGGCGCTGCGCCAGCGCCAGCTGCCAGGTGCACATCAGGTATTCGATGGAATCCTCGCCGTCGAGCTGGCGTGCCTGCTCGCGCAAACCCTCCAGGATCGGCACCGCGCGCTCCGGCTGGCCGGCCAATGCCAGGGTCCGCGCCTGGCTGCGAAGCACGCGCCGGCGCAGTTCGGCATCCACGGGCAGATCGGTGCGGGCATGCTCCTGGATGGCCCGATCGAACAGTTCCAGCGCCCGCGCGTAGTCGCCGGCACTTTCCAGCAGCGAGGCGCGGTTGTTGAGCACGATGGCGTAGTCGCCGGGCCGCACGGCACCGGCAGCATCGAGCATGTCCGCCTGCGCCAGCGCCTGCGCGGCCTCGCGGTAGCGTCCCTGGAGACTGAGCGCGACGCCCAGGTCGTTGGCCAGTCCGGACATCCGGCTGCCACCGCTGCCGATCAGCTCCTGCTGCTGCGCGATGGCGGTGCGGTACAGCGACTCGGCCCGTTTGGCGTCGCCGCAGTTGCTATGCGCCGTGCCCAGCGAGCGCAGGAACTGGATCCGCGCGACCGGCGAGGTGCCGGCGGTTTCGACCCGCGCCAGCGCCGCCTCACCCAGCGGCAGGGCGTCCGGACATTCGTTGGAATTGGCCAGCGCCATCACCAGCAGATCAAGCACGTCCAGCGCCAGCTGCGGATCGCCGTCGACGGCCTCGGACAGCGCCGCCTGGGCCTGCCGCAGCAAGGCCAGGCCACGTGGATTGTCGGCGCCGCTGAGGTGCACCCGGGCCAGCGCCAGGATATTGCGCACCTGCTCATTGGCATCACCCGGGGCATGCCGTTGGCGCAGCAGCACGGCCGCATCGACGGCGGCCAGTGCCCTTTCGAAGCGGCCATTCATCGCCTGCAATTGCGCCAACTGATCCAGATCCCGGGCCAGTGCCAGGGCGTCGTCACGGTCGGCCACCGGGGCATCGTCGGTGCCCAGCGCCAGCAGCTCGGCAGCGGTGATGTTCTCGCCCAGCTCCGCGTACAGCCCGCCCAGCAGGCGCTGCAGGGGCCGGGCGATGGCCGGATCCAGCCGGCGCGCCACCAGGCTGGTACGGGCCGTGTCGAGCAGTTCACGCACGCTGACCGTCTGGCCCCGGGCATGATCCGGTGCCGCGGCAGTGAAGGCATCGGTCAGGAAGGCCAGGGCGGCCCGCGCACGCTGGGCATCGCGCGATGCGGCGATCTCGGCGCTGACCGCCCGGCTGCGCTCCTGGTCCAGGCGCCAGACGAACGCGGTCAGGGTCACCGCGGCCAGCAGCGCTGCCGCGACCGCCAGCCGATGGCGGCCGATGAACTTGCGCAGCCGGTAGGCGCGGGTCAGCGCGGCGGCACGGACCGGGCGGCCGTCGCGGTAGCGCTCAAGCTCGTCAGCGAACTCGCCGGCACTGGCATAGCGCCGGGCCGGGTCGTCACTGGTCGCCTTGGCGATCACGCCGGCCAGTTCGGCATCGGGCGGAACTTGCCCCTGGCCTCCGCCGGCAACCAGTTCGCGCAACAGGATGCCCAGGCTGTAGATGTCGCTGGCAGTGGTGATGGCCGCGCCGGCGCGTTGCTCCGGGCTGGCGTGGCCGGCGCTGAACACCCGGGTGGACTGGTCACCGGCCGATCCGGTATCGATGTCGACCAGGCGCGCGATGCCGAAGTCCAGCAACTTCACTTCACCGGCCAGGGTCACCATGACATTGGCCGGCTTGATATCCCGATGCACCACCAGATGCCGGTGGGCATGGCCGACGGCCGCCAGCACGGCATCGAACAAGGCCAGGCGCTCGGCCAGGCCGGGTGCCTGGCGCGCGGCATGCTCCAGCAGCGGCAGGCCATCGATGTATTCCATCGCCAGCCAGGGCTGGCCATCGCCGGTTTCGCCGCCGTCGATCAGGCGGGCGATGTTGGGATGGTCCAGATCGGCCAGGATCTGCCGTTCCCGGCGCAGCCGGGCCAGGCCCTCGCCGGTGGGAAACCCGCGCAGCAGCTTGATCGCCACCGTCTGCGCGAAACCGCCAGCCACGCGCTCGGCCAGGAACACCGTACCCATGCCACCGGCGCCCAGTTCACGCAGCAACCGGTACGGACCCAGGCGGTCGTCACGGGGCCGGGACAGGCGTTCGGCGCCAGCGCCCAGGACCTGCGCCAGCGGGTCGGACTGTTCGGCATCGGCGGCCAGCATCCGGCGCAGCAGCGCGATGTCTTCCGCGGCCAGTGCCAGGCCGGCCAGGGCCTGCTCACGCTGCCCAGCCGGAAGCACCACCAGGCGCTGGAAATGCGCGTCCAGGCGGTCCAGCGAGTGCGCGCTCATGTCGACAGGGCCACCTTGAGCCAGGCCCGCGCCAGCCGCAGGTCCCGATCCACGGTGGTCTCCGATACCTGCAGCGCGGCCGCCACTTCTGCCCGGCTGAGGCCGCCGAAATAGACCATTTCGATCATCCGTGCCCGACGCGGATTGGCCGCCGCCAGCTCGGTCAGCGCGGCATCGATGCCCAGCAGGCGCCGGTCATCTTCCGGCGAGGCGATCTCCCCGGCTTCCTCCAGGGCCACCCGGGGCACATTGCCGCCGCGTTTATCGGCCAGACGCTTGCGCGCGGCATCGATCAGCACCTGGCGCGTGGCCTGCGCGGCGACGGCGAAGAAATGGTGCCGGTCGGCCCAGCCCGGGTCCGAACCGAGCAGGCGCAGCAGCGCCTCATGGGCCAGGTCGGTGGCATTGAGCGTGCCGCCGGGCATGGCCCGCAACGACCGCGCCGCGATCGCCCGGACATTTGCGTACACCTGCTGCATCAGCGCCTCGCGCGCCTGGGCATCTCCCTGGCGCCAGCCGGCAAGCAGCGAGGTGATCTCCGGATCAGGTCTGGGCTCAGTCATGCCACATCGGTTTCAGCGCCAGGGGAGGTTTTCATGCACGGGCCGCGTCAGGGCAACTTATACCCTGATCGAGCGTCATGTCGCAGAACCCATGCACGCATGCGCCGGGCTGCGCCTGGTCCTGCCCGCGCTCATTGTTGCCGTTGATGCCTGGACAGCCGCCGCCTTTGCGTCCTGCACGGACGGCAGCGGCGAGGCAGGCCGGTGGCCACCCCGGACCACCGGCCATATCGTGCCTGTCCCGATGGCAAGGAGCCGGCGCTCAGTCGCCCTCCAGCCCGTCGCGGAAGATCAGGTCCAGCTTCGGCGTGAAGCGCAGCGATTCGGGATGGTCCAGGCCGGCGCCATCGATGAACACGTCCAGGAACGCGCCGCTGGCGCCGTCATAGCGCAGAATCCGCTGGTTGCTGCGGCTGGCGACATACAGATGACCATCGGGACCAAAGGCCAGAGCCCGGGCAAATGACAGGCCGCCGGCACCGGCAGCGACGAAAACACTGCCCGGACTACTGCCGTCAGCGGGGAAACGCAGTATCCGGTCGCTGCTGCCATCGGCCAGGTAGACGGCGCCATCCGGTCCAATCACCAGATCGCGCGGGTCCTGGATCAGATCCGGCGAGCCGGCGCTGGCATCGCCCAGCCGGGCGCCGCTGACGGTGTCAAAGCTCATGATCCGGTTGCCCAGCGAGTCGGCCAGATAAAAGCGGTTGCCGGCACCGAAGGCAAAGGCGCGCAACGGCAGCGGCATGTAGTTGTTCCAGTTCTCCGGCTCGTTGATGTCCACCGGTGAGGTGGTGATGTTCAGACGGATGCCGTCCGGGGCAAAGCGTTCCACCGCATAGTCACCGATCACCACCAGCTGGCTGCGATCGGGCGAATAGCCCATGGCGCGCGGAAAGCCGTTGTGCAGCGTCGGCGGCACGCCGTCATTGAACGAGCCCTTCCAGGTGCCCAGGAACTGGCCGCGCTCGCGGCTGTAGTGCTGGACATCGCCGTTGGCCAGCAATACCAGCCGGCCATCGTCGTCGACATCCAGATCCGAATGCTCGCTGATCAGCGGCCGTGGATTGGTCGCTACCGCCTGGGCGACCAGGCCCATCGGCCGGCCACTGGCGGTGTAGGCGAGCACCTGGTCGCTGCCGCTGTTGGCCACCAGCAGCTGTAACTGGTCCGGGCCATCGCCGGGCAGGATGGCCAGCGGACTGAATGCCGGCAGCGGCGGCTGTGGCGGCGGATTGCCGTTGTCCGGATCGAACGGATACGGATCCAGCCAATCACTGACGCCGTCGCCATCGCTGTCCGGATGCGAGGGCGGCGGAGCCGTGACCTGGCCGGGTACGGTGGCCGTGGCGTAACCGGCAACAATCGGCGCCATGGTATTGAGCACCAGGGCCTGGTTGGCCTGCTGGCCCGGCGTCGAGGAACCGCAGGGTGCACCGCCGCACAGGATGTCGGGATTGGAAAACAGCGGCAGGCGCCGGAACCGGTCGGCATGGTTGCTGCCGAAGCTGCCCATCACGGTATTGAAGCGGCCCGGCTCCACCCAGGCATAGGCCGGGCTGTCGGGGGCGCCGGGGTAACCCTGGTGCACGGCGCCCAGGTTGTGGCCCAGCTCATGGGTGAAGACATCGTTGGAGCACACCGACCAGTTGCTGGTGCCATCGTTGGTGATCTGCGCGGCGGCGCTGGCATCGTAGTCGCCGTTCGAATCGTCCGGCAGGTAGGCGACGCCGCAGCTGCCGCGGGTATCGATGTCATGGGGCCAGGTCCAGACCACCACGTCGGCGCCGTGCTGGGCGCGCAACTGGTCCAGTCCGGCGAAGGGCGGCTGGCCGTCGCCGGCCAGGGCCTGTCGCATGGCGCTGATGACCTCGAAATTATCCGGCGAAGAGGGATCGGCCAGTTGCTGGTGGTGGACCAGGCGTACAACCGCATCGACCTGGGAATTGACCATCGCCTGGTTGGCGACCGCGACCAGATGCGCCAGCCGAACCGGCAGCAGGACGCCCGGATAACGCTGGGTCATCGCCGGCGGATAGACGATCATGACATCCAGCTGCGGGGTCTGCGCTCCGCGCGGCATTGCTTCGGACGCCGGCAGGGAGACCGGCGCCAGGGCATGGTCGTGGCCGCAGCTGTCGATCTCCAGGCGCGGATCATCCAGGCGCAACAACCAGGTGCCACCGGCATCGGTGCTGACCATGTAGCGGCCGGCGCCGGCATGGATGTCGCCGAAGACGCCGCCGCCACCGAAGGTGAGCAGGGCATGGTCGTGGCCGTCGGCGCGGCCGGCCAGGGTCACCGCACCGTCGGCGTGGCGCGCCACTTCCTGCAACTGCAGATGGACCCGCTCGCCTTCGGGCAGGTCGACGGCAACACGGCTGCCCGGCGCCGGTGTCGCCACCGGACCGACGATGGCATGTCGTGAAGGAACTGGCCGGACGTCGCCGCCGCTTAAGGCGTCGCCACTCCCGGCAATGGCTGGATGACCGGCAGGGTGTGGCTGGACCACCTCGGCAAGCCGCCAAAGTTCGCGCTCGGCAGGGACCGGCTGGCCGATCGCGGGTCCGGCCCAGGCTCCCGCCAACAGGGTCGGGATGCCGATAAGAAGAAGTGCTGCCTTGTGCATGGGAGTGTCTGTCCGCCAGAAAAATGAAAAGGAATGATTCGGTCACCTGGGGTTAAACCGATGTGCATCGGTTGCGATAGCCATCGCCAGGGACACGTTTTCGGGTCGCACGCCGACGCCCACGGCCGACATGATGCCGGTCTGGCGGCGGCTGGAACGTGCCCCGAAACACGCTTGCGCATGGCTTGCGCGCGGGTTGCGCGCCGCGTCATGGCTTATCAGGAACGCTGTGCTAGCGTCCATACGCCGGCGTCTGGACAGCCGGCCGGGCCTTGCCGCCCGGGTCAGGGAGGACGGCGCCGCCGAACGGCGGCAATGCAGCCATTTCAACATTGAAACCATCAAGGGGGGAATCATGCCCAGAGTCATCAACGCGCTCGTGCTGATGCTGTTGCTGGCGCTGTTGCCAGCGGCGGCAGCGGCCAATACCGGCGTCGCCTTCGTCCATGGTACCGGCAAGCAGACCAATGCCCTGGCCGATTACTGGACCGCACCGTTCGTCAATTCGGTGCGCCAGGGATTGCCCAACCAGGCCAATTACCTGGTCGTCAACTGCGACTTCCAGCAATACATGTGGGATTCGCGTGCCGCCGGCTGCCTGGCCGGGCAACTGCACGGCTTCATCACCAGCCGCAACATCACCGATCTGGTGGTGATCACCCATTCCAATGGCGGCAATGTGATGCGCTGGATCCTGTCCAATCCGACCTGGGACAGCCGCTATCCGACCATCATCCAGCGCGTGCGCTGGGTCAACGCGCTGGCCCCGTCCAGCGCCGGCACGCCGCTGGCGGATGCGGTGATTTCCGGCAACCTGTTCGAGAACGCTTTGGGCTGGCTGCTGGGCTACCAGAGCGATGCCGTACGCCAGCAGCAGGTGAGCTGGATGAGCCAGTACAACGCCAACAACCTGTATGGCACCGCCGGCCGGCCGTCCCTGCCGCGTGGCTTCTGGAACGTGGTCGGCACCGATGTCCGCTCGGGCATCTTCAGCAACAACGCCTACTGCGGCGGCTATGGCCAGAGCGTGGGCCTGGAGTTCACCCAGAACTGGCTGGCCAGCTGTTCCGACGGGTTTTTGAACTGCACCAGCCAGCGCGCCGCCGGCCATGTCTGGTTCAACGATACCCAGGTCATGAGCAGCGGCCGGGTCCTCAACCACAACCAGAGCCGGCGCGACTGCTTCGGACTGGATGTGGTCCTGCGCAACGATCTTTGAGGAGACGCCGAAATGACACCAAAAAAGATGATCAACAAGGCCCTGCTTGCCGCCGCCATTGCCCTGGGCACACTGCCGGCACTGGCCATGGGCCAGGGCCTGATGCCGGCCCAGGCCGGCGACCTGGTCGCCACCACCAGCGTCAGCGCGCAACGCAGCGTGATCGCCAACGACGAGCGCCAGCCGCTCTCCTTCTTCCAGCCGCTGGCGGCCGATGAAACCCTGTCGTTTGCCGTGCAACCGCACCAGGCCGAAAGCCGCGAATATTGGCAGCGGGTCGACGCCGCGCAGTTGCAGGCCGGTTATGCCCTGGCCCTGACCTCGTCATCGGCGGTGGTCATGGTCAGCCCCGCCGCGCGCTCGCGGGCGCTGCAGCCAGCCGATGTGCAGATCCTTCGCAATGGCCGGGCGCTGGCCTTCGACCAGGCTGCCGACACCCTGGTCGACGCCGCCACCGTGCGCGAGACCGGCATGGCGATGACCGCCGGCAGCATCGGCTTCCGGCTGCGCCCGGGCATGGAAACCGATGCCACCCTGCGCGTCGACCAGGCCCGGGGTGACTACCTGGTGCATGTGTTCGAACCTGAAAGCCGGCATGTCCTGCAGCTTGCTGCCGGCTCCGACATCATCCACGCCGGGCAGACCCTGGCAGCCACGCTGCAACTGGCCGGCGGTGCCCGCCTGGACGCCGCCACCGCCCTGCTGGTGGCGCCGGACGGCCGCAGCTGGGACATGGACCTGACCCGTGACCGGAGCCAGGCGCGCCTCCAGCTGCCGGACGATCTGACGGTGCAGCCGGGGCTATGGGAAATCCATGCCAGCACCGCCGCCGTCGCTGGCGATACCGCCTTCCAGCGTGATGCGCGCACAGCCATCGCCGTGGTGGTGGCGACCGCCCGCCTGGACGGCCGCCTGGTCCAGGGCCGCAAACGTGCCGACGACGGCCTTGACCTGGGCTTTGGTGTCGAGGTCGGCACGACTGGCCGCTACGAGTTGCGGGGCGTGTTGTTCGGCCGCGACGCCCGTGGCGAAGACGTCGCGGTGGGCGTGGCCCACGTTGCCAACTGGCTGGAGCCGGGCAGCCGCAGCCTGAGCCTGTCGGTGCCGGCCCAGGCCCTGGCCGGGGTATCGCCCCCCTACCGGCTGCGCGACCTGCGCCTGAGCGACCAAAGTGCCGTGGCCGTGATCGAGCGCCGGGCGGAAGCCGTGGTCATCCACTGACGGTCCGGGCCGGGGTGCGGTCACCCGACCCTGGCCCTAAGACCCCGGCATGTTTACCAACCACGGACCCCGCTGCGTTGCGGGGTCCGTCCTTCCCGGCGATACCAAGTAGCTCAGCCGACCATCAGCGGACCGGGCCAGTTCGCCTGTGCCGCTTGGCTGAGCCGCGCCAGGTGCTGCGCCTTGACGGCGTGCGCAAGGCCTACAACATCGGCCGCCCCAATGAAGTGCAGGTGCTGCACGGCATCGACCTTGGCATCGACAGCAGCGATTTCGCTGCCCTGGTCGGACCTTCCGGTTCGGGCAAGAGCACCCTGTTGAAACTGATTGGCCTGCTCGACTCACCCACCGGCGGCGAGCGGTATCTGCTCGGCCGGGCCACCAGCCGCATGGACGATGAAGCCCGTACTGCACTGCGTGGCCGGCACCTGGGATTCGTGTTCCAGTTCCACCACCTGATCGGCGCCTTCTCGGCACTGGAAAACGTGCTGATGCCGTTGATGGTCAGCCAGGGCCGGCCCAATCCCGAGATGATCGACCGGACCCGTGGCCTGCTCGCCGATGTCGGCCTGGAGAAGTTCGCCGAGCGCCGGCCGAACGAGATGTCGGGCGGCCAGCAGCCGCGGGTCGCCATCGCCCGCGCCCTGATCAACCGGCCCGACCTGCTTCTGGCCGACGAGCCGACCGGCAACCTGGACACGAAAACGGCGGCCGAGGTGTTCAGCCTGTTCCGCCGCTTCCATGACGCCTACGGCTGTGCCGTGCTCCTGGTCACCCACGACCCGCGCCTGGCCGACAAGTGCGACCGCACCATCACCCTGATCGACGGTCACATCCAGGACTGACACCGGTCCGCGCAGCCAGCGGTCGGTTCGCCACGTGAGCGCCGGAAACATGAAGCCCCGCGGAAGCGGGGCTTATGCAGTATTTTTCTCTACCTCTCTTGAAGAGGTCCGGTCTAAAACGGAATGTCGTCATCGTTGGGGAAGTCCGAGCCGGCCTGGCCCTGGGCCGGGGCATTGCCGCCGCGGTCGGCGCCACCCTGGCGCTGCGGCGGGCCGCTGCGCTCACGTGGACCGCCACCAGCACCGCCACCGCCCTCGCCCATGCCACCAAGCATCTGCATCTCGTTGGCAATGATATCGGTGCTGTAACGCTCGATCCCCTGCTTGTCGGTGTACTTGTCGGTGCGCAGGCTGCCCTCGATGTAGACCTGACGACCCTTGCGCAGGTATTCACCGGCAATCTCGGCCAGGCGGCCGAAGAATTTCACCCGATGCCACTCGGTGCGCTCCTGCTTCTGGCCGCTCTGCTTGTCGGTCCACTGTTCGCTGGTGGCCACGCTGATGCTGGCGACGGCAGCGCCTGCGGTGGTGTACCGGATCTCGGGATCGGCGCCCAGATTGCCCACCAGGATGACCTTGTTGATACCTCGTGCCATGGAATTGCACCCGCCTGTTGTGAGTGATGACGTGAGCGCCAGAATACCATGGCCGCCGATGGCAACCGCCTCGGCAGCCGGCCTTTGCCGGCGGTAAAACAGCCCCCTGGCGACACCGGAAGATTCCCATCCGGGCGCCGGCGGTGCAGCCGGTGGCGGCTGGCGAACCGGGGCCTGCGGTGGTGCGCTGCTATACTCGGTTGCTGGCCTCACTTGTATGGTTTCATGAACCGGAACGCCCTGGATTTCGAGCAGCCGATCGCCGAGCTGGAATCGAAGATCGTCGAACTTCGTCAAAGCGGCCACGGCAGTTCGGTGGACGTGGACGACGAGGTCGCGCGCCTGCGCACAAAACTTGAAGCCAAGACCGCGCAAATCTTCGCCGGCCTGACGCCGTGGCAGATCGTGCAGGTGGCCCGGCATCCGGGTCGGCCCTACACGCTCAACTACATCGAGCGCATCTGCGAGGAGTTCCACGAACTGGCCGGCGACCGCACCTATGCCGATGACCCGGCCATTGTCGGTGGCCTGGCCCGTATCGATGGCCGCCCGGTGATGCTGATCGGCCACCAGAAGGGCCGCGACACCAAGGCCAAGGTGCGGCGCAACTTCGGCA
>CAZUZT010000062.1:6016-11726 GCA_964624575.1 uncultured Rhodanobacteraceae bacterium | reverse complement strand
GCACAAGCACTGCGCGAGGATTACGCCGAGGTCCGGCGCCGGCACGCCAACCGCGGCCCGGGCAAGAAACTGATCGATTTCGCCACCGCCCAGGCGCAGAAGCCGGCCATCGACTGGGCCAACTACGATCCGCCGGCCCCGAACCAGCCCGGCCTGACCGTATTCGACGATTACCCGCTGGCCGACCTGCTCGAGTTCCTGGACTGGACGCCATTCTTCCAGAGCTGGGAGCTGTCCGGCCGCTACCCGGCCATCCTCGACGATGCCGTGGTCGGCGAGCAGGCACGCTCGCTGTACGCCGATGCGCGCGCCATGCTGGAACGGATCATCAAGGAAAAGTGGCTGCAGGCACGCGCCGTGGTCGGCCTCTGGCCGGCGCATTCGGTAGCCGAGGATGTCGTTGTCGATTTGGGCGACGGCAAGCAGACCACCCTGCACTTCCTGCGCCAGCAGGCCGACAAGCCGGCCGAGCGCGGCAACTTCTGCCTGGCCGACTGGATCGCCCCGGCCGACAGCGGCAAGGCCGACTGGATCGGCGCCTTCGCGGTCACCGCCGGCATCGGCATCGATGCCCATGTCGCCCGCTTCCAGGCCGATCACGACGACTACAGCGCCATCCTGCTCAAGGCCCTGGCCGACCGCCTGGCCGAGGCCCTGGCCGAACGCATGCACCACCGCGTGCGCACGCAGATCTGGGGTTTCGCGGCCGACGAGGCGCTCGACAACCAGGCACTGATCAACGAGAAATACCAAGGCATCCGGCCCGCTCCCGGCTACCCGGCCTGCCCCGACCACACCGAAAAGCGGCGCCTGTTCCAGATGCTCGACGCCGAAGCCAACGCCGGCATGGAATTGACCGAATCCATGGCCATGCTGCCCACCGCCGCCGTCTCCGGCTACTACTTCAGCCACCCCGACAGCCGCTACTTCGTCGTCGGCAAGCTCGGCCGCGACCAGATCGAAGACTACACACGGCGCAAAGGCTGGCCCCAGCCCGACATAGAACGCTGGCTGGCTTCCAACCTGGATTACGAGCCGAAAAGCCCCTGACTGGACCTTCCGTCGGCGAAAGGAAATGCGGCCAGCCGCCTCACCCCGCCTGCACCGTCCTGCCCTTGGGGATGGTGAGCATGATCGAGGCGATGGCGACCAGCACCATGAACAGATTGAAGCCCAGCGCCACCATGGCCGCTTCGCGCAGCGCGAGATTGTCCTGGCGGCCGACGAAGGTGATCACGCCTTCCAGCCAGCGCACGCCAACATCATCGGCGCCGAGGGTGGCGAAGATGGCGCCGGAGATGGCCACGCCCATGGCCGCGCCCAGTGACGAGGCCATCTTGTAGATGCCGGCGCCGGAACCGGACTGCGCCAGCGGCAGGTTGGCCAGCGCGGCGTCGGTGGAGGGCGTGGCGTAGAAGGCCAGGCCCAGGCCGAACAGGGCATAGGCGACCACCGCCACCATCCGGTAGGCATCGATCATCAAGTGCGTGCCCATCAGCAGGGCGATGGCCACGCCGGTGATCAGGCAGCCCCAGATCATCGGCTTGCGCGGGCCGAAGATCTGCAGCAGCTTCTCGCCGACCCGGATGAAGGCGATGATGGTGATGGCATAGCCCAGGGTCATCATGCCGGCTTGCTGCGCGGTCATGTTGCCGCCCATCTGCACCAGCATCAGCGATACCAGTTGCATGCCGACGGTGGCGTTGATCAGGAAGTTGGAGATGGTGGCGCCGGTGTAGGTACGGTTGGCGAACAGGCCCAGGTCGACGAAACCATGCGGGTTGCCGGTCTCGACACGGAAGAACGCGACTGCGGCCACCACCGTCAGCAGCATCAGGCCAAGCACGGCCGGGCTGGTCCAGCCCCACTCGCCGCCCTGGGTCACCAGCACCTGCAGTGCCACCATCGCGACCATGAAACTGAGCACGCCGGGCAGGTCGAAACGGTACGGCCCGCTGGCCTGCACCTTGCTTTCCGGGGTGCCACGGATCAGCCACAGCCCGAGCAGTGACACCGCCACCGACAGGAAGAAGATCCAGCGCCAGCCCAGCGACTGCGCCATCAGCCCGCCGAACAGCGAGCCCAGACCAGCGCCGCCCCAGGAACCGATCGACCACATGCTCACCGCACGTTGCCGTCCGGCGCCATCCCAGTACGCCTTCACCAGTGCCAGGCTGGCCGGCATGATGCAGGCCGCCGAAAATCCCTGGATCGCCCGACCCAGCAACAGCATTGCCGAGCCTGCGCCGCCGGCCGGCGCCAGGCCAACCAGCAGCGAGCCGACAATGCTGAGCCAGAATCCGATCACCAGCACGCGCATGCGGCCGAAGCGGTCGGCCAAGCCGCCCATGACAACGATGAAGATGCCGGAGAACAACGCCGCCATTGCCACGGCGCTGTTCATCGTGCCGGCGCCGATACCCAGATCACGCTGCATGTCCGGGGCGATGTTGAGCGTGCTCTGGGCGAACAGCCAGAACGTCACCACGCCCAGGATCATGCCCAGCAACAGGCGGTCATTGCCGACGAAAGTGCCCGGCTGCGCGTCACCGGCAGCCGGCGCCGTGCCCGCCGGGGCGCTCATGCAGCACCGCCTCGGGTTTGACCGTCCTGCCCGTTGTTACCGTTGTTACCGTCGTGGCCCGGGCACAACCATGCCGAGGCTGCCGTCAGCATCGATTGCAGGCCGGTCTTCAGGGTCGGATCCAGCACCGGCGCGTAGCGCGGCGAGTGGTTGCTGGGAATGTCCTTCACCGTGCCTTGGGCCAGGGCCTTGGCGTAGCTATTCGGATCGGTGCCGCCGACGAACCAGAACACGTAGGGCACGCCCCAGGTGCGGCCGAAGATACTGAAATCCTCGCTTGCCGCCGAGGGCTTGCTCTCGTAGGCCCGGTCGCCGAACTGGGCGTGGAAGGCCGCCGCCACCCGCGCCGTGGCTTCGTGGTCGTTGTCGGTGAGCGGATAGCTGCTCAGCGTAGTGAATTCCGGCTCCTTCGGTGCCGCCGAGGCGTGGGCTTCGGCGCAGCACACGCGCCGCACGGCGCCGAGCATATGCTCGCGCACGCCCTCGTCGTAGCTGCGCATATTGAGCTTGATCGTCGCCTGCTCGGGAATGATGTTCTCCTTGGTGCCGGCCTGCAGCGAGCCCACGGTCAGCACCGCCGGATCCTGCGGCGCGATCTCGCGCGAGACGATGGTCTGCAGGCGCAGCACGGTCGAGGCCGCCATCACTACCGGATCGACCGAATTCTGCGGCTGCGAGCCGTGGGCACCGCGGCCGAACAAGGTCACTTCGATGGAATCACCCGCCGACAGGATCACGCCCGGCCGATAGCTGACCGTACCCGCCGCGCCTACCATCACGTGCTGGCCAAGCACCACGTCGGCGTGCGGCAGGCCGGCCTGGTCCCAGTCGGCGACCATCGCCCGCGCACCTTCGGCCGTTTCCTCGCCGGGCTGGAAGACCACCAGCACGGTGCCGCTCCAGGCCTCGCGGGCCTGGATCAATACCCGCGCCGCGCCCATCAGCCAGGCCACGTGCAGGTCGTGGCCGCAGGTGTGCGCCACACCGGGCACCTGGCTGGAATACGGCAGGCCGGTTTCCTCATCCATCGGCAGCGCATCCATGTCGCCGCGCAGCAGCACCGTCGGGCCCTCGCCGTTGCGCAGCACGCCGACAACGCCGGTAACGCCGATCTCCCGGTGCACCTGGTAACCCAGCTTTTCGATGTAATCGGCGGCGATCTTCGCCGTGCGCTGCTCCTGCATCGACAGCTCCGGGTTGCGGTGCAGGTCCTCGTAAACGGCCTGCAGCTCGTCAGCCATGGCGTCAAAGCGCGACTCCAGAGCGTGGGTCAGTGGATTCATGGGGCTCTCCTTTGCAGCGGATGAAAACCAGGCAACTGCACCAGCTTAGTGCCGGCTGTGTTGCGTTTTCGCGATGGTTTATCCCTGTTTCCGCAGGCGGCTATCCGGCTACCCGCCGAGCCGGTGGCTTTGCTTTTGATGCATGCAGGCACATCCAGGCCCAATAAACCGAAACATCATGGGCAGGCGCGCAGAGCCTGTTCTGACCGATTGATCCGCCCAACCCCGATCACCGGCGATCACCCGCGATCGACGCCGCTCAACGCCGCTCGACGAAAAAATCGATCGGCTTGTAGCTGAAGTTGTTGGACTGCCCGGCCGAGCAGGCGGTCAGCGCCACCACCAGCGGCAGCTCGGCGCGCAACCGGATGTGGTCGCCGGGTTTACTCAGCGGCGGCTGCACGGCGATCTTGCCGGTGTCGGCATCGACGGTGACATGCATGAAGATGTTGAACGCGACCGGGATCCGATCCACGCCAATGCCCCACGGTGCCAGCGCCGCGGCCAGGTTGCCCTCGCAGCCCGGGCGGCCCTCGGCTTCGCCGTAAAGCAGCTCGAACATGCGTCTGGAACACGGCGTGAGGGTGAAATCGTGGCGGCCACAGGTGTCCTCGATGATGGTGAACATCGGCCGGCTGCGGTTGGAATACAGCACGTCGCCCGTGCCCAGCCACAACTTGGAGGCGTAGTCGATCGAACGGCCGGATGACAGGTATTCGGCCAGGTCGTCGCGGGCGAAGGCGGTCAGGTCGCTGACCTGCTGGCCCATCGGGTCGATCACCACCAGTTCGTCGCCGGCGTCCAGCTCCAGCGCCCGGCCCGAGCACGGCGCGATGCGCTCGATCTTGGCTTGGCTCATGGTGTTTCCTTGGCTGGCAGCGGGCGCAGCGGGCATTGCCAATCCGGTTCCACCGCGCGGCCACTGTACTGACGCGCCTCGCTGGCCTGGCCGAAATCGGCCAGGTTGGGATTGATCGAGCCCTGCAAGTCGAGCTCGCGCTGCCGGATCGCCGACTGCATCTTCGAATACCGGCCATTGCCACGCAGCCGCTCGAACTGCCGGTGCGGATTGAACACGATCACCGGCCAGGCAAAGCGGCGCGCGCGCCGGGACGCGCCGGGGTGCAGGCCGATGACGAAGTACGGCTGTCCGGCCAGGCTCAGGCTGAACCTGGGGTGCTGCGGATCGTCGCTCACATCAGGCGCCCAGCGGTTGCCGCGCTGCACATCCAACGCATGCAAACGCTGCAATTGCGCCCACAGCAGGGCTTCGAAGCGCCGCTCGCAAGTATCTGCCGGACCATCGAACACCGCCGCGAACGAATGCAGCGTGGCGTCTTCGTCGGGGCGGCGGGCCAGCATTCGTCCGAACGCGGCCAGCTTGGCCAATACGAACGCATCATGGGCCCGATCGCCGAGCCGGCCGACCGGAACAATGCGGATCGCATCGTGGGCCAGGGCGCCCTTGGCGCCGATGCAGGGGAACGAGGCATCGGCGATGAAGGCGCGGAGTTCTTCCGCCCGTGGATCGTCCGTGCGGGCCGCGGCGGCAGTGGCGCAAGCGTGTGCCGAAGCGCCCGGCGCAGGGCGGCCAGCGGCGGTTGCGGTGGATGACATCGTGAGGTGTACTTATTGGCCCAGGATGCAACGAGCCTATGGCCGGCAGAGAGAAACCGGCGTGTAGACAGCCCGGTCAAGCCCCATGTTCACGACAAAAATTTGCCTCCCCCTTCGCATGCGAAGAAGGATTGAGGGGGATGCGCCGGGCGCGCAGCGCACGGCGAAAAATCCTGCGCCGCTACCGCGCCGCCGCATCCACCCCGACCCTCCTTCTGAGAAGGAG
>CAZUZT010000062.1:3826-5916 GCA_964624575.1 uncultured Rhodanobacteraceae bacterium | reverse complement strand
GCCGACAGGCGGCCATCGGCCAGCCGCAACCGTGCCATGGGCTCGCCATGCCAGCGGCGGCCCCGGCGCACGGTGGTATTGCAGCCGGCGTGGAATACGGCGTGGTCGAATTCCAGCACGGGCAGGTCGGCAGCCATGGCCCCGCCGCCGGCAATCAGAACACCGACAAATCGGTGATCTCGGTGAAGCGGTGCAAGGCATAACGGCCCAGCTTGGAGTTGCCCTTCTCGTCCAGGCCCGGATACCACACGCACAGCCCCATCACGTGCGGCACCACGGCCACAATGCCGCCACTGACCCCGCTCTTGGCCGGCAAGCCAACATAGAAGGCGAAATCGCCGGCGGCGTCGTAAGTGCCGGCGGTCATCATCATGGCGTTGATGCGCTTGGCGCCGCCGGCGCTGGTCACCTGCTCGCCGGAATTGGGGCAGCGGCCGCTGTCGGCCAGGTACTGGACACTGCGCGCCAGGTCCACGCAGTGCATACCGATCGAGCACTGGCGCGAATAGAACTCCAGCACCGCGTCGGGATCGTTCTTCAGATTGTCGAAGCTGCGGATGAAATTGGCCAGGGCAATGTTGCGGTAGCCACTCTCGCGCTCGGAACTGGCCAGCTTTTCATCGGCACCAATGGCCGGATCACCGGCGCGGGCGCGCAGGAAATCCAGCAGCAGATCCTCGGGGTTCTCGTAGTTGGACAGGATCACATCGGCGGTGACCAGCGCCCCGGCGTTCATGAACGGATTGCGGGGAATGCCGTTCTCGTGCTCAAGCTGGATCAGGGAATTGAACGGATCGCCGGACGGCTCCCGATCCACCCGCTGCCACAGCTCGTTGCCCACCGCCTTCAGCGCCAGGGTCAGGGTGTGCACCTTGGACATGCTCTGGATCGAGAAGCGCTCGCGGGAGTCGCCCACCTCGTGCACCTGGCCATCCAGCAACGCCACCGCCATGCCGAAACGGTCCTTGCCGACATCGGCCAGGTCGGGGATATGGTCGGCCACCTCGCCCTGGCCAAAGCGCTCGCGTACCTCCTCATTGATCGTGCCCAGGATGTCGTCCAGATCCAGGCTGCTCAGGTCGTAAGGGTTCTGTGGTGGCTTGGGCATGCACGGTTCCGACAACTTCAAGGGGGCGCCCAATATAGGCGCTGGCCCGGCCCGCCGGAAGGCCAGCGGCCGGAGGGGTACCGCAACACACCCTGCCGCGCCGCCCCAACGGCACGGCCCGGCCGGCACCAGCAGCGCCGATCAGTCAGGAAAATCGGCCGGATCGCGCGGCAGCGTGCCTGGATCAACACGGCGCTCGACCACGCTCTGGCGTTCATCGCGGCCCAGGGCGGCGAACTGCGCCACCTCCCGCCACGCCGGCTCCACCAGCGCCAGGGTGATGCGGAACCGGTACGGCGGCGTCACCGCCAGCGCCCGGGCCGCCTCGGCCATCTGTTCAGCGCGGATCAACAGGCGCAGCGTCGACGTATGCGCGCCAATGTGGCGCTCGCGGCTGTCCAGGATGCGGCTGCCGGTGCCCGCCTCATCCAGCATCGCCACCGTCAGCGCGTAGCGGTGCGCGTACGCGCCGGAAAAGCCGATATGGATATCCATGTCACGGCCGTTGCCATTGCCGAAGAAGGCGACTTCGGCAAGCCGGTGGATGTCCTGGATCAGCACCGGCGCGTCCGTGCGCGCCGCCTCCGCCACCCGCGCCTGGCAGGCCGCCCGGGAAATGGCCGAGCCATCAAAGAACACCGACGTGCGCTCCCGCACCTGCGCGCACAACGACGCATCCCGGTAACGCACCGCCAGCCGCTGTAGACACGATGAGCGTACGAACTTGGTCTTCCTCCCAGGCGGATTGAACAGCAGCCCGGTTACCGACTCCTCCGGATCGATCGCCTCGCAACGCGCCACGTCCGCCGCCCTGGCATCACAGGCCCGGCAACTGAAATCGTAATCCTGCCCCGAGACCACGCCCGCCAGCATCCCGGCCAGGCCGGCCGCCACCCACACACCGAACCAACGGCCCGGCCCCGAGCTTGCCTTCGCCATGGCGTCCCATCCGCGCAATGGAATGCCGCAGGATAGCGCTGGC
>CAZUZT010000062.1:0-3726 GCA_964624575.1 uncultured Rhodanobacteraceae bacterium | reverse complement strand
ATCTGGGTGGATGCCGACGCCTGCCCCGGCCCGATCAAGGACATCCTGTTCCGTGCCGCCGAGCGCGCCCGCGTGCCCGTAACGCTGATCGCCAACCAGTGGCTGCACACACCCGGCTCGCGCTACATCCGCGCACTGCAGGTGCAAGGCGGCTTCGATGCAGCCGATGACGCCATCGCCGAACGCGCCGGCCCCGGCGATCTCGTCGTCACCCAGGACATCCCGCTGGCCGCCCGCGTGCTGGCGAACAATGCCGAAGCCGTGAACCCGCGCGGCGAACGCTTCACCGCCGACAACATCGCCCAGCGCCTGTCGGTACGCAACTTCATGGAAGAACTGCGCGGCGCCGGCGTCCAGACCGGCGGCCCCAGCGCCTTCAGCGCCCGCGACCGGCAGGCGTTTGCCAACCAGCTCGATGGCTGGCTGGCACGGCGGGGTTAGTGCCGGCGCCAGGCTGCGTCGGCCGGTTTGTGCTCGGCGTTGCTTCTTGCCGACGCGCCAGCGTGCCGCTCACGGCATGCTCCAAGGCGACCTGGCCTGAGCGGGAAAAACGGTAAGCTGGAGCTATCTCAGCGCATGCGACAAGGGGGATGCATCGTGTCGCTGCACCTTGCCAGTACAGGACTTCCATGCCCGAACTTCCGCGCGGTCTTTACGAAAAGCTGATCACCGAAAGCCTGGAACAGGCCCTGGAGACGCTGGACCCGGCCCGGCGGCCAACGCGGCATGCCCTGCATCCGGAGGAAGCACCGGACCGGATTGCCCTGCACTTGTCGGGACTTGTACGCCGTGCCGTGAGCGCCCTGGACAGCCGCCAGCGGCGCCAGGTTGGCGTGCAGTTGGCGCGCGAAATCACGCAATTGCTCGCACATGCCGGCAAGGCGGTCGATGCCGGCGATATGCCGTCGCCAGCGGCCGACGTGCTCCATGCCATCGCCACGCTGCAGATCGATGGCAGCGTCAAGGAAATGCCCTTGCCGGCAACGCCCTTGCTGGACACCACGTTGCTGACCAACGCGCCCGGCGAGCCGCGGATCGGCTTCCAGATCAACTCGGAAATCGCCTCGGCCGACCGCATCGACGTGTTGATGGCCTTTGTCCGGCAAACCGGCATCCGGCCGATGCTCAAGCTACTGCGCCAGCATGTCGAGCACGGTAACCAGCTACGCCTGCTGACGACTACCTATACCCAGTCCACGGAGCTGGCCGCCCTGCAAGCACTGCAGGAGATCGGTGCCGAGGTTCGCGTGTCCTATGACACTTCGACAACGCGCCTGCATGCCAAAGCCTGGCAATTCCACCGCCGCACCGGCTTTTCCACCGCTTACATCGGCTCCTCCAACTTGACCCATTCGGCGCAAGTCACAGGCCTGGAATGGAACGTGCGCATTTCCGGCGCCCGGAATCCGGATGTCATCGAAAAGTTCGAGGCGGTCTTTGAAAGCTACTGGCAAAGCGAAGATTTCCGTCCGTTCGATGCCGACGAATTCCGCGAACTCACCCGCACGCGTGACGGCGGGCCGCGCGTGTATCTCAGCCCGGTCGAGATCAAGCCCGAACCGTTCCAGGCCCGGCTGCTTGAGCTGATCGAGCTGTCGCGCCTGCGTGGCCACCACCGCAACCTGTTGGTATCCGCCACCGGCACCGGCAAAACCGTGATGGCGGCACTGGACTACCAGCGCCTGCGCGGGCGCTTGCCACGTGCACGACTGCTGTTTGTCGCCCATCGGCAGGAAATCCTGGAGCAGAGCCTGGCCACCTTTCGCCACGCGCTGCGCGATGCCGCATTCGGCGAATTGTGGGTCGGCGGCCACCGGCCCAGCGACTACGAGCACGTCTTCGCCTCGATCCAAAGCCTGAGCCACGCGTCACTGGAGAATCTGCCGCCCGATCATTTCGATGTGGTGATCATCGACGAATTCCATCATGCCGCGGCGCGCACCTACCGCCAGCTTCTGGAACATCTGCTGCCGACACAGCTCCTTGGCCTGACCGCCACGCCCGAACGCGCCGATGGCGAACCGATCCTGCAGTGGTTCGACGGCCGCATTGCCGCTGAATTGCGGCTGTGGGATGCCATCGATCAGCATCGCCTTGTGCCGTTTGCTTATCACGGCATTCACGATGGCACCGACTACCGCCAAGTCACCTGGCGCCGCGGTCGTGGTTACGACCCGCAGGAGCTGAGCAACCTGGTCACCGGCGATCACGTGCTGGCCCGACGGATCATCGAGAACGTGACGCGGGTCGTTGCCGATCCTGACAACATGCGCGCGCTGGGATTTTGCGTATCGATGGCGCATGCGACCTTCATGGCCGATCAATTCAATGACGCCGGACTGCCGGCCAAAGCCGTCACCGCCAACACGCCCAGGCAAGAGCGCCGACAAGCGCTGGATGATCTTCGCCACGGCCGCCTGCGCGTGTTGTTCTCCGTGGACCTGTTCAACGAAGGCGTGGACATCCCGTCGGTGGACACGGTGCTGCTGCTGCGGCCAACCGACAGCCCGACCGTGTTCCTGCAACAACTGGGCCGCGGCCTGCGCAAGGAAGAAGGCAAATCAGTTTGCACCGTGCTCGACTTTGTCGGCCAGCATCACACGGAGTTCAAACTGTATCGGCGCTTCGCCGCACTCCTTGGCGGCGGCAGGAAACAGGTGGAAAAACAGGTCGCCGCCGGCTTCCCCTACCTGCCCAGCGGCTGCCACATGGAACTGGATGCCGTCGCCACCCAGCTGGTGATCGACAACATCCGGCAAAGCCTGCCCAGCACCTGGCCCGCCAAAGCCAACGAACTGCGACGGGTTGCCGAAGCCGATCCGCGGGTCACGCTCAAAAATTTCCTGGAGCAGTCCGGCCTGGAGCCGGAAGATATTTATGCCAACAATCGCGGCTGGTCGGACCTGCTGGAAGCCGGCGGCCTGGCCACCCATCCGGCCGGGCCCCATGAAATTCCGCTACGCCGCGCCCTGGGCCGCCTGCTGCATATCGACGACAACGCGCGCATCCAGGCGTATCTCACCCTGGCCGCCACCGATGTGCCGCCGTCGATGGCCAACCTTGATCTTCGGCAGCGGCGCCTGCTGCACATGCTTGCCGCGAGCCTGATGGAAGTAGTGCCCCTGGACCGTCAAGCCACCCTCGCCGAGGCCATGGAACTGCTCTGGCAGCACCCGCAAGTCCTGGCTGAACTGACGCAATTGATGGCTGTGCTGGCCGACCGCGTCGACCACGTTCATCAGCCGCTTTCAACGCATCCCGATGTGCCGCTTTTCGTGCACGCACGCTACACGCGGCGGGAGATTCTGGCGGCCTTCGCAGACAGCGACGCATTGCAGGTGCCCGAATGGCGCGAAGGCGTGCGCTGGCTGCCCGACGCGAAGACCGATCTGTTCGCGATCACCTTCGACAAGACCAGTGGCCACTTCTCACCCACCACCCGCTACCGCGACTACGCCATCAGCCGCCGGCTGTTGCACTGGGAAAGCCAATCCGGAACCCGTGAAAGCAGCGAGACCGGCCAGCGCTATCAAAATCACGCCGCTCGCGGCAGCACCGTGTTGCCCATGGCGCGGCTGACCACCGAAGACCGCGCCTTCTGGCTGCTGGGTCCGGCGCACTATGTGAGCCACGAAGGCGAACAGCCGATGGCCATCACCTGGCGGCTTGCCCATGAATTGCCTGGCGATGTGTTCACCCGCTTCAGCGCCGCGGTGTCTTGACGAG
>CAZUZT010000061.1:0-11885 GCA_964624575.1 uncultured Rhodanobacteraceae bacterium | reverse complement strand
TCGGCGGTCAGCACCAGATGCCGGTCAATGATCGCCATCACGATGGCGCCGGCCGGATCCTTGCCCGGCAGGGTGAAGCGCCAGTAATCCTGGTCACGCAGGCTGGCCACCGGGAACGGCTGGCCATAGCGCTGCTCCAGTTCGGCAATGAAGGCGCGCAGGCGGTCGGGCTGGGCCACTTCCAGGCGCAACACCGGCATCAGCTCGATGCCGTACATCGCCCACAGGGCATCGGGATGGATACCGATGTTCTCCCAGCCGTCAATGCTGAGCTTGTCCTCGAACAGCTCCAGGATCGCCCACAAGCGCGCCTGGTCCTCGTCGCCGTCGGCTGCGGCGGAGCCGCGCGCCTGGCGCAGTTCGGCCAGGGTCTGGCGGAAGGCGCTGTCCAGCGGCGCCAGCAGTTCGCGCCACAGGTCCACCACCGCATCGGGCGTGGGTTCCAGGTTGCCGAAGACATAGGCGGTATCGGCGGGCGCATAAGCCAGCGGTGCCGGCGCGCCGGACGGGCCGCGGCCGCAGGCGGCGACCATCGCGGCCAACAACAGGGCCAGCAGCAGGGTGTAGACGGGCTTCATCGGGTCTCCTCCAAAAGATGCGGCCGCAGGGCCGGTGCCACCCGGTGACAGGCCCGGGCCGACCGGAAATGATACCGCCATTGCACGTTCCATCCCGGGAAGTTGCCCGGCGCCGGGGTGCTGGCCTGCTTGCGGCCGGGGGCGGCGCCGGCTCAGAAACGCAAGTGGCGTACCGACTGGCCCTCGTCGCGGATCTCCTTCAGCGCCGCGCAGCCGATTTCGATATGGCTGCCAACGAAGCGGCTGGTCACCTGCTGGTCACTGGCCCGCGTCTTCACCCCTTCCGGCTCCATCGGCTGGTCGGAGACCAGCAGCAGCGCGCCGGTCGGGATCTTGTTGGCAAAGCCGGTAGTGAACAGCGTCGCCGTTTCCATGTCGATGGCCATGCAGCGGATCTTGCGCAGGTAGGCCTTGAACGCGTCGTCGTGCTCCCACACGCGCCGGTTGGTGGTGTAGACGGTGCCGGTCCAGTAATCCTGGCCGGCATCGCGGATCGTCGAGGACACCGCCCGCTGCAGGGTGAAGGCCGGCAGCGCCGGCACTTCCGGCGGAAAATAGTCGTTGCTGGTGCCATCACCGCGAATCGCGGCAATCGGCAGGATCAGGTCGCCCAGGCGGTTCTTGCGCTGCAGGCCGCCGCACTTGCCCAGGAACAAAACCGCCTTGGGCGCGACTGCCGACAGCAGGTCCATGACCGTGGCCGCGTTGGCGCTGCCCATACCGAAGTTGATGATCGACAGGCCGTCGGCGTGAGCATTGGGCATCGCCTTGTCGCGGCCGAAAACCTCCACCTGGTGGCTGGCCGCGAACCACTCCACGTAGTTGCTGAAATTGGTCAGCAGCACATACCGGCCGAAGCCATCCAGGTCGGTGCCGGTGTAGCGCGGCAGCCAGTCGCGGACGATGTCGGTTTTGGTCCGCATGTCAGTGGCTGCTCCGCTCAGAAGCCATGGCTGGTGAAGCCGCCATCAACCGCCAGGCACTGGCCGGTGATGTAGCTGGCCGCCGGCAGGCACAGGAAGGCGACCGCCGCGGCCACCTCCTCGGCTTCACCAATGCGGCGCAGCGGCGTGTGCTCGATCACCTCGTCGTAATAGGCCGGGTCCGACAGCGGCCCGCTGGTCCGGGCGGTGCGGATGTACCAGGGCGCCACGGCGTTGACGCGAATGCCGTCGCCGGCCCATTCGCAGGCCAGGTTGCGGGTCATCTGGATCAGCGCCGCCTTGGTCAGGCCATAGGGCGCGCCGGTGCGCACATGTACCAGGCCCGAGACCGAAGCGATATTGACGATGCTGGCCGTGCCGTGTTCGCGCAGCAGCGGCTGGCACAGCCGGCTCAACTCCCAGGCCGACAGGACATTGGTGCGGATCAGCCAGTCCAGCTGGCCGGCGTCGTAATCCAGCGCCGGCCGGCTGATGTTGTCGCCGACGTTGTTGACCAGCATGTGCGGCAATGCGGCTTGGTCACGCAGCCAGTCGATCACGTCCAGGCGCTGTTCGGCATCGGCCAGGTCGGCCGCGAACACCCGCGGCCGGCTGTCGGGAAATTCCTCGGCCAGCTCGCTGGCGGTGGCCTCCAGGCGGTCGCCATCGCGGGCGACCAGCAGCAGCTGTGCGCCCAGTCCGGCCAGCTCGCGCGCGCAGGCCAGGCCGATGCCGCGGCTGGCGCCGGTGACCAGGGCCAGCCGCCCGTCCAGTCGCCAGCGGCCGCCGGCACTCACGGCTGCCGCCGGCCGTTATCGGCGCTGAAGCCGGTGCCGGCGTCGACGCTGGTGAGCCTGGCGATGGCGACAGCGCCCGGGATCATCGGCTCAGTACACGCCGCATTGGCAATGGGCATAGACGCCCCAGGCGCGGGCATCGCGCTGGCGCAACAGCTCGCGCATCTGCTGCATGTCGTCACGGACCTGGGTCGGCAGCCATGACGTCGGCAGGAACAGGCCGCGGCTGCGCAGACCATGCGCCAACACCGAGTCATCCATGCCGGCCAGGAACCGCTCCATCGACGACAGCTCGCGCTCCAGCCAGGTGACGCCGGCATCGGCATCCAGTCCGGCCAGGCTGCGCGCCTTGTCGATGGCCTCGACCAGGCCGCCCATCTCGTCGACCAGTTGCCGGTCCATTGCCTGGCTGCCACTCCAGACCCGGCCGCGGGCGACTTCGTCGATCGCCTGCGCACTGACGCCGCGGGCACTGGCGACCAGGTCGATGAAGCGCCGGTAGGCGTCGTCGACGAAGCCCTGGATCACCTGGCCCAGGCGCGGGTCGTATTCCTGGGTTGGATCAAACGCCGCCGGCACCCAGGTCGTGCCGACGCCGTCGCTGCTCAGGCCCAGCTTGGCCAGGCCTTCGTTGGCGGTCAGCCACAGGCCGAAAACGCCGATCGAGCCGGTGATCGTGGCCGGGTCGGCGATGATCTGGTCGGCTTCCATGGCGATCCAGTAGCCGCCCGAGGCGGCAACATTGCCCATCGAGGCCACCACCGGCTTGCCGGCCTGGCGCAGCAGGCTGATTTCACGCCGGATCTGTTCGGACGGGAACGCCTGGCCGCCGGGCGAATCGATGCGCAGCACCACCGCCTTGATCTCGTCATCCTCGCGCGCCTGGCGCAGCAGGCCGGAAACGGCATCACCACCGATCATGCCCAGGCCCGGGTCGCCGGGCACGATGGCGCCCTGGGCAACAACCACCGCCACCGGCGCCGGCGCCGGCGTGTGTTCGCGATCCAGCACCGTCAGCCAGGTGCCCATGTCGACCTGGCGGAAGGAATGTCCGTCCTCGTCGGCGACGCCCTTGTCGATCAGTTCCTGCTCCACTTCTTGCCAGCTGGCCAGGCGGTCGACCAGGCCGGCTTCCTGCGCCAGCGCCGGCAGGTCGCCGCCGGCAGCCTGCAGGCGCTCGGGCATCTGCTGGATCATCACCTGCAGCGATTGCGGCGACACCTGGCGGGCGGCGCCGATGTCGGCCAGATACTGCCGCCACAGGTCGCCGACCCAGTACAGATCGGCCGCGCGCGCCTCAGGCGAGGCGTCATTGCGGATGTATGGCTCACCGGCGGATTTGAATTCCCCGACCCGGAACAGGTGCGCCTGGATACCCAGCTTTTCCAGCGCCTCGGCGTAATACAGCCGGTAGCGGCCAAAGCCTTCCAGCATCACCATGCCCATCGGATCCAGGGTCACCTGGTTGGCGCGCGCGGCCAGGTAATAGGCGTCCTGGGTGAAGGCGTCCCCGTAGGCGATGACTTCCTTGCCGGCGGCCCGGACCCGGTCAATGGCGGCGCCGACCTCGCGCATGCTGGCCACGCCGCCACCGATCAGCCGGTGCAGGCGCAACACCACGCGCTCGATGCGCTCGTCGGTCGCGGCGGCATCCAGGGCGCGCAGCAGATCGCGCAACTGCACCTCGGGCACATCGCTGCCGGTCAACTGGGCAAACGAGCGGTCCAGCGGCGACATCGTGTAGGCCTCCACGATCACGCCGACCGGCTCGATCACCAGCGCGGTGCGCGAGCCGATCTGCGGCCCGGCCTTCAGCATCGCCGCCAGCAACATGCCGACCACCAGCAGGAACAGCACGGTAAGGATGAAACGGCGGCTGAAATCCAGCACGCGCCAGGACGCCACCAGGGTGCGGCGGACCGGGCCGGGACGCTTATCGTTCGACATGAGCGCAGACAGACCTTGAATAAAAGGGAGAACCAGCGCGCAGCATAGGCTGGCCGGTTCCGGCCTGCCAAGCGCAGGAAGTCATGGTGGCCGGCCGGGCTTCAGACGCTGTCGCGGCGATCCAGCCGTTTCCAGCTGGCATTGCGCGCCAGCACGGCAAAGCGGCCGAACAGCAGCACCGAGGCCACCGACAGCCCGGCGATCAGGCCCAACCACAGCCCGGCCGGGCCCATGCCGGCGCGGAAGGTCAGCCACCAGCCGGTGGTCATGCCCACGCCCCAGTACGAGAACGCCGCCATCAGCGCCGGAATGCGGGTGTCCTTCAGACCGCGCAGGGCGGCATTGCTGGCCACCTGGATACCGTCGGAAAGCTGGAAGATGGCGGCGAACACCAGCAGGTTCACCGCCGTCGCCAGCACCAGGTCGTTGTCGGTATAGATCGAGGCCAGCGGATGGGAAGCCAGCGCCAGCACCGTGGCCGAAATGCACTGGGTGACCAGCACCAGGCCGATGCCGACGAAGCCGGCGTGGCGCACACCGGAAACATCGTCGCGGCCGACGGCATGGCCAACCCGCACGGTGATCGCCAAGGCAATGCCCATCGGGATCATGAACGCCACCGAGGCCACGTTCAGGGCGATCGGGTGCGCCGCCATCGCCACCGGCCCAAGCTGGCTCATCAGCACCGCCGTGGCGACGAACAGGCCGCCCTCCATCCAGATGGCAAAACCCATCGGCAGGGCAATGGCCAGCAGGCTGGCGATCGGCCGCCAGCGCGGCGGATCAAAGCGCTCGAACAGGCCCAGGTGGCGGTAGTTGCGATGCCGGGCCAGATACAGCAGCAGCGCCCCGGCCTGCAGCCACAAGGTGATCGCATAGGCCAGGCCCAGGCCGAACGCGCCCATCGCCGGCAGGCCGAAGGCGCCGGTCATCAAGACATGGCCCAGCGGCGCCAGCACCAGCACGCCCAGGGCGCTGAACCACATCGTCGGCCGGGTCAGGCCCAGGCCATCGCTCAGACCGCGGGCAAAAAAGAACAGGAACTGCGCCGGCGCACCGAAGGCCAGCGGCGCCAGGAAGGACACGGTTTCGGGAATGATCGCCGGGTCGCTGCCGGCCTGCCTCAGCAGCCATGGCGTGGCCTGCACCAGCCCCGCCATCAGCACGCCGGCAAACAGCGCCAGCCACAATGCCTGCCGGAACAGCGGCGCGATCTCATGCTGGCGACCAGCGCCGACCAGTTGTGCCACCGACGGCGGCACCGCCAGCATCAACCCGAGCGCACCCAGGATCACCACCGACCAGATCGCCGCACCCAGGCCGACCGCCGCCAAGGTCTGGCCACCATTGGCCCCGGCCAGCAGGATTTCCACCACGTTGAGCCCGATCGCGCACAACTGGCCGGCAATCAGCGGCAAGGCCAGGCTCAGGGTGTCGCGCAATTCGTGGCGGATGCGGTGGCGTCTGGACATGGAGCGGGCAGGGTGCGGCAAATCGAAGGGCGCTGATTCTCGCATCCATGGCATGCTGGCGCGCCCGGTTGCTACCGGTTTGCACCGGATTTGTCAGGATCCCGCCGATGGTGACAGCACAGGCAGCAGGGCCAGGCCGGCAGGCGGCACCGGATCCATCGCATCGCCGCTTGCTGGCCGCGGCCGCGTTGACCTGGCTGCTGCTGTGCATGGCCCTGCTGGCGTTGTACTGGTGGCCGGAAGCCAAGCGCCTGGCCGGCGACGAACAGAATTACCAGCAAACCGCGCTGGCGATCCTGGCCGGTGGTGACTGGTTCGATGCCAACCTGGTCTGGCCGCCGCTGCAAAGCCTGTTCATGGCCGCCATCTACAAGGTCACCGGTCCGCACCTGCTGGCCGTGCAACTGGCGCAACTGGGCCTGCTGGCGGCCAGCGGCTGGCTGCTGGCGCGGATCACCCTGCTGCTGACCGGCGACCGACGGGCCGCGACCTGGGCCGGCATCGTGCTTGCGGTCAATCCGCTCAACATCGCCTTCGCCACCTGGTTGTGGCCCGAAATCATCCACCTGGCCGCTAGCCTGCTGCTGGCCCTGTGCCTGGTCCGGCTCTGGCGCCATGGCGATGGTCGGCGCCGGCAACCGGGCCGGGACAGCCTGGCCTGGGTCGCCGGTGCCGGCCTGGCCCTGGGCCTGTGCCTGCTGGCCAAAAGCCTGCTCACCGCCTTCTGGCCGCTGTTGCTGCTGGCGCTGGTTTCCTGGTGCCGGCGCGATGGTGTCGTCGCTGCTCGCACCGCCGCTGGTCTGGATGTTGCCGATGATGTCAATGACGCCGCCGCGCGGTTGGCGACCACCGCGCCCGCTCGACACCCGTCCTTGCGCGCCTGGCTCACGGAGCTGTCCGCTTGGCGCCCGCAGTGGCCGGCCAGCCTGCTGCGCGTGGCCGTGTTCGGTCTGGCCGCGGTGCTGGTGTGTGCGCCGGCGCTGGTGCGCGGCTGGCAGGAAACCGGCCGGCCGATGATCGCCGATTCGTCCTGGTTCAACCTGTGGACCGGCCTGGCCGACCGCTGGCGTGGCGATTTTGTGTTCGATGAAACCGGCCACCGCTTCGCCGCCTACCTGGCCAGCGGCGACCGGCACGACCAGCGGGTCACCTTCGCGCGCGACCAGGCATGGCAACTGGTGGAACGCCAGGGGCTGGCCGCCACCGTTGCCGAGCAACTGGGCAAGCAATACTTCCGCCTGTTCGATGCCCGAAACAGCCTGGTCGCGCAGCTACCCGGCGAGCCTTGCCGCGGCTACCTTTCGGCCTATCGCTTGGACTCACCCCAGCTGGTCAAAGCCGTCGACCTGATTGCACGCGCCTGGCACCTGGCCGTGCTCGGCCTGGCCGCATTCGGCCTGGCCCTGTGGCGACCGTGGCGCGCGCCCTGGTTGTGGCTGCTGGCCGCCTTCGTTGGTTACCAGTTCGCGCTGTTTGCCGGCCTGCACGTCAAAACCCGCTTCCTGTTGCCGATGCTGCCGGTGCTGTGCCTGTTCGCCGGCCATGCCCTGGCCCAGTGGCAGCAACTAGGCCGGCGCGCGGTTGCCGGCCGTCCTGATGGCGCAGGGATCATCGCCGGCTGGCCGCGCTGGCGCCTGGCATTTGGCGCCATCCTCGCCAGCGTGCTCTGGTTCCTGGCCACCGCCGGCCCCTGGCTCGACCAGGCCTGCACGGTCGGCACCGATGCCGGCGCCAGTGCCGGCGCCAGCCAGGCCGCGCTGCTCGTGGGAGAGCGGCCGGCGCTGCGCCTATAATCCCCGGCGGGGAGGTTTCACCCAGGGTGTCGCAGCGGCTATCGGCGCCCGTGGCCGTGCCCGTCATGGCGCCCTTGCCGCTGCCGTCGCCGGCACGCCGCGCGCCGGAAAACATCGGCAATAATCCCCGCCACCGCCCATTCGCCTCGACCGACCGGAGCTTTCGACCATGTGTGGAATCGTTGCCGCCTGCGCCCAGCGCGATGTCGTCCCCCTGCTGGTCGAGGGCCTGCGGGCGCTGGAATACCGGGGTTACGATTCGGCCGGCGTGCTGATCGAGGACGGCGCCAGCCTGCGCCGCGCCCGCACCGCCGGCAAGGTGCGCGAGCTGGAAGCGCTGCTCGCGCGCGAGCCGCTGAGCGGCCACACCGGCATCGCCCACACCCGCTGGGCCACGCATGGCGTGCCCAACACCACCAACGCCCATCCGCACACCTCCGGCGATGTCGTCGCCGTGGTCCACAACGGCATCATCGAAAACCACGACGAACTGCGCGAGGAGTTGCGCGCCGAAGGTTTCCAGTTCGATTCGGAGACCGATTCGGAGGTCATCGCGCACCTGGTCCACGCCGGCCTGCGCCGCAACCTGGACCTGCGCGCCGCCGTGCTCGCCGCCTTGGAGCGGCTGCGCGGCGCCTATGCCATCGCCGTGGTCAGCAGCCGTGATCCCGGCCGCGTCGTCGGCGCCCGGCAGGGCAGCCCGCTGGTGGTCGGCCTGGGTGAGGGCGAGAACTTCCTGGCCTCCGATGTCCAGGCATTGATCCGCAGCACGCGCCGCTTCCTGTTCCTGGAAGAGGGCGATGTCGCCGACATCGGCCATGACCGCGTGCAGGTGTTCGGCACCGATGGCGAGCCGGTCGAACGCCCGGCCAAGCTCAGCGAACTCACCGCCGATGCCGTCGAGCGCGGCGACTACCGCCACTACATGCTCAAGGAAATCCACGAGCAGCCGCGCGCCATCGCCGAAACCCTGGAGTCGCGCCTGGTTGCCGACCGCATCCTGCCCAACATCTTCGGCACCGATACCCAGCGCCTGCTCAGCCAGGTCAAATTCGTGCAGATCGTCGCCTGCGGCACCAGCTACCACGCCGGCCTGGTGGCCCGTTACTGGCTGGAAGCGCTGGCCGGCATCCCCTGCGCGGTCGAGGTTGCCAGCGAATACCGCTACCGCGACACGGTGATGCCGCCGGGCACCCTGTTCGTGGCCATCTCGCAATCGGGCGAAACCGCCGACACCCTGGCCGCCCTGCGCCAGAGCCGCGACCGCGGCCAGCTCGCCGCCTTCGCCGTCTGCAACGTGCCCGAATCCAGCCTGGTGCGCGAATGCGACCTGGTGCTGATGACCCGCGCCGGCCCCGAAATCGGCGTCGCCTCAACCAAGGCCTTCACCACCCAGCTCACCGCCCTGGCCCTGCTGGTGCTGGAGCTGGCCCGGGTCAACGGCCTGGACCCGCAGCGCTACGCCGACCTGGTCAACGATCTGGCCAGCCTGCCGCGCATCGTCGCCGACGTACTGGCGCTGGAAGACGACATCGCCGCCCTGGCCGAGCACTTCGTCGGCAAGGATCACGCCCTGTTCCTGGGCCGCGGCAGCCACTACCCGATCGCCCTGGAAGGTGCGCTCAAGCTCAAGGAAATCTCCTACATCCACGCCGAAGGCTATCCCGCCGGCGAGCTCAAGCACGGCCCGCTGGCCCTGGTCGACGAGGCCATGCCGGTGATCGCCGTGGCGCCCAACAACCAGTTGCTGGAAAAGCTCAAGAGCAACCTGGAGGAAGTGCGCGCGCGCGGCGGCGAGCTGTTCGTCTTCGCCGACCGCGACGCCCCGGTCAGCCTCAACGGCACCCGCGGCCAGGTGCTGCACATCAGCGCCGGCAGCGATTTCATCGCCCCGATCGTGTTCACCGTTCCCCTGCAGCTGCTCGCCTACCACGTCGCCGTACTGCGCGGCACCGACGTCGACCAGCCGCGCAACCTGGCCAAATCGGTCACCGTGGAATAGCCGCCCGGCACCGGATCGCGGCTTTGCCGTTGTCCTGCAGGCCCGGTCGGCAACGGCCTGCTGAAATCATATGATCTACCGCCGCTGCCGCCAGGGCAGCGCCGTTCCAGCGGCTACGGCTCCTGGATGGCCTGCTCGATCCGGGTCAACAGTTCGGCCGGATCGTGGCCCATCGCCCGGGCCAGGGCAATGAACTCGGGGACATCCAACCGCCGTTCGCACCGCTCCACTTTGGAGATGAACGATTGCGGCTTACCCATGTGTGTGGCCAGCGCCTGCTGCGTCACCCCTGTCGCCTGACGCACCTGCGCCAGGAAGGCGGCAAACCGGCGGTAGTCCTGAGTGTGGAGAGAGCGCACGGGCCAGCGCATCGGAAGTGGAGAGGACGCACATGGTCGAACCCGTTTGAAGTTTATCCCATATGGGTTATATGCAGCCCTATTTGTGGCATAAACTGCACATATGCCGTGCAATCCCCTAACCAATGCAACCATGATTTCCAGGCTGAACAGGTTCAAGGAGCCCTCCAATGCGCCGGCGATCACCCTTTCTGATTTTCGTTGCCGTGCTTCTGGCATTGCTGGCCGGGTTGTGCTCTACCGACACCTCTGCGAGCGATCCCATACTGCGCACGATTGAGGTCAGAGGTCGGCTTCTGGAAGGGGGTGGCCCGGCCGGTGGCGGTCTGTGGAATCCCTTGGCCATGCACAACATGGATCGCGGCGGCGGTGCCTTTGAAGCCAATCCCGGCGAAACCCAGGATGTCCGCGACGCCAGCGATGACGACTGTGAGGTCAGCGGCAATCCGGTGGTGCTGACCACGGGTAACAAGGTGCAAACAACGCTCGATTTTGCCTCCGAAGGCGAGATGGCCCTCACGCTCAGTCGCACCTACAACCACTACTGGATCCATCCGGGCCTGTTCGGCCGGTACTGGATCTCCAGCTTTGACTATTCACTGGTGCGGCAGGGAGCTGACATCCTTTGGGCGCAACGGCCCGACGGGCGGCGCATCAAGTTCCTTTGGAATGCCGCCAACTCGCGCTTTGAAGAGGACAAGGCCCAGCCGGTGGCCTACATCACCTACAACGCCGCCACCCTGATCTACACCCACCACACCGAGGCGCATACGGTCGAGACCTACAACGGGTTCGGCTACGCGCTGTCGATACGCAACCGGCAGTCCATCGGCTGGACCTATGCCTATTCGGGCACCTTGCTGCAAAGCATCACGCACACATCCGGCCGCAGCGTCCAGTTCACCTGGGCCGGTAACCGCCTTACCCGGGTCACCGACCCCGACGGCGCGCAGGTGGACTTTGAATACGAAGACCACATGTTCGGCTACAACCAGCACCGGCTCCAGCGCGTCACGCTGCCCGGTTCGCCAACCACGGTCATCACCTACCACTACGAGCACCCGACTTTTTCCGGTGCCCTGACCGGTGTCTCCTACGGCAGCGCGCGCCATGCCACCTACAGCTACGATGCCCAGGGCCGGGTCAGCCAGACCCGGCACCATGGTTCGGCCGGCAATGTCCATGTCTACGGCTACAGCTATGTCGGCACCAGCCAGCCGCCGCCGAACCCGCCACCGCCGCCGCCACCCCCGCCGGGCGGCAGTTGTGATCCGGACACCGGTCTGTGCCTGCCGCCACTGGGCACGCCCGATCCCGGCCTGGATGCCGATGAGCTAGCCCGCCGCGCCGCCATGGCCGAGGCCGCCCAGGCCCTGCTCGGCCAGCCGATCCAGATGCATCAGGTCACCGTGACCAATCCGCTGGGCAAAACCACCCAGCACACGCTCACCAACGGCCGGATTACCCAGGTTGACGGCCATGCTTCGCCGCATTGTCCCGCCAGTTCTGCCCAACGCAGCTACGATGCGCGTGGCTATCGCAGCACGCTTGATGATTTCAATGGCAACCGCGTCGCCTATACCTACAACGATCAGGGACAGCTGCAAACCCGCATCCAGGCCCAAGGCAGCACTGTGGCCGGCACCACCAGCTACACCTGGGATATCGCCAACAACCGCGCCGAAACGATCACCGTGGCCGGCGACCATCGCCAGACCTTCACCTGGCGCCCCGACCACCGACTGGGTGCGGTCACCACCCGCAACCTGAGTGCCCATGGTGTCGCCAACCAGGACCGCAGCACCAGTTACGCCTACACCTTCCATGGCAACGGGCTGGTCGCCACCCTGACCGAGGATGGCCCGCTGCCCGGCCCGGGCGACGCCATCGTTCACACCTTCAATGCACAAGGCGACCTCACCCAGGTTCGCAACAGCCTCAACCACGCCATCAAATACAGCCAGCACAACGGCCGGGGCCAGCCTGGCCGTGTCGTGGGCATCAATGGCGAGGC
>CAZUZT010000060.1:0-11994 GCA_964624575.1 uncultured Rhodanobacteraceae bacterium | reverse complement strand
GCGGAAGCCTGGGATGGCGGAGCGGCTCAGCGCGGCGGAAAGCCGCCCGGGAAACCGCCCCCGCCCAGGGCGCCGCCCAGACCGCGCAGCATGCCCTTCATGCCGCCACCCTTGAGCTTGCCCATCATCTTTTCCATCTGCTGGAACTGCTTGAGCAGGCGGTTGACGTCGGCCGGCTTGGTGCCCGAGCCGCGTGCGACGCGGGCCCGGCGCGAGCCGTTGAGCAGCTTGGGGAAGCGCCGCTCTCCCGGGGTCATCGAGTTGATGATCGCGATCATCCGCCGGATCTGGTGATCGTCGACCTGGGCCTTCATCTGCGGGCTGAGCTTGGCCATGCCCGGCAGCTTGTCCATCAGGCCGCCCAGGCCGCCCATGCTGTTCATCTGCTCAAGCTGGTCGCGGAAATCGCGCAGGGTGAAGCGTTTGCCGCCGGCCATCTTCTCGGCCAGCTTCTGCGCCTTGTCCTTGTCGACCTTGCGTTCGACCTCCTCGACCAGGCTGAGGACATCGCCCATGCCCAGGATGCGGCCGGCAATGCGATCGGGATGAAACGGCTCCAGGGCCTCGGTCTTCTCGCCCAGGCCGATGAACTTGATCGGCTTGCCGGTGATGTGGCGCACGCTCAGCGCGGCACCGCCGCGGGCGTCGCCGTCGGCCTTGGTCAGCACCACGCCGGTCAGCGGCAGCGCTTCGGAGAAGGCCCTGGCGGTATTGGCCGCGTCCTGGCCGGTCATGGCATCGACCACGAACAGCGTTTCGATCGGGGTGAGTGTGCTGTGCAGGGCCTTGATCTCGGCCATCATGGTCTCGTCGACAGCCAGGCGGCCGGCGGTGTCGACGATCAGGACATCGGCGAAGTTGCGGCGTGCGGCAGCCAGGGCACCGGTGGCGATATCGACCGGTGCCTGCTCGGCGCTGCTGGCGTGGAACAGGGCGCCGACCTGGCCGGCCAGCGTCTCCAGCTGGGCGATCGCCGCCGGCCGGTAGACGTCGGCCGAGACCACCATCACCTTCTTTTTCTGGCGTTCCTTCAGATAGCGCGCCAGCTTGGCCACGGTGGTGGTCTTGCCGGCGCCCTGCAGGCCGGCCATCAGGATCACCGCCGGCGCCGGAACATTCAGTTCCAGGGCGTTGGCGGTGCCGCCCATGACCTCGACCAACTCGTCGCGGACCACCTTGACCAGGGCCTGGCCCGGGGACAGGCTCTTGAGCACTTCCTGGCCGACCGCGCGGACCTTTACCCGCTCGATGAAGGCCTGCACCACCGGCAGGGCGACATCGCCTTCCAGCAGCGCGATGCGGACCTCACGCAGCGCCTCGCGGATATTGTCTTCCGACAGCCGCGCCTTGCCGCGCAGGCGGTCCATGGTCTGGCCGAGACGTTCGCTCAAGGACTGGAACATGGGCTGACTCCGAAAAAACGGGAGTGCCGACAGCAACGACATGCCGTTGGCACGGGCCGGCCATTATAACCGGCGCGGGCGCCGCACCCGGCCGCTATGCCCAGCGTACCCGGCGTGGAGTGACCGCCGGCGGTACGCAACCGGCCCGGTGCTGTGCCACCATGGGGGTCCTTTTGCCCGACTGTTAAGGAGTTGCGATGAAACGCGCCCAGACCCTGATGTTTGCCGTTCCGCTCAGCCTCGCCCTGGCCGCCTGTGGCGGCTCGGGCACCCCCGATGCCGACGCCCCGGCCAGCCCGGAACCGGCCACCCCCGAAGCAGCCGCCCCCGATGCTGCACCGGCTGAGGCCAGCCCGGACGCCGCCACCGGCTTCGGCGACGGCCACAAGGCCTTCATGGGCAATCTGGTGGCGCTGTGCGGCCAGGCCTTCCAGGGCCGCATCATCGCCAACGAGCCGGCGCAGCCCGATGACGCCTTCGAAGGCCAGGACCTGGTGATGCACGTGCGCGAGTGTGGCAAGGAGGAGATCAAGATTCCCTTCCATGTCGGTGACGACAACAGCCGCACCTGGGTGCTGACCCGCACCGATGACGGCTTGCGCCTGAAGCACGACCATCGCCTTGAGGATGGCAGCGATGACCCGGTGACCATGTACGGCGGCGATACCGCCAGTGCCGGCAGCGGCACGCGCCAGGAATTCCCGGTCGACAAGGAATCAATCGAATTGTTCGAGCGCGAGGGTCTGGCCGTCTCGGTGACCAATACCTGGGCGATGGAAGTCCATCCGGGCGAGCGCTTCGTCTACGAGCTGGCCCGTCCGGGCGGCCGTCTGTTCCAGGTCGAGTTTGATCTCACCACGCCGGTGGACCTGCCGCCGACGCCGTGGGGCCACGACGAGCTGCCCTGACGCGGTTGTTGCAAGCCGGTTGGAAATGAGCTCGGCGCCATCGGGATCCCGGATCCCGATGGCGCTTTTCGTTGCGCATCGTTCGCTGTTGCCGGCTGCCCGCCAGGACCTGTGGCCACCGTCACCGCGGCGCCCCGGCCGCTGGCGTCAGAGCAGGTACCGGACGCTGTTGATGGCGACGATGATCAGCACGACGACGATCAGCGCGCGCCGGATCATCATCGGCCAGTTGCGTGTTGCCGGGGCCTGGGCCTGGGTCAACGCGTTGCGTCGGCTCATCGCCGACCAGGATGGCGGCGCCTGGTCGACCGCCCCGGTGTCCTGGTCTGCGGCCTGGTCGAGGGTGGCCGCCGGCTCCATCAGCCCTGATTCGCGCAGGATCGCCCGCGCTTCGGGCAGGTCGCCATTGCTGACCACCATCACCGCCGGCCACTTGCGCTGGTTATCGCCGGGGTCGTTGTAGTTGACCCCGCGCCAGGTGGCGCGGCGGTGTTTGGGGCCGTGCAGGACCCGGGTCTCGATACCGCGCTCCTCCAGCAGGGCAGCGATCTGTTCGGCATTGGTCAGGCGGGGGGTTCGGTAGATGATGCGCATGGTGGAGAGGATACCCGGTTGCCGCGCCGCTGCTGCCGGTGGTGCCGAATCTACGCCGGCTGCGGCATGCGACAATGGCCGGCATGAGCGAGATCTTCCTGGAGCCGGACCAGCTGCCCGATGGCGGCGCCTGCGAGGCTTGGCTGGACGCCGATGACGCGGCCAGCAGCGTGGTGGTGGTGCGCCGCGGCGATACGGTCCGCGCCTGGCGCAATATCTGCCCGCATGCCGGGCGGTTCCTGAACTGGGCGCCGGGCAAATTCCTGTTCAGCAAGCAGGGTGATCTGGTCTGTGCGGCTCACGGTGCCGTGTTCCGCATTGACGACGGCCTGTGCACCGATGGCCCGTGCCGGGGCAGTTCGCTGGTGCCGGTACCGGTACAGCGTCTGGCCGACGGCCGGCTGTGCCTGCGCGATCCGGACGCCGCCCAGGGCGATTGAATCGGGCCTGGCCTGGCCGGCGTATGGCCAGGTTGTTCTGCGCCCTCTGACCTGGAAAGTGGCCGGGCCGGGCGGCTATTTGGTCAGGATCAGCTTGTCGTTGCGGGTGCGGCGCAGCCGGTACTCGCAGCCGGCATGCTCGATGATCAGCTCGCGTTGACCGGCCAGCAGGCGCAGGCTGTCAACGCGGTGCGGCTGCTGTTCGGGCGTTTCGCCGGCGCTGCCCGGTGCGGGTGGCCAACGATGGGCCGGGTCGATGGGCATATGCGGTTCCTGGATGGTCGCCATGACGGGCAATGATAACCAGTCGCATTAAGCTGTCAACCGGGACGGGCCAAGTGTCGGTCCCGCCGTACCGCTGGCCGGAGCACGTTCGTCCGATGTCGCCATCGCCGGGATCGCGTCGGCCCAGGGTCGGTTGCGGCCCTCAGCCCCGGCCCTCGTTGTCCTGCCAGCGCAGGATGCGCCGGGTCAGCCAGTTGTAGACCCGCTTGCCACTGCGCCGCCAGGCCCGCGACAGCCAGGAGCTGTGCGCCAGCAGCCGTTTTTCCACCGGCGTCAGCGCCTGCGGGCAGTACATGCGCTTGTGTTTGAGCAGGTGGCGCAGGTCCTCGCGCATCAGCAGCCGGAACCAGCGCGAGCGGCAGCCGGGCCGGCGCACCGTGGCGATCTGGAAATCGATGATCGCCGGAGTGCCGTCTTCGCGTACCAGCCAGTTGGGCTCCTTGGCCAGGTCGTTGTGGGCGATGCCACGGGCATGCAGGGCGCGCAGCAGGTGTCGGGCGCGGCGGAAGTAGTCCGGGTCGGTCGGGCGTCCTTCCTGCATCGGCAGGCCGCTGATGTGGCTGCGCTCAAGCAGACCGGGGCGCTGGTCCAGCAGTTGCGGGACGCCGTCAAGGCCGTCCAGGCGGCGCAGCACCCGGGCCTCGCGCGCCGCCGCGATGCCGGCCAGCGGCCGCAGCCACCAGCGCACCTGGCGCAGGTCGCGCCGGATCCAGATCCGGTTGCCGTCCTGGCAGAGGTGGATGGCGCCGAAGGCGTCGCGCTTGAGCACCTTGTGGCTGGCCGCTGTGGCGGGAGGGGTTGCCGGAGTGGTTGCAGTCGTCGGGGCCATGGTGAAGCGGGTGGCTCAGGTAGCGTGAAGGGGTTCGGCGCTGCGGGCGCTGCAGGTGGTCCGGCACGGCGGGTCCGGCGAGCCAGTCATGGCAGCCGGCGGAGGAAACCGTACAATCATGCCAGACTTGTCCTTTCCTGCCGCCGTCGGCGGCCCGCCAGGTTGCCTGTAGCCATGACTTCTTCCCGTAACTCTTCCCATAACCATGCGGCCGGCGAGGCGCCCACGGCTGCCGCCAGTGTCCCGGCCAATGCCGCCCGCCGCTACGAGGTGACCCTGGCCGACCTGCCGCTGAGCTGCCCGACACCGGCGATGAGCCTGTGGAACTCGCACCCGCGCGTCTATCTGCCGCTGGCCCAGGATGGCCGGGCCGATTGCCCCTATTGCGGCGCCGAGTACGTCCTGGTCGAGCGGCCCGTGACCTGAGCCCGGCTCGCGCCACCGTGTCCGGCCACGCACCCGCCGGGACACCCGCCCCCGATCATCGCCGCCTGACTGTCGTCCAGCTGCTGCCGGCCCTGGAGGGTGGCGGCGTCGAGCGCAGCACCGTGGAGATCAGCCAGGCGCTTGCCCGGGCCGGACACCGGGCCGTGGTGGTCTCTGCCGGTGGTCGCATGCAGGCCGAGATCGAAGCCGCCGGCGGCGAGCACATGGTGTTGGCAATCGGCGAAAAATCCCCGCTGGCGCTGCTGCGCGCCGCGCGCCTGCGCCGCCTGTTGCAACGCCTGCGCCCCGACATCGTCCATGCCCGCTCGCGACTGCCGGCCTGGCTGGCCTGGCTGGCCCTGCGCGGTTGGCCCCGGGAAAGCCGGCCATGTTTCGTTACCACCGCCCATGGCCTGCATTCGGTCAACCGCTACAGCGCGATCATGGCCCGGGGCGAGCATGTCATTGCCGTGTCCGACACCGTGCGCCGCTACCTGCTGGACCATTACGCCATCTGCGATACCCGCATCAGCGTCATCGAACGTGGCATCGAACCGGCGCAGTGGCCGCATGGCTGGCAGCCCGACAATGACTGGCGCCGGGCCTGGCTGGCGCAGTTTCCGGCCCTGGCCGGGCGCCGCCTGCTGCTGCTGCCCGGTCGCGGCACGCGCCTGAAGGGCCACGCCCAGGCCATTGAGCTGCTCGCCGGTCTGGTCCAGGGCCGGCCAGGCTCTCCGCGCGGCAGCGACAGCGGCCTGGACTGCGCCCTGGTTTTGCTCGGCGCCGATGAGCCGGGCCGGGAAGCCTACCTGGACGGCCTGCGCCGGCAGGCGGCGGAACGGGGCGTGGCCGACCGTTTGGTGATTACGCCGCCGCGCCCGGATGTCCGGGATGTGATGGCCGTTTCCGATCTGGTGCTGCAGTTGTCCAGCCGGCCCGAGGCTTTCGGGCGCACCGTGGTCGAGGCCCTGGCGCTGGGCCGGCCGGTGCTGGGTTGGGCTCACGGCGGCGTCGCCGAGCTGCTGGCGCGCCTGTATCCGGAAGGTGCGGTCGCCCCAGGCGATGCCGGCGCTCTTGAACGTCAGGCACTCGGCTTGCTGGCGGCACCCGTGCCGTTGCCGGTCCGGCCGGTGCCGACGCTGGCACGGATGCAGGAACGGACCCTGGCCGTGTATGCGCGCCTGGCGGCGGGAGAATTGCCATGAACCGGGCAGACGTCCCGGCAACGACGAACGCGTCCGCGTCCGCGTCCGCGTCGACACTGTCGATCCCGATCCGGCAGTTGCTGCCGGTGCTGCTGGTCTGGGTCGTGCTGGCGCTGCTGCCGGTGGGCCGGCTGTCGGAGTTGCCGGTGCTGGTTGCGGCGGTCGCGGCGCTGGTCATGCTGGCGCGCGGGCACCGGGCGTTGCTGGCCCTGCCGGCGGTGCGCCTGGCCCTGGCGTTGTTTGCCTGTTACTGGCTGCCGGCGCTGGTTTCGGCGCTGGATGCCGTCGATCCGGGCAAGACCTGGAGCCAGGTCGCCGGGCAGCTGCGCTTTGGCCTGTTCGCCGTGTTCGTCGCCGCCACCCTGCGCAGCGCCGGGCAGTGGCTGTGGCTGCTGCGCGCCAGTGCCCTGTTGTTGGCGCTGTGGGTGGCCGATGCCTGGATCCAGGCACTGACCGGCACCAGCCTGGGCGGCAGCATGGACAGCGACCGCCTCAGCGGCGTCTTCGGTGCCGACAATTTGAAGCTCGGCGGGGTGTTGGCGACCTTGTCGCCGTTCCTGCTGGTCTGGCTGCAATCACGCTTTGGCCTGAAAGCGGTGCTGCTCGCCGCCCTGGCCCTGTCCGGGGTGATCCTTCTGGCCGGATCGCGGGCCGCGTGGCTGGTTTGGTTGCTGGTCTTGGCCGGCTGGTGCTGGCGGCCCGGTGCCATCGACCGGCGCCGCGCCATGGCGCTGGCCGCCACCGTGATCATCGCCGGTCTGGCGGTGGCCTGGGGCGCCTACCAGTGGTCGCCGGAATTCGCCCAGCGCATCGATCGCACCGTACACCTGGCGCGCGGCGATGCCGCCGGTGTCGACCATGCCCTGGCCGGACGCCTGAACATCTGGCGGGCCTCGGTCGACATGATCGGCACCTATCCGGTCAACGGCGTCGGTGTGCGCGGCTTCCGCCAGGTCTATGCCGACCATGCCGTCGACGGCGACTGGCTGCTGGAGGATGGCGGCGCTTTCCATGCCCATCAGCTGCTGCTGGAGGTCGCCACCGAGACCGGTGCCATCGGCGTGCTTGGCTGGCTGGCGGGGCTGGCGCTACTGTGGCGCAGCGCCCGCCGCCAGCCCGCTGCCGCGCGCGGCCGGGCGTGGCCGGTGCTGCTGGCACTGGCGGCGATGTGCTTTCCACTCAATACCCATTACGCCTTCTATTCCAGCTGGTGGGGGCTGTTCTTCTGGTGGCTGCTGGCGGTCGCGGTGGCGGCGCTGCATGTCCGCGACGACTGTCCGCCGCCGGCCGCGCCGGATGATCAGCGCCGACCGCCCCTCCCGGTGGCGTGAGCATCCTTCCCGCTGTCAGCGGTGAACCGGGCCGGTACCACCGTCGGCGATATTCCGGCACCGCGACGCGGTCTTTCGTCATCGCCGCCGATGGCCATCACGGTGACCTACGCAGAGTGGCTCGGCTGAACGCTCATGGCGGTGCACCGATGGCGGCCGCCGGTACTGGTTTTGACGCGGGTCGTGTTGCACAGCGACAATAGTCCGATCCGTCCGGCGACCCAAGGCAGGCAACGGCCTGCGCGGCGTGCTGGCGGAATACTTTCCCGATTCCAGGAAACCTGCCATGAATTTTCACGAGTACCAGGCGAAACAGCTGTTCGCCGAGTTCGGCATTCCGGTCCCGGCCGGCAAGGCCGTCGACACTGTCGATGCCGCCGTGCAGGCGGCCGAAGAACTGGGCGGCGAAGCCTGGATGGTCAAGGCGCAGATCCACGCCGGTGGCCGCGGCAAGGCCGGCGGCGTCAAGTACTGCAAGACCCTGGATGAGGTGCGCAACGCCGCCCAGGGCATGCTCGGCACGAAGATGGAGACCTACCAGTCCGGTGGCGTCGCCCTGCCGGTGAACCTGGTGCTGGTCGCCGAGGCCACCGACATCGTCAAGGAGCTGTATCTGAGCGCGCTGATCGACCGCGCCAGCAACACCATCAGCTTCATCGTCTCGGCCGAAGGCGGCGTCGACATCGAGCAGGTGGCCGAAGAAAACCCCGATGCCATCCATACCGTCGAGGTCGATTATGTGCAGGGTTTGATGCCCTACCAGTGCCGCGATATCGCCTTCGCCATGGGCCTGAACGCCAAGCAGGCCGGCATGCTGACCCGGATCATGATCGGCATCTACAACCTGTTCAATGCCAAGGATCTGGCCCTGGTCGAGCTCAACCCGCTGGCGATCATCAAGGGCGGCGGGCTGATGGCGCTGGACGGCAAGGTCAATTCCGATGACAACGCCGATTTCCGCCGCCCGGAGCTGGTCGCCATGCGCGACGAATCGCAGGAAGACGCGACCGAGGTCGAGGCCGCCCGCCACGAACTCAACTACGTGACCATGGACGGCAACATCGCCTGCATGGTCAATGGCGCCGGTTTGGCGATGGCGACCATGGACGTGATCAAGCTCAACGGCGGCGAGCCGGCCAACTTCCTGGATGTCGGCGGCGGCACCAACGCCGAACGGGTCAAGGAGGCGTTCAAGCTGATCCTGGCCAACGCCAACGTCAAGGCGATCCTGGTCAACATCTTCGGCGGCATCGTGCGCAACGACCTGATTGCCGAGGGCATCATCAATGCGGTCAAGGAAGTGGGCTGCACGATCCCGGTGATCGCGCGCCTGGAAGGCACGAATGTCGAACAGGGCCGCAAGCTGCTGGCCGAATCCGGGCTGGCCATCGAAACGGCCACCGATCTGAATGATGCCGCGCGCAAGGCCGTTGCCGCCGCCGGCCAAGGAGCCTGACACCATGTCCGTACTGGTCAACAAGAACACCAAGGTCATCTGCCAGGGCTTCACCGGCTCGCAGGGCACCTTCCACTCCCAGCAGGCGCTGGATTACGGCACCAAGCTGGTCGGCGGCGTGACTCCGGGCAAGGGCGGCAGCGAGCACCTGGGCCTGCCCGTGTTCAACACCGTTGCCGAAGCGGTGCAGGACACCGGCGCCGAAGCCAGCGTCATCTACGTGCCGCCGCCGTTCGCCGCCGACGCCATCCTGGAAGCGGCCGATGCCGGCCTGCGCGTGATCGTGTGCATCACCGAGGGCATTCCGGTGCTCGACATGCTGCGCGTTCACAACGTGCTCAAGCGCAACTACGACGACACCTGGCTGATCGGCCCCAACTGCCCCGGCATCATCACACCGGGCGAGTGCAAGATCGGCATCATGCCCGGCCATATCCACCAGCCCGGCAAGGTCGGCATCGTCAGCCGCTCGGGCACGCTTACCTATGAGGCGGTGTTCCAGACCACCCAGGTCGGCCTGGGCCAGAGCACCTGCATCGGCATTGGTGGCGACCCGATCCACGGCATGAGCTTCATCGATGCCCTGCAGCTGTTCCAGGATGATCCGCAGACCGAGGGCATCATCATGGTCGGCGAGATCGGCGGCAGCGCCGAGGAAGAGGCCGCCGAGTTCATCGCCGAGAGCGTGACCAAGCCGGTGGTCGGATTCATTGCCGGTGCCAGCGCGCCTCCGGGCAAGCGCATGGGCCATGCCGGCGCCATCGCCTCCGGTGGCCAGGGCACGGCCGAGGGCAAGTTCGCCGCGCTGGAGAAGGCCGGTGTCACCACCGTGCGTTCGCCGGCCGACCTGGGCGCCGCCATCGCCAAGCGCCTGGGCGCCTGAAGCGGCGCAAGCACGTCGACATCCACGCCGGTGCCAAGGTCGCCGGCGTGGAAGCGCATTGGCACAAGTCGGCAGCCTGTCTGGCAGTCGGCCCGCCTGCCGGTGCGGCAGTTTGAGGTGACTCGACCTGGCCCCGTGCCGGGTGGAACTGCTTTCCGGCGCCGTTGCCCGCGGGCGTTGGTGCCGGCTCATCCCGCTGCCAGTCATGCGCAAGCCCGGCCGGGCCTGTCAGATGATCAATGTGGCCTGGCGGGTCCAGGGCGGCGCGACGCAGCGACGCAACGACGCACCAGGGGCGCGTCGCACGCGCTCACCGTCACAGTGAAGCCATCGCAACCATTGGTCCTGCCGGGTGGCCGGGTGTCGCAATGGCCGGGCAGTAGACTTCAGCGTCCTGCTTCTGCTGACAGCGGCACGAATGTCATGATCCCGTTTCATTCCCCCTGTTGCGCCGCCCCGGTTGCCACACCGGCGGGTGTCCGCCATGCCGGGCTCCGCGTGCACCCCGGCGGCCGATGATCGAGCCGCAGACCACCGCCGTGCTGGTGCCGGCGCTGCCCAGCTTCACCCTGGCCATTCTGCTGCTGTTCCTGGGCAAGGGACTGACCCGGCGCAGCCGCTGGTTGCGCCGCTACAGCATCCCCGATGCCGTGGTTGGTGGCGTGCTCTGTGCCGGCGTGGTTGCCGCGCTGTATTACCTGGCCGATATCGAGGTCGGCCTGGGGCTGAATGTGCGCGACCAGTTGCTGTTGTACTTTTTCGCCGCCATCGGCCTGAACACCGACGTCCGCACCCTCGCCGGCGGTGGCCGGCCGCTGCTGGTACTGGTGCTGTTGGCGACGGTGTTCATGCTGTTGCAGAACGGCCTGGGCATGGGCGTGGCCGGCCTGTTCGGCATGGATCCGCGCGCCGGCCTGATGACCGGATCGGTATCGCTGACCGGCGGCGTCGGCACCACCCTGGCCTGGGCGCCGTACTTCAGCGACGAGCTGGGCATCGCCAATGCCGCCGATCTGGGTCTGGCGGCGAACATGCTCGGACTGGTCGCCGCCTGCGTCATCGGCGGTCCGATCGCCCGTTACCTGATGCAGCGGCACCGGGTCCGGCCCTCGGCCGCGGGCGAACTGGAGATCGGCACCCTGCACCGTGAAGAACGCCACCTGCGCATGGATTACTACGGTGTCCTGCTGGCCGTGTTCTGGCTCAACCTGGCGCTGATGCTCGGCGAAGGCATCAGCTGGCTGATCGGCCGCAGCGCCCTGAACCTGCCGGCCTTCGTCGGCGTGCTGATCGCCGGCATCGTCCTGCGCGCCGTGGCCGACCTGGCGCCGGGCAAGCGCTGGATGTGGGACTGGCCGAGCATGCAGCCGGGCGTGGCGCTGATCTCCGACATCAGCCTGGGCCTGTTCCTGGTGATGGCGCTGATGGGCCTGCAGTTGTGGCTGCTGGCCGGCGTCGCCGCCTTCATCGTCACCGTCATCGGCCTGCAGATCGCCCTGGTGATCGCCTTCGTGGTCTGGGTGGTGTTCCGCGCCATGGGCCGGGATTACGACGCGGTGGTGATCTGCGCCGGCTTTGGCGGCATCGCCCTGGGCTCGACCGCGACCGCCGTGGCCAACATGACCGCCGTCAGCCGCACCTACGGCAATGCGCCCAAGGCCTTCATCGTCGTGCCCCTGGTCTGCGGTTTTTTCATCGATCTGGTCAACGCCCTGGTGATCGGCCTGCTCGCCGGCTGAGCGTGCACCGCGTGCCCGGCGTCCGCGGCAATGCCGGTATCCTGTTGCCGCGCCAATACCGGCGCGGTACTGAAACCTGACATGGGCAGCCTCACCATCCCGGTGGCCACCGGTGAACTGGCCGACAAGATCACCATCCTGGAAATCAAGCTCGAGCGCATCGATGACCCCGGCAAGCGGGCCAACGTCCGTGCCGAGCTGGACAGCTTGCTGCCGCTGTGGCGCCAGGTGCTTGTCGCTGGCGATGCCGGCACTACCGGCAGCACGCAGAACGATGACGAAGACCTCGACTCGCTGAAAATCCGGCTGCGCGAAGTCAACGAACGCATGTGGGACATCCAGGACGGCCTGCGCGAGCGCGAACGCCAGCAATGCTTCGACGCCGAATTCGTCCGCCTGGCCCGCGCCGTCGCGACCACCAACGGCGAACGCGTGGCGATCAAGAACACCATCAACCGGCAGTCCGGCTCGGCCTTCATCGAGGAAAAGCAGTAC
>CAZUZT010000059.1:6553-12164 GCA_964624575.1 uncultured Rhodanobacteraceae bacterium | reverse complement strand
CGCGGCCACTCCAATGTCCAGGGCGACCGCACCATGGGCATCTGCGAGCGGCCCTCAGCGCAATTCCTCGATCGGCTCGGCGCCGTCTTCCAGTTCCCGCCGCCATACACGCCGGGCCTGGATACCGTCGGCGCCATCCAGGCCATGGCCGAGCGTCCCGGCATGGTGTTCTTTGGCCTGGGTGGCAACTTCGCGGCCGCCACGCCGGATACGCAAACCACCGCGTGGGGCTTGCGCAATTGCGCGCTTACCGTCCAGGTCTCCACCAAGCTCAACCGTTCGCACCTGGTGCATGGGCGGGAGGCGCTGATCCTGCCCTGTCTTGGCCGCACCGAGATGGATCGCCAGGCCGGCGGCCGCCAGGCGGTGACGGTCGAAGATTCGATGAGCATGGTGCATCTGTCGGCGGGGATGAACACGCCGGCGTCCCCGCAGCTTCTCTCCGAGCCGGCGATCATCGCCCGGCTGGCCGTGGCGACTCTCACCGACAGCACGGTGGACTGGCTGTCACTGGTCGAGGACTACGACCGGATCCGCGAATGCATCGCGCGGGTGGTGCCCGGCTTTGATGACTTCAACCGGCGGGTGCGGGTACCGGGCGGCTTCCACCTGCGAAATTCAGCACGGGAGCGGGATTGGCGTCCTACTGGCGGTCGCGCCCGCTTCAAAGCCCATGTCCCGGATGGGCCCGCAGGCGACGGGCAGCGCGCTGACGGCCTGCTGACCCTGACCACCATCCGCAGCCACGACCAGTACAACACTACCGTGTATGGCCTGCGCGATCGCTACCGCGGCATCGACGGCGAGCGCCGCGTGCTGTTCATCAGCGCGGCCGACCTGGAGCGGCTGGACCTTTCCGGCGGCGACTGGGTGGATGTGATCTCGGTCTGGCATGACCGCGAGCGTGTGGCACCGCGGTTCGTGCTGGTCGAATACGACATTCCCGTTGGCTGCGTTGCCGCCTACTTCCCGGAAACCAACGTCCTGGTGCCCCTGGACCACCACGATCAGCGCAGCGGCACGCCGGCCAGCAAGTCGATTCCAATCCGGCTGCGGCCGATTTCGGCGCAGGACGATGCCGACGCCGCAGCGGCTGGCGGGTGAGGCCATGAAGGCGCCGATACGCCAGGTACAGGGCGTGCGCTTTGACCACGGCCAGGGTGAGCCGCGCCCGGATGTGGTTGCCGAAGAGGAACCGGTGGTGCTGGTCTATAACGGCGTCGCCCATGCGGTCATGCTGGCGACACCGGCTGATCTGGAAGATTTCGCGCTGGGGTTTTCGCTGAGCGAAGGCATCGTCGCGCACCCGGATGAATGTCAGTTGGTGCAGATCGAACCGGGTGACGACGGCATTTCAGTGCAGATGGCCATTCCTGGCGAACGCTTCCGGGCCCTGGCCGGGCAAACGCGCAACCTGCCCGGACGCGGCGGCTGCGGTCTGTGCGGGCGTGACTCCCTGGCCGGCGTGATGACGCCACCGCCGCGGGTGCGTGCGGTATCGGTGCACGCCGGCATGATCACCACCGCCTTCGTTGATCTGGCGGCCGCCCAACCGTTGAATGCCCGCTGCCATGGCCTGCATGCCGCCGGCTATGTCCAGGGTGGCCGGTTGCACCACGTGCGTGAGGATGTCGGCAGGCACAATGCCCTGGACAAGCTTCTGGGTGTCCTGGCACGGGAAGGAATTGGTCTGGGCTCGACCGATGCCAAGCGTGGCGTCGACGGCTTTGTCGTCATCACCTCCCGCGCTTCCTACGAGATCGTGCACAAGGCCGCCACCTTCGGCATCGGCCTGGTGGCGGCCATCTCGGCACCGACCGGATTGGCGATCGACATGGCACGACGCACTGGCCTGACCTTGGTTGCCTTTGCCCGCGGCGAGAAAATGACTGTTTACGCCGGGCAGCTGGATTCGCCCTGAGGCACTCACACCCGCGTGCCAGTAGATCGGGCGCGCGCGCCTTCGCGTGATTTCAGCTGCCGGCCAGCCGGCCGATATCGGCGATGCGCAGGAAGCCGGTCTGCAGCAGCCGAAGCAAGCCGAGCCTGTTGGCTCGCACCTGCGGATCGTCGGCCATCACCATGACCTGGTCAAAGAACGCATCGACGGCTGGGCGCAGTTGCGCCAGCTTCGCCAGCGCAGCGACGTAATCGCGGCGGGCGAACAGCGGCCCGGTAGCGTCTCCGGCGGCCGTGATCTGGGCCGCCAGTTCCCGCTCGGCGTCGTCTTGCAGCAGTGCGCTGTTGATTTCCGGCGCGATCGGTTCACCGGTTTCGGCCGCCTTGCGCAGCAGATTGCCGCAACGCTTGTTGGCCGCCGCCAGGGCCTGGCCGTCTTCGCTGCCGGCGAACTCGCGCAATGCCCGCAAGCGCAGGTCGAAATCGACCAGGGAGGCAGGTTCGACCGCGGCCACCGCGGCGAAGCGATTGGCCTCGTACTCGCCTTTTTGTTCGTAGTAACCGCGCAACCGGTCAATCACGAACTGGTGGATTTCCTGGCCGGTCTGGGTGCGCGAGCCAATGTCTGATTTGCCATGGGTCAGGACAGCCCCCGTCGTCTTGGCCATGTCGGCATGCACTTGCTCCACGGCTTCATCCAGCAGTGCCGGCAGGTCCAGATCCAACCCGGCCTCGATCAGCGTGCGCGCAAGTCCCAGCGCATTGCGCCGCAGGGCGAACGGATCACGGTTTCCGGTCGGCTTCAGTCCCGCGGCAAAGCCACCGGCCAGCGTATCCAAGCGCTCAGAAATGGCCAGCACCTGTCCGGTTTTCGACGCGGCAATCTGATCGCCGGCCTGGCGCGGACGGTAAACCTCATCCAGGGCCACGGCCAGCACGGATCGGTCGGTGTCGCCCAGGTCCGACAGGGCCGGGTCATGCTTTGCATACTGGCTGCCGGCGATGCCCTGCAATTCCGGAAATTCATTCACCATGCGGGACTGCAGGTCGGCCTTGGCCAGCCTGGCCGCACGCCCTGCCAGTACCGGATCAACGCCGACCTGGTCGGCAATGGTCTCAGCCAGTTTCGCCACGCGTTCGACCTTGTCGGCAACGGTGCCCAGTTTGGCCTGGTAGGTCACGCTGGCCAGACCGGCATTCATCGCGCTCAGGCCCTGCTTGAGATCTTCCTCGAAGAAGAACCGGGCATCGGCAAAGCGTGGCCGGATCACCCGTTCGTAGCCCTTGGCGATTTCCCCGGGCTGGCTGGACTGGATGTTGGCCACGCCAATGAAATGCTCGGACAGGCGGCCTTCACCGTCCAGCACCGGGAAGAACTTCTGGTTCACTGCCATGGTTTCGATCAGCGCCGCCTGCGGCACGCGCAGGAAGTCACGGTCGAAACTGCCGGCAATGGCGACCGGCCACTCGGTCAGGCAGTTGACCTCATCCAGGATGCCTTCATCGATAGGGGCGCTGCCGCCGGTGTCCCGGGCCATGGTCTCGACCTGGCTGCGGATATGTGCCTTGCGCCGGGCTGCCTCCACGATGACCTTGGCCGCCTCCAGCTGCCCGACATAGGAATCGGGTGTGTTGATGGCCACCGGCCCGGGATGATGGAAGCGATGGCCGCGGCTGTCCCGGCCGCTGCGTACGCCGAACACCTCACAGTCCACCACCTGGTCGCCCAGCAGCACCAACAGCCAGTGCACCGGCCGGACGAAAGCATGGTCGTGGTCGCCCCAGCGCATCGGCTTGGGAACGGGCAGGGCCTTGATCACGTCGGCGATGATCTGTGGCAACAGCTGGCTGGTATTCGCGCCCGGCTTTACCGAACGATGGACGAAGCGCTCGCCCCGGTTGTCGCTGATCCGTTCCAGTTGCGTCCAGTCCACGCCGGCCTTGGCGGCAAAACCCTGCAGGGCCCGCGTCGGCTGGCCGTCCGGGTCCAGTGCGATATCCAGATACGGCCCGGAGACCTGGCTGGACTGGTCGGCCTGGCGCACGGCGACGCCATCGACCTTCACCGCCAGCCGGCGCGGCGTAAACAGCAGGCCCTGATCGTCGTCCGGGTCGCCACTGGCAACGCCGGCATCGGCCAGGCCTTTGACAATGCCGTTGCGGAAGGCCTGCGCCAGCGCCGGCAACGCCTTGACTGGCAACTCCTCGGTGCCCAGTTCGATCAGCAGGGAAAGGGTCCGGCTCATCTCAGGCGGCCTCCGCCTGGCGCTTCAAGCCGGGAAAGCCCAGCTTTTCCCGCTGCGCGTAGTAGCTTTGCGCCACCGCCCGGGCCAGGGTGCGCACGCGCAGGATATAGCGCTGGCGCTCGGTGACCGAGATCGCGCGGCGTGCATCCAGCAGGTTGAAACTGTGGCTGGCCTTGCAGACCTGGTCATAGGCGGGCAGGGGCAGGCCCAGCTCCACCAGTCGCAGGGCTTCGGCTTCGCATACGTCAAACCAGCGCAGCAGTTCGGGCACGTTGGCGTGCTCGAAGTTGTAGGTGCTCTGCTCTACTTCGTTCTGGTGGAAGACATCGCCATAAGTCACCGGGCCATCCGGGCCGACCGTCCAGATCAGGTCGTAGACGTTCTCGACATTCTGCAGATACATCGCCAGGCGCTCCAACCCGTAGGTGAGCTCGCCGGTGACCGGACGGCACTCCAGGCCGCCGGCCTGCTGGAAATAGGTGAACTGGGTGATTTCCATGCCATTGAGCCAGACCTCCCAGCCCAGCCCCCAGGCGCCAAGGGTCGGTGATTCCCAGTTGTCCTCGACCAGGCGCAGGTCGTGAACCAGGGGGTCCACGCCCAGGGCACGCAGCGAGTCGAAGTAGAGCTCGACGATGTTGTCCGGATTGGGCTTGAGCACTACCTGATACTGGTAATAGTGCTGCAAGCGGTTGGGATTGTTGCCGTAGCGACCGTCGGCCGGGCGCCGTGACGGCTGCACATACGCCGCCGACCAGGGTTCGGGACCCAGGCAGCGCAGGAAGGTGGCGGGATGGAACGTGCCGGCACCGACTTCGGTGTCAAACGGCTGCAACAGGACGCAGCCCTGCCGTGCCCAGTAGCTGTTGAGCTGCTGGATGATGTCCTGGAAGCTTGGCATGGGCACGCGCTGATCCTTGTCGATGACCGTAAACGGCCATTATAGGAGTTGCCGCGGCCGGGCCGGCAGCCGTTCCTCCCAAATTGCGCGCACGACCAAGCCGGCGCCAGTGCGGCGCCGGTGGTTCTGGGCTTTGTGCATCCGCTGCCTCGGCCGCTGCTTTGGCGCGGAAGGCGACTCAGGCCTTGCTGCTGCGGCTGCGCTTTTTGGGTGCTACCGCCGGTGCATTTGCCCGGGCGCGGGCGCGCCATTGCTTGATGGTGTCGTTCAGCTTGAGCGTGTCCAGGTAAAGCTCGATGGCTTCGTTGGTCACGTCGTACAGGGGGCGTCCCATTACGGCAGCGACCGCCTTCAGTGAGTCTCGATAGCGCTTGGCAACGCGCAGACTGGCGTCGCGGGTGTCGTCAGCGGGTTCGGTCATTTGCTCAGATCTCGTAGTAGTGGTTGGTGACGTCGAACTACCTGCTAGGTCGCCCCTCATGCGCCCTGACAAGTATGGATGAAGTTCGACTTATATCATGCCGATCAAATGTGTAGACAGTGTATGGCGCATTTGTATTCAGCA
>CAZUZT010000059.1:0-6453 GCA_964624575.1 uncultured Rhodanobacteraceae bacterium | reverse complement strand
GAAAAATCCAGGTAGCGGCTGATGTCGGTCATCATCGTCACCCCCGGTGGCGTGATGCCGACCAGGAAGGTGAACACCACCGGCATGACCAGGAAATAGGCAAAGGCACAGCCGGCGTAAAACAGCAGGATGCTGGCGACCAGCAGCGGGCGCGCCAGGCGCCGTTCGCGCTGGTACAGGCCGGGCGCGACGAACGCCCACAGCTGGTAGAGCACGACCGGCATGGCCAGGAACAGGGCGCTGAAGAAGGCCAGCTTGATCGGGGTCAGGAACGGGCTGACCACCTCGATGGCGACCAGTTGCGCCCCTTCAGGCAGGCGGCTGGCCAAGGGTTCGGCCAGCAATCCGTAAAGACGGCCGGCGACGGGAATCAGCAGCACGAATCCGGCCATGACTGCCGCCACCGCGCGCAACAACCGGCTGCGCAGTTCGGTCAGGTGCTCGATCAGGGTTTGCTCGCGATCCTGGTCCGGACCGGGCGCTGCCGGCTCAGCCACGGTCCGAAGCCGTGTCCGGTGGTGCGCCGGCGTTGTCCGTGGACTTCGATCCGGCAGCAGCCGACCCGGCAGCAGGGGAGGTGACGGGCGCTGACAGTGTCTGCGCCAGTTGCCGCTTCTGTGCCGCCAGCTCCTGCTGGGTCGCGTCCAGTTGCCGCTTCAATTCGTCGGCCGCCAGTTCCCGCTCGATGTCCTGGCGCAGGCCCGACCAGCTGCGCTGGGCGCGACGCAACAGGGCGCCGGCTGTGCGCGCCGCCTGCGGCAGGCGCTTGGGACCCAGCACCAGCAGGGCAACCAGGGCGATGACGACCAGTTCGGGCAGGCTGAGATCAAACACGCCCAGACGCTGCCGGATCAGTCCCGGTGCTGTTTCTGGCGGTCCGGATTGGTCGAGGTGTCGACCGTATCGTCGTCCGACTTCAGGGACGGGGCCGATTCGTCCTCCTCGCTCAGGCCTTTGCGGAAACCCCGCACGGCCTCACCCAGATCGCCGCCCAGGTTGCGCAGCTTCTTGGTGCCGAAGATCAGAACGACCACCAGCAGGACGACAAGCCAATGCCAGGGGCTGGTAAATCCCATCAGCGGATGCTCACAAGGTTGGGGTCCATCACTCTAACACCTCATATGGATCGGGTCTGCGGGCGTGCCCGCCAAGTCAGCGGCTGCTGTATTCCTCCAGCCGGTCGCGGAAATCCACGATGGCATCGGGAACATCGTCGACACCGCCGGCAAAGATCCGGCGCGGGGTGACATTGCGGCCATACAGGCGCTGGTTGGCGCGATGGTCGATCCGGATCGCGCTGCCATCCAGGGCGACACCGGCAAACAGGCCGCGGGCACGCGAGTACGAGTAGATTTCCGCTTTCAGCCGGCCATCGGTGGCGGCATGGGCATGCCGTCCAACCGGTCCTGCGGCGACCGACGCATCGGCACCCATGGTGAATTTGCCATTGATCAATGTGTCCAGGCCGCGCTCGCTGGCGAACACCAAAATCACATCGGTGGACTGGACGCCGGCCTGCCAGCCGATGCTGCCGCCAGTGAGCTTGACGAAGCTGGGGTTGCTCCAGACGCCGTCGGGCGTCTTCACCGACACCAGGCCCTTGCCATGGTGGCCGCCGAGCACCAGGCCGGCCTTGACCACATCGGGAATGACGGCGATGGCGTGGGCCTCGCGCAGCAGGTAGCCGGGCAGGGCGCGTTCGGGCATCTGCATGACCTCGTCCAGTACCCGCACCGCGTCCTTGCCGCGATCGGTCAGGGCGTTGTCGGCATGGCCGGCAAGCGGTGCCAGCAGGAACAGGCTGAGCAGGATGCGATGCATCATCGTTGGGACCTTTCTTGGCGGAACAGTCAAGGTCGACACTATGCCGGTGGGCAAGTGGACGTGGGCTAAACAGTCACCGGGGCGCCGGTGTCGCCAGCATCAGGCAAACGGGTACAGGCAGGGCTGCGCCGGCTTGTCGGATGCCAGCGCGGATAGGCCAGAGCAGGTCGTGGCGGGCTGATGACGGGCGGCGTCGGCCGCCTCCTCACCGCCGGGGGCTCAGCTCAGCCCAGGCGTCGCCGGGCCAGGAACATCACCGCCGCCAGCAGCACGATCAGGGCGCCGGGGGTATTGACCGGTACCGCCTGGTGCGAGCCACGGTCGCCCGGGCCTGGTCCCGGCGGCGGTTCCGGTGGCTCCAGCGAGCACCGGGGCGGCCTGATGGCCAGGCTCTTGACGCCGACGCGGGTGGTCGGTCCCAGTGTCGCCTGGCCGCTTTCCCGGTCGACGCGGAAGATGCGGCTGGGCTCGGGCTGGCCGCGGCTGTCGACGATGTGGCCCACCGCCCACAGGTTGCCCGAGCCATCGAAATCCACGCCGACGTTGGTCAGCTGCAGATCCACGCCCAGGCCGCCGATGCGCTGCGCCTGGCCGGTCTGGGCATCGATCCGGTACAGGCCTTCATCGCCATCGATGCCGATGCCGAAGACCTCGTCGCCACGGACACTGAGGTCGCCGATGCGCGCGCCGAGCCGGCCTTCACCGCCGACCACGCTGGCCTGTCCGGTCTGGCGGTCCAGGCGGTACAGGGTGCGGCGTGTCGCCGAGCTCATCAGCAGGTCGCCGCTGCAATCGAAGGCCAGGCCCGGATCCAGCGCGCCGCCCTGCAGGTTCAGCTCCAGGTTGTCACGCGGCCGCCGCACCGGTTGCGCGCCGCCGGTCGCCAAGGCGAAGATCACCAGCGAATCGGTGGCATCGTCGACACCATAAAGCTGGCTGCTGGTGCGCAGCGCCAGGCCTTCGATATCCGATTGCGGATTGGCCGATGTCGGCAGGTTCACCGGGCCGATGTTGTCGGCAAAGCCGCTGGCCAGGTCGACCCGCCACAGGTTGTCATGGCTGCCATCCTCGGCCGGATCGGCGGCATTGACGATGTAGCCATACGGCTGCGCAGACGCTGTCGCTGCGAACGCTCCACAGAGCGCGCAGGCGACCAGACCGGCACGGAGCCGGCCCATGGGTGAAGCGTCATGCATGGCAGGGCGGTTGTTATAATGTAGTGGCCGCAAACTAGCACTGATTCCCTACTGGATCAAGGCCTTATTCGGTGACACCGGCTGTGCTGGCGCTTCCTGCCCGGTGCCCGCATCATGCCCGCATCTTGGCCGGCCAACGAAGACATCCACCTTGAAGCCCATTCCCAGGAGCCTGTGACGCAGTGACAGCCCCCGATCCGATCGCCTCCGCCGCGGACATTGCGTCTGCACCGGGTTCCACCGCCATGCTGCTGGTCAATCTGGGCACGCCGACGGCGCCGACCCCGGCTGCCGTGCGCCGTTTCCTGGCCGAGTTCCTGTCTGATCCGCGGGTAGTGGAGCTGCCCGCCTGGCTCTGGCGACCGATCCTCTACGGTGCCGTCATTCCGTTGCGTTCGGCGCGGGTCGCGCGGGCCTACGCCAGCATCTGGCATGAGCAGGGCTCGCCGTTGCTGGTCCATACCCGCGATCTGGCCGGCGCCCTGCAACAGGAGCTGGGGCCGGAAGTGACCGTGGCCTGGGCGATGCGTTATGGCGAGCCTTCGATTCCGGCGACGCTCAGGCAATTGGCCGACCAGGGCATGCGCCGTCTGCTGGTGCTGCCGCTGTATCCCCAGTATTCGGCCACCACCACGGCCACGGTCTTCGACGCCGTGGCGCGCGAGCTGGCGACCATGCGCTGGCAGCCTGAACTGCGATATTTGACCGATTACTGGCAGGAAGCGTCCTGGCAGCAGGCCATTGCCGACAGCATCCGCAGGCACTGGCAGCGCCATGGCCGCGGTGACCACCTGCTGTTTTCCTTCCACGGCATTCCCCAGGCCTGTGTCGATGCCGGTGACCCGTATGCGCAGCAATGCCAGGCCAGTGCCCGTGCCGTCGCCGGCGTGCTCGGGCTGGCCGAGGATGCCTGGTCGGTCAGTTTCCAGTCCCGGCTGGGCCGCGCCCAGTGGCTGATGCCCTATACCGAGCAGGTGATCCGCGACCAGGCCGCGGCCGGCGTCGGCCAGCTGGATGTCTTGTCGCCGGGGTTTGCCGTGGATTGCCTGGAAACCCTGGAAGAAATCGCCATGGAGTACGACCAGCTGTTGCGTGACAACGGCGGCGGCAAGCTGGCCTACATCCCGGCGCTGAATGCCGATCCGGCCCATGCCCGGGCGCTGGCCACCCTGGCCCGCCGTCATGGCAGTGGCTGGCCGGGCTTCCCGGCGGTCGCCGACGCGTGAGCGTCATCGAGCGCCGCTTCCGGCTTGCCGGAGGGCTGGAGCTGGCGGTCCGCGAACATCATCCCCGGGCACCGCTGCCGGTCCTGGCCGTGCATGGCTGGCTGGACAATGCCGCCAGTTTCGATGCCCTGGCGGCGCAGCTTCCCCAATGCCGAATCCTTGCTGTCGACCTGGCCGGACACGGCCGGTCCGGGCATCGGCCGCCCGGCACCTGGTACCACAATGTCGACTATTGCCATGAGCTGCTGGAACTGCTCGACCAGCTGGGTTGGCAGGACAGCCTCTGGCTCGGACACTCGCTGGGTGGCGCCGTGCTGGCGCTGCTGGCGGCGGCCTGCCCGGAGCGCGTCCGGGCGCTGCTGCTGATCGATTCCCTGGGCCTGATTGCCGGACCGCCGGAGCAGGCCGCCAAACAGTTGCGAGCGGCCGTGTCTGGTGCGGTGCGCCATCGCCGGCCGCGGCCGTTGCGGGTGTTCACCAGTCACGACGAGGCGGTCACTGCCCGCTGCCAGGCCAGTGGCATGGACCCGGCGACGGCCCGGGTGCTGGTCGAGCGTGGCCTGGAGCCGGTGACCGGCGGCTGGTCCTGGGTCAGTGATCCACGCCTGACCCTGGCCAGCCCCGTGCGCATGCACGAGGACCAGGTCCGGGCGCTGTTGTCGCAGCTGCGCTGCCCGGTGCAGTTGCTGCTGGCCGATCCGCCACCGTCGTTTATGGCGGCGGAAGACTTGCAGGGCCGGCTGGATTGCGTGCCCGACGCGCAGGTGCTGCGTATTGCCGGCAGCCATCATTTTCACATGGAATCACCCTCTGCCGTGGCAGCTGCGGTGGGCCGTTTCCTCGCACAGCTGCCGGATCGGAAGGCTTAGGCCGGAGGCATTTCCGGGCCCGGAAATGCGGCCGAATCCGCGCCCGGAAGGCGGTAGACCAGCAGCGCCGCCAACGCGGCCTTCAGTCCCTGCCCTTCGTTGTTCAAGTGCTGCCGGCACTGGCGGTAGTCGGGCAGCAGGGCAGCGACCCGGGCCCAGAAGCGCGGCCCGTGGTTGCGTTCGAACAGATGACACAGCTCGTGCACCAGCACGTATTCCAGCAGTTTTGGCTCGGCCAAAATCAATGCCAGGTCCAAGGACATGTGGTCGCGCGCCGACAGCGATCCCCACAATGAATGCAGCGGCCGCAGCCGCAGCCGCACCGGCGCGCGGCCCAAACGCGCCGTGTAGTCGCCGAGCAGCCTGGCGCAGTCGGCACGCAGCGCCTGCTCCAGGAAGCTGCGCAGGCAGGCGGCAGCCAGCCGCTGCCGCGTGCCCGCGGGCTGCTCGGTGGGAACGGCCAGGATCAGGCTGGCCGGGCTGCCGTCCGCTTCCCGGCACAAGTGCGGATCAGGTGCCAGGCACGGGCGTGCGGCGTGGGTCACCCGCAAAGGCGTGGCCTGTCCGCGCAGGGTCAGCCATCCTGTGCCGCCGGCCACCAGTGCCGGCAGGCTGAGCAGATGGCTGCAATCGCTGGCATCGCGCAGCCGGGCCAGCAGCCATGGCTGCCGGGAGTGGACGAACGCCACCGCATCCGCCCAGGGCACCCAAACCGGCTTGGACAGCCTGGGCCCGTCGCGGCCGATGCTCAGGCGCAGGTGACGGGCCCGGGCCGGCTCGAAGACCTGCACGGTGACGGTCTGGCCATCGTCGCCGGCCAGCTCCAGCCGGCGTGGCCCCGGCCCCCGGCCTGCGTTCATGCCATCGGCCTGATTGCGCCTGTCTGGTTCAGGCGGCGAGCTGGAACAGGCTGTCCAGGCGTTTCAGCAACCGGTCCAGTTCCGCGGTCATCAAGGCGAAGCGCGCGTCCAGTTCGGCCGCGGCGTCCTCCCCGGCCAGATCGCCCAGTTGCTCGAGCACGACATCGTCGAAGCTCAGCTTGCGCACGGTCAGTTGCTCGTCCAGGACAAAGGCCATGCGGCCGTCCCAGGCCAGGCCCAGCTGCGTCGCCTGCTTGCCGGCATTGAGATGCTCGGTGATTTCTTCGGCAGCCAGGTCCTGGCGCCGGCAGCGGACGATGGCGCCATCCTCGGAAGGGTCGCGCAGCTCGCACTCCTCGCCCAGTTCGAAATCCTCGGGCAGGCCGTCACCGGCCAGCCAGGCGGTGAGCTGCATCCGCGCCGAGGCCTGGGCGGCGACCGGCGTCGCCGGAAAACTGCCCAGCGCCTGGCGCAGGTG
>CAZUZT010000058.1:0-12217 GCA_964624575.1 uncultured Rhodanobacteraceae bacterium | reverse complement strand
AGCGGTAGTACGGCTGCTCGCCGGTGGCGTGGTCGGTGGCGTCGCGTACCGAGGTGATCTCGGGGAATGTCTCGCGCAGGCGCTTTTCGATGCCTTCGCGCAAGGTCACGTGGGCCATGCCGCAGCCATGACAGCCGCCGCCGAAGCGCAGCACCACTTCGCCTTCGCCGGTGACCTGTTCAAGATCGACATGGCCGCCATGGCTGGCCAGTTGCGGGTTGATCTCGCTGTCGATCAGCCAGCGGATGCGCTCGACCAGTCCGGCCTCGGCACTGGGTACCTGGCCGCGCAGGCCGGGCGCGCGGATGCTCAGCTGCTCGCTGGTGCCGTCGTTCTTCAGGGCGATTTCGGCCTGGTCCAGGTACGGAGCACTGTCGGCGTCGACATAGAAACTCAGCCCCTGGCTGACTTCCAGCTGCCACTCGTCACCTTTCAGGTCGGAAGGTTCGCAGTAACGCAGGGCGACGTCGGCCGCCGGGGTGCCGGCATTGCTGACGCTGACATGGATACCAAGGATGCCGTCACCCTGCCGTTCAAGCAGGTTGCGGAAGTAGGTCTGGGCACGGGGGTCGATATGGATCATGGCGCCCATGGTACCAGCGGCCCGATGAGCGCAGGCCAACGCCGGGGCCGGGGCTGAGGCCGACTCCGGACACCGCCACCGAAAGACCGTCAGCCGTGGCGTTGCATGAAGCCCTGCATGAATCCGACCAGGGCCTGGACGGCCGCCATCGGCACGGCGTTGTACAGGCTGGCGCGCATGCCGCCGACGATACGGTGGCCCTTGAGCCCGATCAGGCCCGCCGCTTCAGCCTGGCCGAGAAACAGGCTGTCCAGACGGCTGTCGTGGAGCTGGAACGGCACGTTCATCCACGAGCGCACCGGGGCCTCGACCTGGTTGCGATAGAAGCCGCCGGAGTCATCGATGGCCGCGTACAGGTGCGCGGCCTTGGCCTGGTTCTGCTCGGCCATGACCGCCAGGCCGCCCTGCTCCAGCACCCACTGGAACACGCACGCGGCCAGGTACCAGGACCAGGTCGGTGGCGTGTTGAGCATCGATCCGGCCTGGGCGTGGCGGTCGTAGCGCAGCATGTCGGGCAGGTGTTCGGGGCTGCGCGCCAGCAGATCACGGCGGATGATCAGCAGCACCAGGCCGGAGGGGCCGATGTTCTTCTGCGCGCAGGCGTAGATCAGGCCGCAGCGGCGCACATCCAGTGGTCGCGACAGCAGGGTCGAGGACATGTCCGCGACCACGGGCGTTGCGCCGGTTTCCGGGAGCTCGTGCATTTCGACGCCGTGGATGGTTTCGTTCGGCGTCAGATGCAGGTAGGCGGCCTGCGAATCCAGTTGCCAGCCGGCCGCCGGCGGAATCGAGCGGTAGCCATCGGCCTGGCTGCTGGCCGCGATGCGTACCCGGCAGACATGGGCTGCCTGATGCGCGGCCTTTTCGCCCCAGTGACCGGTGACCACATAGTCGGCGCTGCCGCCGGCGGCCAGGTTCATTGGGATCTGGCTGAAATGCTGGCTGGCACCGCCCTGCAGGAACAGCACGGCGTAATCGTCGGGGATGTCCAGCAGGGCCCGCAGGTCGGCTTCCGAGCGCTGCGCCAACGCCTGGAACGCGGCGCCGCGGTGGGACAACTCCATCACCGAGGCACCGTGCCCGTTCCAGTCCAGCAGTTCGGCCCTGGCACGATGCAATACCGCTTCGGGCAGGGCCGCCGGCCCGGCGCTGAAATTGAATCGACGGTTCATGGCGTGTCCTTCAGGTGAGACCGGTACGGCTACCAGCCGCTGTGCCAGGTCAGCAGGCCGGTCAGTGCCGCAGCGAGCACTGCCGCCACCACGACCAGCCACAGCAGGCTGCCGCCCTGCCGGACCGCAGCACCCTGCCCCGCCAGCGCGGGCGGTGCCGGTATCGCTGCATCGGCCGGGTCCGGGACCGGTGGCGCCGGGTCAGGTCCCTGCAGCCAGCTCTCGATCCGGTAACGTCGTGCGCCCACCCGCAGCTGGTCACCGTTGCCCAGGCGGACCCGGCCCCGGACCGGGTGACCGTTGACCGAAACCGCCAGCGAGCCGGGATCCAGGCACAACTGGCGCCCGGACAATCCCAGCTCGACCAGTTCATCGGCGCCAGCGCCGGTGGCAATGTCGCCCGAGGGCTCCAGATGCACGATCGGGCCGGTGTGCAGGCGGCCATGGTCACGGCCATTGAGACAGCGAAGGGCAAAGACATCGGCCGGTGGATGGTCTGCGACGCTGTTGTCGGGGACTGCGCCGGCACCATCGATGTCATCGTCGATGTCATCGTCAATGGCGGTGTCCGGCCATGTTTCGGGCTGGCGGCCGACCAGCTCCATGCACCAGGTGTCGATGCAGACCCGGTCGCCGGGCTGCAGGCGGGCCAACTCCCGCACCGGCCGGGCATTGACGCAGACCAGCACTTCCGGCTGCTGGACTTGCACCTGCAGCCAGGCTTCGCCGGTGCCGGGGGTGATCGCGGCCAGTTTCGGCGGCAGGCCGGGCAGATCCGGGCGCAGCGCGCAGTCGGTGGCGGAGCCGATGGCCACGACCACACCGCCGGACAGGGGCAGTCGCTGCCCGTCCGCATATTGCACATGCACATCCATCGGCGGGAGGTTAGCCGAAAGCCGGACATCGTGATATCCGATCCTGCAGTGCTACGGACATGGACGCCTTGAATCACGGCCGGAAACGTCCGGAGTATGATCGCGCCATCACTGCACGGGAGCGTCGGCATGCGTCAATTCCTTGGGCTGGGAGCCTGCGCGGCAGAAACGTTCGCGGCGAAAAGTCGTCGGCGCGAAGACAGATTTTCGCCGGGTCGCCGCCCCATAGCACCGCTATGGGGCAAGAATCGGAGGGAATATGGAACGCATCCGGCGGCATTGCAGTCCGGACGGCTTCTGTCGCGCAGGCTTCTGGGCCGCAGGTGGTGCCTGCTGGTGGTGCCGTTGCTGTTGGCTGCGTGTGGCGATGGCGGCCAGGTGCCGGACCGTACCGGAGCGGCCGTTGCCGAGGCCGTTGGCGCCGAGCCGGCCACTCACTACCGTGCCCCGGCCGACCAGGCCGGCTTCCATGTCAGCGAGCTGGAAGGTCACGTCCGCCATGGCCGTCCCGCGGTGCGGTTGCGGTTTTCCCAGGCGCTGGTGGCCAGCCAGGACTTTGACCAGCTCATCGACCTGACCGATACCGATGGCGGCCGCCCCAATGGCAGTTGGATGCTGGCAGAGGACAACCAGGCTCTGGTGTTTCCCTGGCTGGCAGCCGATACCCGCTACCAGCTGACCGTAACGGCGCAACTGACTGCCGCTGACGGCACCACCCTGGGCCAGCCGTTTGCGCATGCGGTCTATTCCGGTCCGCAACTGCCGATGCTCGGCTTCGCCAGCCAGGGCAACATCCTGCCGGCCGACAGCGCCGGCCTGCCCGTGATCACGATCAATGTCACCGAGGCCGACGTCGAGTTCCTGCGCGTGCGCGATGCCGATCTGGCCCGGTTCCTGGCCGATTACCAGCGCAATGGCCAGCGCGGCAGCTGGCAATTGCAGGAACTGGCCGGGATGGCCGACATTGTCCACAGCGGCCGCTTCGCGCTGCGTGCCGATGCCAACGAGCGCACCCTCAACCACATCCCGGTACGCGATATCGGGCCGTTGCGCGCGCCGGGCGCCTACTTTGCCGTGATGCGTGCCGCCGGCCAGTTCGAGGACAGCTACGCCACCGCGCTGTTCTTCGTCAGCGACATCGGCCTGCATGCCCGCCTGCACCAGCAGGACAGTTTCGTCCATGCCGCCTCGCTGGCCAGCGGCAAGCCGATCGCCGGCATCGAGCTGGAGCTGCTCGACCAGCACGGCCGACCGCTGGCACAAGCCCGCACCGATCGCGACGGCAACGCCACCCTGCCCTTGCGCCCGCAGCGCGAACATCTGCTGGTGGCCCGGCAACAGGGTGATTTTTCCCTGCTGTCGTTCCGCCAACCGGCCCTGGACCTGTCCGCCTTCGACATCGCCGGCCGGCCCCACAGCGGCGAGCGCGATGCCTTTCTGTGGGCCGGGCGCGACCTGTTCCGGCCCGGCGAAACCGTGGCCATCCACGGCCTGCTGCGTGATTTCGACGGCCGCGCCGTGGCACCGTCACCGCTGTTTTTGAGCCTGAAACAGCCCGATGGCCGGATCCATTCGCGCCATCGGGCCGAGGCCGACGCACTAGGCCATTTCAGCTTTCAGCGTGAGCTGGCCGGCAACGTCGCGACCGGCCGCTGGAAGCTGGAGGCGGCGCTGGAACCGGACGGACCGGCGATCGGCGAGTTTCCGCTGCGCATCGAGGAGTTCCTGCCCGAGCGGCTGAAACTGGACCTGGACAGTCCCGCCGAAACCCTGGTGCCGGGCCAGCCGGTACCACTGTCGGTGCAGGCCGCCTATCTGTACGGTGCGCCGGCGGCCGGCAACCGCTTCCTGGCCGAACTCAGCTTCGAGCACCCGACCGAGCTGGTGCAGGCGCAGCCGGGTTTCCATTTCGGCGATCCCGGCCTGGCCCTGCCCCGCCCCGGTGAGCCGGCGCTGGATACCCGCCTGGATGCCCAGGGTCAGGTCCAGACCAGACTGGCCCTGCCCGATGACCTGCCGGCACAGACACCGGTCGCCGTATTCGTGCGCGGCAGCGTGTTCGAATCCGGTGGCCGAGCGGTCAGCCGCACGATCAAGCAGGTCAGCTGGCCGGCCAAGCACCTGGTCGGCATCCGGCCGCAATTCGACGCCGGGGAGGGAGCGCCGGCCGACAGCACGGTGGGCTTTGAACTGATCCGCGCCGATGCCGACGGCGCCCTGGCCGCGGGCACGGTCCAGGTGCGTTTGCTGCGCGACCGCCAGGACGTGATCTGGAGCCATGATCCTGAGCTGGGCTGGCGGGTGGAATACCAGCCCAACTGGGAACCGGTGGGCACGGCGCAAACGCTCACCCTGGATGCGGCTGGCGCGGTGCGCTATCTGGCCGATGTGCAATGGGGCAGCTACCGGCTCGAGGCCAGCGATGAGCAGACCGGCCTGGTCACCCGCCTGCCCTTCCACGCCGGCTGGCGCGGCGCCGACAGCGCGCCGGGCGACGCGCCGCGCCCGGATCGGGTGGCCATCACCCTGGACAAGGCCGCCTACCAGGCCGGCGATACCGCGCTGCTGACCCTGACGCCGCCTCATCCCGGCCCGGGTCTGCTGCTGGTCGAGGCCGGCGAGCGCCTGCTGGCCAGCCGCAGCATCCAGGTCGATACCGGCACCCGCGTCGAGCTGGCCATCGAGCCAGACTGGGAGCGCCATGACATCCATGTCACCGCCATCGTCTTCCGGCCCGGATCGGCGGCCCGCAAGATCACCCCCAACCGGGCCCTGGGCATCGTCCACCTGCCGATCGACCGCAGCCAGCGACAGGTGGCGGTGAGCCTGGATGCGGCGGCACAGGCCCGGCCCGGCGACGAGCTGGTGATCACCGTCCAGGCGCCCCAACTGGCCGGCCAGCAGGCAATGGCCACGGTATCGGCAGTGGACCTGGGGATCATCAACATCACCCGCTACCCGGTGCCCGATGCCGGCGGCCATTTCTTTGCCGCTCGCGCCCATCAGGTCGATGCCCACGATGTCTACGGCCGGGTGGTTGAACATCATGATGGCTACAGTGCACGCCTGCGCTTTGGTGGCGACCTGGCCCTGGCCAGCCTGCCGCAGGCGCGCCGGCCCACGGCCAGGGTCGCCACTGTCGACCTGTTCTCCGGGCCGGTGCAACTGGATGCCCAAGGCCAGGCGACGGTGCGCCTGACCCTGCCCGATTTCAATGGCCAGTTGCGCCTGGCCGCCCTGGTGTGGACCGGTGAGCGCTATGGCCACGGCTCCGGCACGGTCCAGGTGCGTGCGCCGCTGGTGGCCGAGGTCTCCTCGCCACGGGTGATGGCACCCGGGGACCGTTCGCAGCTGAGCCTGGACCTGCACAACCTCAGCGGCAAGGCGCAAACCCTTGAGCTGCATGTCCAGGCCCAGCCACCGCTGGCCGTGGGCCAGGACGAACATCGCCTGACCCTGGACGACAACCAGCGCCAGGTCCTGCAGATCCCGCTGCAGGCGTTGCCCGGCCATGGCACCGGCCGCCTGAGCGTGCAGGTCCGTGGCGACGGCATCGATCTGGACCGGGAGTTCGAGCTGGTGGTCAGGCCGGGCTGGGCCGCTTCCCGGGCCAGCCGGCTGCAGGAAGAAAGCGCACCCACCACGATCACCCTGGAGCCGGCGTTGCTGGCGGACTACCTGCCCGGATCCGGCATCCTGGCCACCGGCGTTTCGCGGCAGGCGCCGATTCCCTTTGCCAGCGCCGTCGACGGCCTGATCAGCTATCCCTATGGCTGCCTTGAGCAGATCACCAGCAGGGCCTTCCCGCTGGCCCTGCTCGATGACGCGACCGCGCGTCGTCTGGGCCTGGACATCGCCACCCTGGATTCGGGCCGCCGCCAGCAGGCGCTGGAATCGGTGTTCTCGCAACTGTCGGGCATGCAGCTGGCCAGCGGCCACTTCAGCTTCTGGCCCGGTGAACATGGCGCCCAGACCCAGCTGACGCCGTTCGTCGCCGAATTGCTGATCGAAGCGCGTGACGCCGGCCAGATGATTCCCGAGCCGGTGCTGGCCAAGGCCCTGACCCGTCTGAACGAGGATCTTCTGGCTGGCGGCGACCGCTATTACGCCTATGACAATTCCGAGGCGCTGCGCTTTGCCGTCCGCGCTCACGCCGGCTATGTGCTGGCGCGACTGGGACGGGCGCCGCTGGGCACCCTGCGCGCCCTGCATGAGCACGAACGTGGCCACGCCCGCAGCCTGCTGTCGCTGGTCCATCTGGGCCTGGCCCTGCACTTGCAAGGCGATACCCGCCGCGGCCTGGAAACATTGAACCAGGCCTTTGCCGAACCGCCGCAACGGCCGCAATGGCTGGGCGATTACGGCAGTGAACTGCGCGACCGCGCCCTGGCCCTGGCCCTGTTGCGTCAACACCAGGTGACCGTTCCCGCCAGCAGTGATGCCCTGCTTGGCGTCGCCCGGGAGCTGGCCGGCAGGCAGGACCGGCGCCCGCTCAGCACGCAGGAACAGCTGGCACTGTTCCGGCTGGGGCGGCAGCTGGATGGGGCCGACGACCTGCCCCTGGCAGGCCGGGTGATCGTCGGCGGTGAGACGGTCCCGATCCCGCCGGTGAACCTGTTCTCGCGCAGCTTCGATGAAGCCGATCTGGCCGCCGGTGCCCGGATCGCAGTGGCAGGCGAAGGCCCGCTGTACGTGTTGCGCGAATCGGTCGGCCTGCCGCGTTCGGCGCCCGAGCCGATGGAGTCGGGGCTCAGCATCCGCCGCGACTGGTTCACGGCCAACGGCGAGCCGTTCCGCGGCAACCGGCTGCACGAAGGCGACAGCCTGATCGTGCGCCTGACCGTGCAGGCGCAGCAACAATCCGATGATCTATTGGTAGTCGACTACCTGCCCGGCGGCCTGGAAGCGGAAAACCTCAACCTGGCCGATCACCGCCTGCTCGCCGGCCTGACCGTGGAGGGCGTCGACCTGGAGCAGCGCCATGGCACCGATATCCGCCACGAGGAATACCGCGATGACCGATATGTCGCCGCGCTGCGCCTGTGGCCGGGCCAGACCGGCGAGTTGTGGTACATCGCCCGGGCTGTGTCGCCGGGGCAGTTCGCGGTGCCGGCGCCGCAGGTCGGGGACATGTACCGGCCGCAGCTGCGTGCCATTGGCAACCCGGATGTGCCGCGGCTGACGGTCAGCCCGCCGCAGTGAAGGGTGCGGCCCGGATCAGGCCCGCCACAGCCAAAAGGATTTGCCACGGCAGCTTCGAGGCGTGGCCCTGCGCGCCGCCGCTCAGTCCTTCGGTGGTGCCGGCACCAGCACTTCGCGGTTGCCGTTGTGCGACGGCGGCGAGACGATGCCGGCCGCCTCCATCTGCTCGATCATCCGCGCGGCGCGGTTGTAGCCGATCTTCAGCCGGCGCTGGACACCGGAGATCGAGGCCCGGCGGGTCTCGACCACCACCTGCACGGCCTTGTCATACAGCTCGTCGGATTCCGGATCGGCGTCGTCACTGTCCTCGGGCAGGCCGGTGGGCCCGACCTGCTGGCCGTTGTCCATCAGCTGCACTTCCTCCAGCACGCCGTCGACGTAGCTGGGCTTGCCGAAGCGCTCGGTGAGGAAATTGACCACGTTGTGGACTTCGTGGTCGTCGACCCAGGCGCCATGGACCCGGTCGGAAGTGGCCTTGCCCGGCGGCTCGTAAAGCATGTCGCCCTGGCCCAGCAGGGCCTCGGCACCGGCGTGATCCAGGATCGTGCGCGAGTCGATCTTGCTGGATACCTGGAAGGCGATGCGGGTCGGGATATTGGCCTTGATCAGGCCGGTAATGACGTCCACCGACGGCCGCTGCGTGGCCAGGATCAGGTGGATGCCGGCGGCCCGGGCCTTCTGCGCCAGGCGCGCGATCAGCTCCTCCACCTTCTTGCCGACGATCATCATCATGTCGGCGAACTCGTCGATCATCACCACCAGGTACGGCAGCGTCGACAAGGGCGGCGGCGCGACGCCGTCCTCGGGCCGGAACAGCGGATCGAGCACCGGCTGGCCGGCGTTCTTGCCGTCGCGCACCTTCTTGTTGTAACCGGCCAGGTTGCGCACGCCCAGGGCCGCCATCAGCTTGTAGCGGCGCTCCATTTCGGCGACACACCAGCGCAGGGCGTTGGCCGCCTCCTTCATGTCGGTCACCACCGGTGCCAGCAGATGCGGGATGCCCTCGTAGATGCTCAGCTCCAGCATCTTGGGGTCGATCATGATCAGGCGCACGTCCTCGGCGGTGGCCTTGTACAGCAGGCTGAGCACCATCACGTTCAGCCCGACCGACTTGCCCGACCCGGTGGTGCCGGCGACCAGCAAGTGCGGCATGCGCGCCAGGTCCACGACAATCGGATGGCCGCCAATGTCCTTGCCCAGGGCCATCGACAGGGGCGAGCCGGAGCGGCTGTACGCGGTCGATTCCAGGATCTCGCGCAGGTAGACGATCTCGCGCTGGGTATTGGGTATCTCCAGCCCGATGGTGGATTTTCCAGGAATTACCTCGACCACGCGCACGCTGACCACCGACAGGCCGCGGGCGATGTCCTTGTCCAGGTTGGAGACCTGGCTGGCACGGATGCCCGGCGCCAGTTCCAGCTCGAAGCGGGTGATCACCGGCCCCGGATAGACGCCGACGACGCGGGCCTCAATGCGGAAATCCTTGAGCTTGAGCTCGACCTGGCGCGACAGCGCTTCCAGCGCTTCCCTGGAATAGCCGGGCGGCTGAGGTTTGGGCTCGTCCAACAGCGCCAGCGGCGGCAGGTCGCCGGCGCCACCGGCACCGGGAAACAACGGCATCTGGACGTCGCGTCGGGCCGGCGCTTTCGCCGGGCGTTCGGCAGCCGGCTCGATCTTCACCGGCTCGCGGCTGGCGCGCTCGGTCTTTTCCGCCCGTCGGGTCTGCTGGCGCTGGCTGCGCGCTGCCCTGGCCACCGATTTCTCCCCGAAACGGCGCAGACGTTGTGACAGCCATGTCGCCAGCCACACGCAGCCGATGCCGATGCGGTCCATAACGGCGGGCCAGGAAATGCCGAAGGCGAATGTCGCCGCCGCAAGGAAGGCGGACAGCACCAGCAGGCGCGCGCCGACATGGCCGAAGGCGTCGGCAAGGCCACCGCCGATGAGCTGGCCGAACAGCCCTCCGGCGGCCACCGGCAGGTCCGGGTTCGGGGCCAGGTTCAGGTGCGCCAGGGCGCAGGCGGTGAGCAGCACGATGATCGTGCCCAGCAGCCGCAGGCTGGGATCAAAACGCGATTCTTCGGGCCGCACGCGCATCATGTTCCAGCCCAGCCAGAGCAGCAGCAGCGGCAGCACGACCGCGACCTTGCCCAGGAAATAGAACAGCAGATCGGCGATCCAGGCGCCGGCGACCCCGCCGATATTGCGCACCGGGCCGTCATCGCCGACATGCGACCAGCCCGGATCGTCGGGATGATGGCTGAACAGGCACAAGGCCAGGTACAGCGCCAGCGGCAACAGCAACAGCAGCCCCGCATCCTTGAGATAACGCTGCATGGCCTCGGACAACCAGGGCCGCTCGTCGGCCTTCGCCAACCCGCCCCGGCCGGCCTTGCCCTTGGCCGTGGGCTGACGCCGGCTCATCGGGCGGCCATCAGCCACGGCACCCGTGCCGGTGCCGCGGGGACGGTTTCAGCATCGGCCATGCCGGCGCGTGTGGCCATGGCCGCCGGCAGCGGCTGATTGCTGCCGGGTCTTGACGGCCGCCCGGGCGGCCACGTGTCGGTGGCCGCCGCGCACGGCCCGTGCCTGGTCATCGTCCTTCAGGCCATGCCCTGCAGGGCTGGATGCACCAGCTCGCCGTCGGCGACATTGATGCCCCGGGCCAGCGGCAGGTGGCTGCGCCAGTCGCTGTCGCTGGCGATGCGCTGGACATAGGGCAAGATGGTGGCGCAGATCGCCTCGGAGGCGGTCTTGGGCACGGCGCCGGGCATGTTGGTGACGGCGAAATGGGTCACGCCATGCACCAGGTAGGTCGGATCGGCCCAGGTGGTCGGCCGGGTGGTCTCGAAACAGCCGCCCTGGTCGACGGATATGTCGATCAGCACGCTGCCCGGCTCCATGGCCTGGACCATGGTATCGGTGACCACGCGCGGCGCCCGGGCGCTGGGAATCAGCACCGCGCCGATGACCAGGTCGGCGTCGGCGACTTCGCGCGCGCAGTACTCGTCGTAGGGATACAGGGCGGTGACGTTGGCACCCAGGGCCATCATCTGTGCCAGGCGGTCCTGGCGCTTGTCGAAGACCACCACGTTGGCGCCGGCGGCGGCGGCCAGCGCGGCGGCATTGCCACCGGCGGCACCGGCACCGAACACCACCACCTTGCCGCGGTCGGTCGATGGCAGCCCACCCAGCAGCTTGCCCTTGCCGCCGGCAGTCTGGTGCAGCAGGCGCGTGCCGACCTGGGTCGCGATGCGCCCGGCGATCATCGACATCGGTGCCAGCAGCGGCAGCGAGCCATCGTCGAACTCGACGCTTTCAAAGGCGATGCCGGTCAGGCCGATGTCCAGCAGGCGCGCGGTCAGGTCCGGCTCGGCGGCCAGGTGCAGGTAACAAAACAGCAGGTGGTCGCGGCGCAGGTGTTCCAGGTCGCCGGCGATCGGCTCCTTGACCTTGACGATCATCTCGCCCTTTTCATACAGCTGGGCGGCATCGGCGGCGATCTTCACGCCAACCTGTTTGTACTGTTCATCGCCAAAGCCGCTCTTGCTGCCGGCGTCGTGCTCGAGCCAGACCTCGTGACCGCGATTGACCAGATCGGCACAGGCGGCCGGCACCAGGGCAACACGGCCCTCCAGTGTCTTTGTTTCGCGGGGAATACCGATGCGCATGGAAGCTCCGTGGAAGAAGGGTCTGGACTTGATTGCCCGGCATGCCGGCCCCATGCTGATGACGATGCGGCGGCCCGGAACTTGCGGCCGCCGTCACTGCATGAAACCTGCACTTTTCAACCCAAGGATTATACATGAGCATCCAGCACAACCGGCTGATCATCCTCGGCTCCGGCCCAGCCGGCTACAGCGCCGCGGTCTATGCCGCACGCGCCAATCTCAAGCCGCTTTTGATCACCGGCCTGGAACAGGGCGGTCAACTGATGACCACCACCGAAGTCGACAATTGGCCCGGCGACGTGGAAGGCCTGCTCGGCCCGGATCTGATGGATCGCATGCTGCGCCACGCCCAGCGTTTCGACACCCAGGTGCAGTTCGACCACATCATCGAGGCCGACCTGGGCCAGCGCCCGTTCCGGCTCAAGGGTGACAGCGGCGAATACACCTGCGATGCCCTGATCATCGCCACTGGCGCCACGGCGAAGTACCTGGGTCTGCCTTCGGAACAGGCCTTCATGGGCCGCGGCGTTTCCGCCTGCGCCACCTGCGACGGCTTCTTCTACAAGGATCAGGATGTCGCCGTGGTCGGTGGCGGCAATACCGCCGTGGAAGAGGCGCTGTACCTGTCCAACATCTGCCGCAAGGTGATCCTGGTGCATCGCCGCGATTCGCTGCGCGCCGAAAAGATCATGCAGGACAAGCTGTTCGAGCGGG
>CAZUZT010000057.1:9409-12219 GCA_964624575.1 uncultured Rhodanobacteraceae bacterium | reverse complement strand
TCGGCCAGGGTCAGCAGGCGGTTGGCGCGCACCGAGCCGTGGCAGGCCATGGACGACAGCAGTTCGTTCTCGGCCTGCTCGCCCAGGCGGCTGTCACCGTGTTCGGCCAGATCACCGAGCACCTGCACGGCCAGCGCGGCGACATCATCGCCGGCCAGCAAGGCCGGCACCTTGAGCAGCCGCGCCTGGCCGGGGCCGGCGGCAAGAATCTCAAAACCCAGCGCGGCCAGGGTTTCGGACTGCTCCTCGACCACATCCAGCAGACGCGGACCGGGCTCGATCACCACCGGCACCAGCAGGCGCTGGCCGACGATGCCTTGGCCGGCGCGGGCAGTTTTCAGCCGTTCGTAGGTGATGCGTTCGTGGGCGGCGTGCATGTCGACCAGCACCAGGCCGCGCGCGTTCTGGGCCAGCACGTAGATGCCATGCAACTGGGCCAGGGCGTAGCCCAGCGGTGGCGCATCGCCTTCGGCCAAGGCGTGCGCCGCGGCGGTGCCCGGTGCCGCATCGGTGGCTTGGGCCTGGCGGCCGTAGAGGCCGGCGTGGGCATCCAGATGCTCGCGCACCGGCAGGCCGAGCCGGCTTTGCCAGCCGTGCCAGGCCGGTACTTGTCCGGGAACCTGGCCGGATGCCGCCGAGGCCATTCCAGCGACACGCAGGTCCAGGGCCGGGCCGCCGGCACCGGCACCGGCAGCCATGGAATCGTCCGCACCCATCGCAGCCGTCGCGCCCATCGCCCCGACATCGCCCGCAGCCGCCATGGTCCCGGCCTTGGCGCCGGCCAGCACCTCGTGCAGGGTGCGGAACAGAAAATCATGCACCAGACGCTGGTCGCGGAAGCGCACCTCGGCCTTGGCTGGATGGACGTTGACATCGACCCCGGCCGGATCCAGCTCCAGGAACAATACATAGGAAGGATGCCGGCCATGGTGCAGGACATCGGCATAGGCCTGGCGCAGGGCATGGCCGACGATGCGGTCGCGCACCGGCCGGCCGTTGACGTAGAAATACTGCAGATCGGCCTGGCTGCGTGCGGCCGCCGGCGAGCCGACCAGGCCGGCCAGGCGCAGGCCGGCGGCCGGGTAATCCACCGGCAGCGCGGTTTCCAGGAACTCGCGGTTGACCAGCTGTTCCATCCGCGCCGGATCAAAGGCGCCGGAACCGGGCTTGTACCAGCGCACCAGGCGTTCGTTGTGGCTGAGACGGAATTCCACACCTGGGTGGGCCAGGGCCATGGTCCGCACCAGATCATCGATATGGTTGAACTCGGTGCGCTCGGTGCGCAGGAACTTGCGCCGCGCCGGAATATTGAAGAACAGTTCGCGCACCTGCACCGTGGTGCCGGGCGGATGCTGGGCCGGCGCCGGCTCGCCGAAGCGGCCGTGTTCGGCCTCCAGGCGCCAGCCATGCTCATCGTCGGCGCGGCGCGAACTGATGGCAAAGCGCGATACCGAGGCGATCGACGGCAGCGCCTCGCCACGGAAACCCAGGGTGGCGACATTGAGCAGGTCATCCAGATCACCGATCTTGCTGGTGGCATGGCGGGTCAGCGCCAGGGCCAGTTGCCCGCGTTCGATGCCGGCACCGTCGTCGCGAATGCGCACCAGGCGGCTGCCGCCGTGCCCGATCTCGATCCAGACCTTGCCGGCGCCGGCATCCAGGCTGTTTTCGACCAGTTCCTTGACCACCGAAGCCGGCCGGTCGACGACTTCACCGGCGGCAATCTGGTTGACCAGCGGGTCGGGCAGCAGTCGGATCATCTATGAACTCCGCAGATACGTGGACGATGCGCCGGCCACGGGACCGCGACGGCAACCGGTATCATGCTGCCATGACCGAATCTTTCCTGTCGCGTACGCCGCTGTCCGAGCGCTTCCGCGGCTTCCTGCCGGTGGTGGTGGATGTCGAGACCGGCGGTTTCGATGCCAATCGCCACGCCTTGCTTGAAATCGCCGCCCAACCATTGATCAGCACCGACCAGGGCTGGCTGGAACCGGGCGCGATGATCAGCACCCATGTGATTCCCTATGAAGGCGGGCAACTGGACCCGCGCTCGCTGGCCGTCAATGGCATCGACCCCTGGCATCCGCTGCGCGCCGCGCGCAACGAACGCGCCGCGCTGGAGTTCATCTGCAAGCCGATCCACCAGGCGTTGAAGGCCAGCCACTGTAACCGGGCGATCCTGGTTGGCCACAACGCCCATTTCGACCTGGGCTTCTTCAATGCCGCGGTACGCCGCACCGGCTACCGGCGCAACCCGTTCCACGCCTTCAGCGTGCTGGATACGGTCAGCCTGGCCGGCCTGGCTTACGGCCAGACCGTGCTCAGCCGCGCCGTGCGCGCCGCCGGCCTGGACTGGGACGCGGCCGAAGCGCATTCGGCCCGCTACGATGTCGACCGCACCGCGCGCCTGTTCTGCACCATCGTCAACCGCTGGCAACAACTGGGCGGCTGGCTTGGTGCCGGCGCACCACCGCTGGCCGTGGGACAGGACTGATGCCGATCTACGAATACCGCTGCGACAACCCGACCTGCGCCGAGCGGGAGTCACGCTACGAACGCCTGCAACGCCTGAATGAACCCGATGCGCCCTGCCCGCACTGCGGCAAGCCCGGCACGCGCCTGATCTCCGCGCCGTCGGTGGCCATGGGCGGCAGCCACCACCTGAAGGAAAAGCACTTCAGCGAACGCGGTTTCACCCAGTACAAGCGGCTGGGTAAAGGCGTCTACGAAAAGACCGCCGGCACCGGCCCGGCAATCATCGCCGACCCGGGCGACTGAGCGGCGCCACATTGGCCAGCGGCGCGCCA
>CAZUZT010000057.1:0-9309 GCA_964624575.1 uncultured Rhodanobacteraceae bacterium | reverse complement strand
GGCGATGACCGGGCTGCAACCGGCCACGGGTTCCGCGCTATTCTGCCCGCCATGGCCTGCGCCCTCCCACGTTCCCCACCGACCCAGGCAGCGGGCTGCTGATGGCGCGCCCAGGTACAGCCGGTGCCCGCCTGCAGCTGGATGAGGCCGGCAACACCGTGCACCTTTCCGGCGAATGGACGCTGGCACAGTTCGCCCGCCTGCAGCCGCAGGCCGGGAAACTGGCCGGGCGGGTTGGCGGCCGGCGCCTGGACCTGTCCGGCATCCAGCGCCTGGACAGCGCCGGCGCGCTGCTGATCGCCACCCTGCTGCAGCACGGTGAGTTGTCACTGGCCGATATCGACGGCGCCAGCCCGGAACAACACGCGCTGATCCAGGCCACGCAGGCCACGCTGGGCCCGGCCAGCCATGCACCACCGCGGCGCTGGAGCGATTTTTTGCACCGGGTCGGCCTGGCCAGCCTGGAACTGGTCGACCAGGTGCGCCGGCTGCTCGGCTTTGTCGGCCAGGTCACCGCCACCCTGCCCGGCGCCCTGCTGCGGCCGCGGCGCTGGCGCCTGACCTCGCTGGTGCACCACATCGAGCAGGTCGGCCTGGATGCGCTGCCGATCATCGCCCTGCTCACCTTCATGGTCGGCGCCGTGATCACCTTCCTGGGCGCGGTAGTGTTGCGCGATTTCGGCGCCAGCGTGTTCGCGGTCGAGCTGGTCAGCTTCAGCTTCCTGCGCGAGTTCGGCGTGCTGCTCACCGCCATCCTGCTCGCCGGCCGCACCGCCAGCGCTTTCACCGCCCAGATCGGGGCGATGAAATCGCGCGAGGAAATCGACGCCATCCGCACCCTGGGCATGGACCCGATCCAGGTGCTGGTGATCCCGCGCCTGCTGGCCCTGCTGGTCGCACTGCCCCTGCTCACCTTCATCGCCATGGTCTGCGGGATTCTTGGCGGCCTGGTGATTTGCGCGATGTCGCTGGACATCTCCCCGGCGATGTTCCTGGCCCGCTTCCAGGACACCTTCGAGATCCGGCACTTCATCGTCGGCATGATCAAGGCGCCGGTGTTCGCCATGGTCATCGGCCTGATCGGCTGCCTGGAAGGCTTCAAGGTCTCGGGCAGCGCCGAATCGGTCGGCCAGCGCACCACCTCCAGCGTCGTCCAGGCAATCTTCATGGTGATCCTGCTCGATGCCGTCTTCGCCCTGGTATTCCAGGAGCTGGGCTGGTGAGCGCCGCCGATGAGCCGGTGATCCAGGTGCGCGGGCTGGTCAACCAGTTCGGCAGCCAGCGCGTGCACGATGGCCTGGAGCTGGACGTGGCCCGCGGCGAGATCCTGGGCGTGGTCGGCGGCTCCGGCACCGGCAAATCGGTATTGATGCGCGCCATCGTCGGCCTGCGCGAACCCGACGGCGGCAGCGTGCGCGTATTCGGCCAGAACCTGCAGGCGCTGCCGGCCGCCCGCCGGCGCCAGGTCGAGCGCCGCTTCGGCGTGCTGTTCCAGGATGGCGCCCTGTTCTCATCGCTCACCGTCGGCGAGAACGTGCAGGTGCCGTTGCGCGAGCAATACCCGGAGCTGGACAGCCACCAGCGCACCCTGCTTTCGGACCTGAAGATCGGCCTGGCCGGCCTGCCCGCCGATGCCGCCGGCAAATACCCCAGCCAACTCTCCGGCGGCATGCGCAAGCGCGCCGCCCTGGCCCGGGCATTGGCGCTGGACCCGGACATCCTGTTCCTGGACGAACCCACCGCCGGCCTGGACCCGATCGGCGCCGCCGCCTTCGACCGCCTGCTCGGCACCCTGCGTGATGCCCTGGGCCTGACCGTGTTCCTGATCACCCACGACCTGGACACCCTGTACACGATCTGCGACCGCGTCGCCGCGCTCGCCGACAAGAAGGTGCTGGTCAACGCCCCGCTGCGCGAAGTGGAAGCCTTCGACCACCCCTGGGTGCAGGACTACTTCCACGGCCCGCGCGGCCGCGCTGCGCAGGCGGCCAGCAGGCATAGCGCCGACGCCTGACCGGTACCGTCGCGGCGACGGCCACAGGCACCGCGCCGGTCGGTCGCGACGGGATCGCGAAATCCGTGGCAACATCGGCCCCTCATGAAAAATGAATTGATTGCAGAATTGTTCGATGGCCCGGTCGATGTCGTCGGCGACATCCATGGCGAGATCGAAGCGCTGGACGCCCTGCTGGAACGGCTGGGCTACGACCGTGACGGCCGCCACCGGCAGGGCCGGCGCCTGGTGTTCGTCGGCGATCTGGTCGACCGCGGCCCGGACAGCCCGGCGGTGGTCGAGCGGGTCGCGGCCATGCATGCCGCCGGGCGCGCGCAGTGCGTGCTCGGCAACCATGAACTGAACCTGCTGCTGGGAGATGCCAAGGAAGGCAACGGCTGGTTCTTCGACACCGATCACGATGCGCAGACGGACACCGGATTCACCTCGGTGCGCGCCAGCGCCGGCCAGCGCCGGCAGTTCCTGGACTGGTTCGCGCAACTGCCGCTGGCCCTTGAGCGCGCGGACCTGCGCGTGGTCCATGCCTGCTGGCAACCGCAGCATGTCGCCCTCCTGCGCGGCGCCCGCCAACCGGTGGCCGAGCTGCACCATGAACACAGCCGGCGCATCGAACAGGAACTGGCCGCCGACGGCAGCAGCGGGCGGCGTGAGCGGGAATTGGCCGATTACGGCCCGGCCCTGCGCGACGCCCGCGCCACGGTGCCGCTGCTGGCCGGGCTGGCCCACTGCGAGGCGGTGACCCAATCCGGCAACCCGGTGAAAGCGCTGACCAGCGGCCTGGAAAAGGTCACCGCACAGCCGTTCCTGGCCGGCGGCAAGTGGCGCATGAACGAGCGCGTGGCCTGGTGGCACGACTACGACGACGAGGCCGCCGTGGTCTTCGGCCACTACTGGCGCCGGCCGCAACCGGGCACGCCCGGGCACTCCCCGGATGCGCGCCAGGACGGCCCCGACCTGTTCCACCCAACGCCGCCGTTCTCCTGGCTGGGCCGGCGCAGCAATGCCCTGTGCATCGACTGGCGCGTGGGCGAACGCTGGCGCGACCGCCGCCATGGCCGCACCAACTTCAGCAGCCGCCTGGGCGCCCTGCGCTGGCATCGGGATCCGACGCAGCGCGAGATCGTTCTGGACCGGTGAGGCGCCGCCTTTCATCGCCCTGATGGACGGCAACTGTGTCCGCCTTCACCCATCGATAAGCCCATCTGGCGCACAATCGGCAGGGTCAGCAGAGGAGTAGCGCCATGAAAACCCTGACCCTTCCCGCCCTCACCGCCCTGTTCGCACTGGTCTGCGGGCCGGCCGGCGCGCAGATCGAAACCTCGACCGCAACAGCACCGACAGCGGCGGCGGAACAGGCCGAGGCTTCGTCGCAAAGCCGGACCGATGACGCCACCCTGGCCGGGCTGCCCGGCGATGGCCCGGTTTCCGTGCACTGGACCGACCCGGCCGGCTTCACCGAGATGAAGCACGGTGCCGACCGCTGGCAATCCCAGCGCAGCAACTGGCTGCAGGACCTGGCCCGGCACGTGCGCCGGCAGGCCAGCCGCCAGCTCGACGACGGCCAGCGCCTGGATGTGACCATCACCGATGTGGACCTGGCCGGCCAGGTGGAACCGGCGCACGGACGCGGCACGCATGACGTGCGCATGCTGCGCGACACCACGCCGCCGATGATTGCGCTGAATTTCCGCCATTACGATGCCGGCGGCCAGCTGCTGGCCGAGGGCGAGCGCCAGTTGCGCGATCTCAACTACCTGTCGCGGACCCCGGCGCTGCGCCGCCACGACACCCTGCGCCACGAAAAGCGGCTGATCGACGACTGGTTGCGCACCGAGTTTGCCGCCGCCGACAGCCGCTGAAGCGGCATCGCCCCCCCGCCGTCCCGGCCACGGGCTGACGGCGCGGATGGAGCGTGCTCCCTCCTTCTTCAGAAGGAGGGCTGGGGTGGATGCTGCGGCGCGATAGCGGCGCAGGCTTTTTACCGGGTGCTGCGGTAACCGTGCAGGCTGTTTCGCCGTGCGCTGCGCGCCCGGCGCATCCCCCTCAATCCCCCTTCGCGCGCGAAGGGGGAAGCAAGATCCTTACAGTGGTGAACCGGCCTGCGGAATGGGCAGCGACAGCTCGCAATTCATTGCATCGCCGCCCGGCCCCGGCTAGCATGCCGGCCATGACTTTGTGCAGCGCAGCGAAAGCAGCCGCCGTGATGATGATCGGCACCTCCGGAGCCCGCCTGGCTTCGGGCATGACCTCGCGCGCGCGTCGACTGGAACCGAACATACCCGGCCGGTCCTGAGCGCGCTGCTGCGCCCCCCCAGAAAAACCCGGCCCCCGTGCCGGGTTTTTTGTTTTCCGCCTCCCCCGTTTCCGTTGCTCCCGCCCCACCCTCCTCCGCCATCACCGAGACCACCATGGCCCGACGACACTTCCTCACCACCCAGGACCTGGGCCGCGACGAGATCGAGCAGCTGCTCGATGCCGCCGAGGGCTATCGGGCGACGAAGCTGGGCGATGCCCTGCGCGGCAAGTCGGTGGCGCTGCTGTTCCTGAACCCGTCGCTGCGCACGCGCACCTCGTTCGAGCTGGGTGCCTGGCAACTGGGCGGCCATGCGGTGGTGCTGCAGCCGGGCAAGGATGCCTGGGGCATCGAGTTCGCGCCGAACGCGGTGATGGATGGCGAGGCCGAGGAGCACATCGCCGAGGTCGCGCGCGTGCTGTCGCGCTATGTCGACCTGATCGGCCTGCGCGCCTTCCCGAAGTTCATCGATTGGCAGGAAGACCGCCAGGACACGATGCTCAAGGCCTTCGCACGGCACTCGACGGTGCCGGTGATCAACATGGAAACCATCCTGCATCCGTGCCAGGAACTGGCACACGCGATGATGCTGCGCGACCGCCTGCGCACGAAGGATTTCCGCCGCCGCAAGTACGTGCTGACCTGGACGTACCACCCCAAACCGCTGAACACCGCCGTCGCCAACTCGGCCCTGCTGATCGCCACCCGCCTGGGCTTTGACGTGACCGTGCTGTGCCCGACGCCGGAGTACGCGCTCGATGCGCAGTTCATGCAGCAGGCGCAGGGCAACGTCACCGAATCCGGCGGTTCGCTGGCCATCAGCCACGACATCGAATCGGCCTACGCCGGTGCCGACGTGGTCTACGCCAAAAGCTGGGGCGCGCTGCCCTACTTTGGCAACTGGGCCGCGGAAAAATCCATCCGCGAGGCGCACCGCCATTTCATCGTCGACGAAGCCAAGATGGCGCTGACCAACAACGCCGTGTTCAGCCACTGCCTGCCGCTGCGCCGGAACATCAAGGCCACCGATGCGGTGATGGACGCCGGCTCTTGCGGTGCCATCGACGAAGCCGAAAACCGCCTGCACGTGCAGAAGGCGGTGATGGCCTGGCTGGCCGGCCAGGACCAACGCGCCGCCGCGCCCGCCACCACCACGGCCTGAGCCGGCCACTGCCCGCAACGCCTTCCCCTTTGCCCACCGACATGCCGACATGACCGATACCGCCCCCCTTTCAATCGACGCCGGCGACTCCGCCGATTCCGCCACGCCACTGCCCGGCGGCGACACCGACATCGTCCTGGCCTTCTCCGGCGGCCTGGACACCAGCTTCTGCGTGCCCTGGCTGCGCGAGCGCGGCTGGCGCGTGCACACCGTGTTCGCCGACACCGGTGGCGTCGATGCCGACGAGCGCGCGGCGATCGAAGCCCGCGCCCGCGAGCTGGGCGTGGCCAGCCACGTCACCATTGATGGCGGGCCGGCGATCTGGCACGGCTTCGTCACGCCCTTCATCCAGGCCGGTGTCGGCTACCAGGGCCAGTACCCGCTGCTGGTCTCGGACCGCTACCTGATTGTCGATGCCGCCCTGGCCCGGGCGGCCGAACTGGGCACGCGCAGCCTCGCCCACGGCTGCACCGGCATGGGCAACGACCAGGTGCGCTTCGACCTGGCGGTGAAATCCCGTGGCGACTGGCGCATCGTCGCGCCGATCCGCGAAATCCAGAAGCAGCACACGCAGACCCGCGCCTACGAGCAGGCCTACCTGCGCGAGCGCGGGGTTGCCGTGCCGGAACGCCAGCAGCAGTACACGATCAACGAAAACCTGCTCGGCGTGACCCTGTCCGGCGGCGAGATCGACCAGTGGCAGGCACCCGGTGCCGGCGCCCGCGGCTGGTGTGCGCCGCGCGAACACTGGCCGGAACAACCGCTGCGCCTGCGCATCGGCTTCGAACAGGGCCAGGCGGTGAGCCTGGACGGGGAACGCCTTGATGGCCCCACCTTGCTGGCGCGGTTGAACCAGGAGTTCGCCCGCTATGGCGTCGGCCGCGGCCTGTACACCGGCGACACCACCATCGGCCTGAAGGGCCGCATCGTCTACGAGGCGCCCGGCCTGGCCGCCCTGCTCACCGCCCACCAGGCGCTCGAAGAGGCGGTGCTGAGCAAGCAGCAGAACCGCTTCAAGCCGGACGTCGCCCGGCGCTGGGTCGAGCTGGTCTACGAGGGCTTCTTCCACGATCCGCTCAAGGCCGATCTGGAAGCCTTCCTGCGCAGCAGCCAGCGCTGCGTCAACGGCGAGGTGACGCTGGAAACCTGCGGCGGCCGGGTCGATGCCATCGCCGTGGCTTCCCCGCACATCCTGCAGGCGGCCGGCGCCACCTACGCCCAGAGTGCCGATTGGGGCGTCACCGAGGCCGAGGGCTTCATCCGCCTGTACGGCATGAGCTCGACCCTGTGGGCGCAGGTCAATGGCGATGGCGCCGGCAGCAGCGCCGGCAAGGACACCTCCGGCCATGCTTGAAACCACCCTGCGCCACCTGGAAACCCTGGTCGCCTTCGATACCCGCAACCCGCCGCGGGCAATCGACACCGGCGGCATCTTCGCCTGGCTGGCGCAGACCCTTTCGGCGGCTGGTTTCGGCATCGAAATCACCGATCACGGCGCCGGCTCGGTGTCCCTGCACGCGGTGCGTGGCCGGCCCGAGCTTCTGTTCAACGTGCACCTGGACACCGTGCCCGACTCGCCGCACTGGACCAGCGATCCGTTCCGGCTGCGGGTCGATGGCCAGCGCGCCATTGGTCTGGGCGCCTGCGACATCAAGGGCGCGGCCGCGGCCCTGATCGCCGCCGCCCAGGCCTGCGAGGGCGATGCCGCCTTCCTGTTCACCAGCGACGAGGAGGCCGATGATGCCCGCGGCATCGCCGCTTTTTTGGCCCGGCCGATGCCCTACCGGGCCGTGCTGGTGGCCGAACCGACCGGCTGCCGGGCCGTGCTCGCCCATCGCGGCATCAGCTCGATGCGGCTGCGCTTTGCCGGCCGCGCCGGCCATGCCTCCGGCGAGCAGGGACCGGCCGACAGTGCCGTGCACCAGGCGCTGACCTGGGGCCGGCAGGCCCTGGACTTTGCCGACAGCCACCGCCATCAGCGCTTCGGCGGCCTGACCGGCCTGCGCTTCAACATCGGCCGCATCGAGGGCGGCATCAAGGGCAATGTCATCGCCCCGGACTGCCAGCTGCGGGTCGGCATGCGGCCGCTGCCGGCCGATGACATCGACACCCTGCTGGTGGAACTCGCCGCCCTGGCGGAACCGCCGGCGGCCGAATTCACCGAGACCTTCCGCGGCCCGCCGCTGCCGGCCGGCGACCTGGCCACGGCCGAAGAACGGCGTCTGGCCGCGCGCGACCTGGCCGATGGCCTGGGCCTGCCGATCGGCAACGCCGTCGACTTCTGGACCGAAGCCTCGCTGTTTTCCCGTGCCGGCCACATCGCCCTGGTGTTTGGCCCTGGCAATATTGCCCAGGCGCATGCGGCCGAGGAATGGGTGGCGCTGGAGCAGTTGCAGGCCTACGGCCGCTCGGTGCTGGCCATCCTGCGCACCGACAGCCGCTTGCCAGCCGGCTCATCGGCCGCGCCACCAGCCGAGCCGCCGGGCCGCCACGATGCCAGGCACCCGGCGCGCACCGGCGCAGGCAGCCAGCCGGGCACAGGAGCAGGCACGCCATGAACACGCGCAAGACCATCATCCGGCTGCTTTCGGGCATGGCCAGCACCAAGGAAATCTCGCAATACCTGAAGCGTTTCTCGCAACTGGATGCCAAGCGTTTCGCCCTGGTCAAGGTCGGCGGCGCGGTGCTGCGCGACGATCTGGAGGCGCTGACCTCGTCATTGCACTTCCTGCAGCAGGTTGGCCTGACGCCGATCGTGATCCACGGCGCCGGCCCGCAATTGGATGCCGAGCTGGCCGCGGCCGGCATTGAAAACCGCAGCGTTGACGGCCTGCGCTACACGCCGGCGCCGGTGCTGGCGATCGTGCGCCGGGTGATGCAGGCGCAGAACCTGCGCCTGGTCGAAGCCTTGCAGCAGGCCGGTGCCCGTGCCACCTCGATCATCGCCGGCGTGTTCCAGGCGCAGCCGCTGGACGCGCTGCGGCACGGCCTGGTCGGCGACGTGGAAGCGGTCACCCAGGCGCCGATCGAGGCGGCGCTCAACACCGGTTCGATCCCGATCATCGCCAGCCTGGGAGAAACCGGCGGCGGCCAGATCCTCAACATCAACGCCGATTTCGCCGCCAATGCCCTGGTGCGGGCCCTGCAGCCGTACAAGATCGTGTTCCTGACCGGCACCGGCGGCCTGCTCGATGGCGAAGGCCGGATCATCGATTCGATCAACCTGCGCAGCGAATACGCCCAGCTCAGCCGGCAGCCCTGGCTCAATGGCGGCATGAAGCTGAAGATCGACCAGATCCGCAAGCTGCTGGAGGTGCTGCCGCCCAGCTCTTCGGTATCGATCACCCGGCCGGCGGAACTGGCCAACGAGCTGTTCACCCATCGCGGCTCGGGCACCCTGGTGCGGCGCGGCGAGCAGGTGATCGAAGCCGGCCGTTGGGACGAGCTGGACCTGGAGCGCCTGCGCGGGCTGGTCGAATCCAGCTTCGGCCGCCGCCTGGCCGACGATTATTTCCAGCGCACGCCGCTGCTGCGTGCCTATGTCAGTGAGCATTACCGCGCCGCGCTGATCCTGACCACGGTCGACGGGCGCGTGTACATGGACAAATTCGCCGTGCTCGATGACGCCCAGGGCGAAGGGCTGGGCCGGGCGCTGTGGAACCGGATGCGGGCCGAGGTGCCGGCCCTGTTCTGGCGCTCGCGCCACGGCAACCCGGTCAACGAGTTCTACCAGGCGCAGGCCGAGGGCTGCCAGAAACTACCGGACTGGCAGGTGTTCTGGATCGGCCAGCCCGATTTCGATGCCATTGCCGCCTGCGTCGGGCATTGCCGCACGCGGCC
>CAZUZT010000056.1:0-12372 GCA_964624575.1 uncultured Rhodanobacteraceae bacterium | reverse complement strand
GCTCAGGGGAGCCGCCCATTATAGACCAACTTCCGGGGGCGTCAAGCCCCTGTGACCATTCTTTTTCGTCGGGCCTGCCCTGCTCAGGAGCGCGGGCGTCGACGGGCCACACTGACAGCTGTGCTGCGGGCGTGGCCGGTGGTCACTACGTATGGAAGATGCTTCCGGGCGGGCAGCGGCGGGTTGCCCCGGTGCGCTGCACGGCGCCATTGTAGCCGGAAGCGGTGACAGCCGCGACCCCTGCGCAGAACGGCCGTCAGGAGGCGTCGTTAAATGCATGTTAACGCAAGAAATCGTTGACGCGTGGCCGGCCGCCTTACTAAGGTACGGCGGTCCGTAAGGAGGTGCAGCCAGCGTGAAACCGAACTTTCTTCAACGGATCAGGAGCGGACAGCCGGCACCCAGGTGCCAGGCGATCCGCCGACCCTCCCCGCAAGTACAGTACCCCTCCCGCATGTCAGATACTGATCGTCCCCGCGCCGCCCTGCCTGCCTTCTTCAGCTCGTGTCGCCGGCAGCTGCCGGCCTCCTGGCGCCGTCGACACTGGCTCAGTTGCGCCGCCGTTACCGGCCTGACGGTGGCCGTGCTCGGTGTCTTGCCCGGCCTGGCCGTGGCCAAGCGCGATGCACCGGGTTATCTGGTCCAGACGGCCCTTGAACTGCCGCAACCGGTGCAACAGCTGGAGCTGGAAGTGGCCGGTCTGGGCGCCGCAGAAGCGCTGCAACTTGCCTATGACAATGAGCAGGGGAACTGGCAGACCGTTGAGGTCGTGCGTGGCGACACGCTCGGCGGCCTCTTCCAGCGCCAGGGTTTCCCGGCCAACGACCTGGAACGCGCACTGGCATCAAGTCATGTGCAGGAGATCGCCAGCCGCCTGCGTCCGGGTGCCCGCCTGGCTTTCCATGCCGCCGAATCCGGCCGGCTGGACGCGTTGATGTTCGACCGGGGTGAGGATGCCCGGGTCCTGATCCGCGTGCTTGATGACGGCGGCCTGGAAGAGCAGGTCCTCGAACGCCAGGTGCAGTACCGGGTGGAACGCGGCACCGGCGTGATCACCAGTTCCCTGTCGGCCGCCGCCCAGGACGCCGGCCTGTCATACAACATGGTGTTGAAGGTCGCCCGGGTGCTTGGCTACGACATCGATTTCGCCCAGGACCTGCGCCTGGGTGACAGCTTCGCGGTGATCTATGAGCAGGTGTTCCGCGATGGCGAACACGTGCGTGACGGTGACGTGCTGGCGGTCAGCTTCATCAACCGCGGCCGGCGCGTGGTCGCCCTGCGTCATGTCCACAGCGACGGCAAGATCGAATACTTCGACCAGGAAGGCCGGCCCCTGCGCCGCGAGTTCCTGCGGACCCCGGTCGACTTCACCCGGATCAGCTCGCGTTTTTCGCTGACCCGCAAACATCCGGTCCTGAACCGCGTCCGTGCCCATCGGGGCGTGGACTATGCCGCCCCGACCGGAACCCCGATCTACGCCGCCGGCGACGGCCGGGTGCAGTTCCGCGGCCGCCAGGGCGGCTATGGCAACACCATCATCCTGGACCACGGCAACCAGACCACCACGCTGTACGCGCACATGTCGCGCTTCAATGCCGCCGTCCGTCAGGGCAACCGGGTGCGCCAGGGCGATGTCATCGGCTATGTCGGCGCCACCGGGCTGGCCACCGGCCCGCACCTGCACTATGAATTCCGGGTCAAGGGCTCGCACCGTGATCCGCTCACGGTGACCCTGCCCAAGCCCGAGCCGTTGAACGGCCCGGCCCTGGAACGCTTCCAGCGCGACACGATCGCCATCGCCGCGCAACTGGAATTGCTGGAAAGCCTGCGCGCGACCGCGTCGGTGCCCTGATCGGCCAAATCCATGGCCGATGAGCTTTTCCTCGGCCTGATCTCCGGCACCAGCGCCGACGCCATCGACGTCGCGCTGGTGGATTTCTCGGCCGCCACGCCGCATCTGGTCGGCGCCCTCGCCCATCCTTATGATCCTGACCTGCGCCAGCGCCTGCTGGAGCTGGCCCAGGGTGATGGCCATACCTGCCTGGATCACCTGGGCGCGCTGGACACCGCGGTTGCCGATGCCTTTGCCGATGCCGCCCTGGCATTGCTGACCGAACTGGGCATCCAGGCTTCCGCCATCACCGCCCTGGGCAGCCACGGGCAAACGGTCTGGCACCGGCCTGGCGCCACGCGGCCTTTTTCACTGCAACTGGGTGACCCCAGCCGGATTGCCGAGCGCAGCGGCTGTCAGGTGGTGGCCGATTTCCGCCGCCGTGACCTGGCGGCCGGTGGCCAGGGCGCGCCGCTGCTGTGCGCCCTGCATGCGGCCGTCCTGGCCTGTCCGGGCGAAAGCCGCGCCGTGCTCAACCTGGGTGGCATCGCCAACCTGACCCTGTTGCCTGGCGATCCCGGCATCCCGGTCACCGGTTTCGATACCGGCCCCGCCAGCGGGCTTCTTGATGCCTGGGCACAGCGCCATCTGGGGACCGCCTTCGATGAGCAGGGCGCCTTCGCCGGCCGCGGCCGCAGCCGGCCGGAGCTGCTGGCGCAATGGCTGGATGAGCCCTATTTCCACCTGCCGGCGCCCAAAAGCACCGGCCGTGAGGTATTCAACCTGGACTGGGTGTCACGCCGCAGTGAGATGGACCGGGTGCCGCCGGCCGATGTCCAGGCGACCCTGGTCAGCCTGACGGCGATTACGATCGCGCAGGCACTGGCCCGTGACCTGCCCGATGTGTGCCGTGTCCTGGCTTGCGGCGGCGGCGTCCACAACCCGGTGCTGATGCGTGCCCTGGCTGAAGCGTTGGCCACCGCCTTCGTCGCGGTTCCCGGCCGGACCGCACCGGTGATCCTGGAAACAACCGCCGCCCATGGCCTTGATCCGGATTACGTGGAAGCCATGGGCTTTGCCTGGCTGGCCCGCGAAACCCTCGCCGGCCGGCCGGGCAACCTGGCGGCAGTGACCGGCGCCCGCGGCCCGCGCATTCTGGGCGGGATCTATCCGGCCTGAAGCTGCCCGGTTTGCTTACTCACGTCGCTGGTCCCGGCCGGCCGTGCCCAGCGACTGGTCGATCAGGCCGGCGCGCAGCATGAACAGGTACAGGAATACGCCCGGCAGGGCAATCACCGTGGTGAAAAGATAGAACTGGACATAGCCCATCCACTCGATCATGGCGCCGGCCGTGGTGCCGGTGAGCAGGCGGCCGACGATGCTCGCCGCGGCCGACAGCAGGGCATACTGCGTGGCCGTGAACGCCAAGTTGCACAGCGCTGACAGGTAGGCCACCACGACCACGCCGCCGATGCCGCTGGCCAGATTCTCAAAGCCGATGGTGAATGCCAGCAGGGCATTGGAATGACCGACCGCCGCCAGCCAGGCGAAGCTGAGGTTGGACACCGCCATCAGCACCAGGGCCACCAGCACCGAGCGCTTCATGCCCAGCCAGGCGTACATCACGCCGCCGATGAAAATGCCGGCCAGCATGGCGATGAAGCCGACGCCGACATCATAGGTGGCGATCTCGTCGTTGCTGAAACCCAGGTCATTGAGCAGCAGGCGCAAGGTCAGGTTGGCCAGGGTGTCGCCGATCTTGTGCAGCAGGATGAACAGCAGCACCAGCACCGAGCCGCGCCGGCGCATGAACTCGACCAGCGGCCCGATCACCGCATGCCAGGCCTGGCGCCAGCCCCGGTGCACCGCCACCACAACATGACGCACCGGCTCGCCCACCAGCAGGCCGGTCAGCATGGCCGGCAGGGCGAACATGGCGCACAGCAGATACGCCAACGTCCAGCCGTGCCGCGCCGCCACATACAGGGCCAGCGAGCCGGCCGCCACCGAACCGACCCGCCAGCCATACTGCGACATGCCCGAACCGGTACCCAGTTGTTCGGGGCGCAGCAGCTCGATCCGGTAGGCATCGATGACGATGTCATAGGTGGCGCCGGCAATGCCGACCGCTACTGCCGCCATCGCCGTCATTGCCAGGCTGGCGCGCGGATCCAGCATCGCCAGCCAGGCCACCGCCAGCATCACCAGGGTGCCGGCGAACAGCAGCCAGGACACGCGCTGCCCGAGCCGGCCCAACAGGGGCAGGCGTACGCTGTCGACCAGCGGCGCCCACAGGAACTTGAAGTTGTAGACCAGGAACGCCAGCGAGAAGGCGGTGACGCTGCGCTTGTCGATGCCATCCTGGGCCAGGCGCGTGGTCAGCGTGGCGCCGATCATCGCGTACGGAAAGCCCGAGGAGATCCCCAGCATCAGCGCGGCCACGGGCTCGCGCTCGGTGTACGGGCGCAAACTGGCCGGCAGGCGCTGGCGCCAGCCTGGCGCCATGCTCATGCGTAGTCGACCAGATAAGGCGCGTGGTCGGACAGGCGCGGCTCCGGGTGCACCGCACAGTGTTTGATCCGCGCTGCCAGACCGGGCGTCACCAACTGGTAATCGAGCCGCCAGCCGACATTGTTGGCGCGCGCCTGGCCGCGGTTGCTCCACCAGGTGTATTCCACCGCCTCGGGCCGCAGCACGCGCAGGCTGTCGTGCCAGCCGTGCTCGGGTTGCGGCGAACCATCCCCGCAATCATCGGCGATTTGCCCGTTCAGCCAGGCCCGCTCGACCGGCAGGCAGCCGGAGTTTTTCTGGTTGCTGCTCCAGTTCTTGATGTCGTTGCGGGCACGCACGATGTTCCAGTCGCCACACAACACGTAGTCGCGGCCGCTGGCCAGCCACTCATCCAGGATCGGCTTGAGCCACGCCATGACCTGGAACTTGAAGTCCTGACGCAGCTCGCCGGATGAACCAGACGGGATGTAGAACGAGACCACGCTGAGGTTGCCAAAGCGCGCCTCGATGTATCGGCCTTCGTCATCGAACGGTGCCCAGCCCAGTTCCGTACGCACCTCGTCGGGCTCGCGGCGGCTGTAGATGGCGACGCCGCTGTAGCCCTTGCGGGTGATGGCATCGCGATAGAAGCAGTGGCTTCCGACCGGCCGGAAGCAGGCGTCGGCCAGCTGGTGTTCCTGCGCCTTGGTCTCCTGCAGGCAGACGATATCGGCCCGCTGCCCGTCCAGCCACTGGAAAAACCCCTTTCTGGCAGCGGAGCGGATGCCATTGGCATTGAAGCTGATGATGCGCATGAAGACCCTTTCTACGACTTGGAGCAGAGGATGGAGCGGACCGCATGATGACCTGATCGGGCAGCGATTTCACCCGCGCCGGCGGCCCGGGCATACTGGCCCGCCGCCACCAAGACCCTGTCGACCGTGCTCCAGCCCCATCAGATCCAGTTTCTCGACACCGCCATCGACTGCCGTGCCCTGACCTTCGGCCAGTTCACCCTCAAGTCCGGACGGATCAGCCCCTACTTCTTCAACGCCGGCCATTTCGACAGTGGCCGCGCGCTCGATGTGCTCGCACGTTGCTACGCCCGCGCCCTGCTCGACGCCGGCGTGGAGTACGACATGCTGTTCGGTCCGGCCTACAAAGGCCTGCCGCTGGCGACGGCGCTGGCACTGGCGCTGTACCGGGACAGCGGCCGGGACATCCCCGTGGCCTTCAACCGCAAGGAAGCAAAAACGCATGGCGAGGGCGGCGTGCTCATCGGCGCGCCGGTGCAGGGTCGGCGAGTGCTGATTGTCGATGACGTGATCACCGCCGGCACCGCCATCCGCGAGGCGGCCGGCCAGATCCGCCAGGCCGGCGGCCAGCCGGCCGGCGTTCTGATTGCCCTGGACCGCCAGGAACGGGGTCGCGGCCCGGGCTCGGCGGTGATGGAAGTCCAGGAAGAACTGGGCGTGCCTGTCGTCGCCGTCGCCAGCCTGGACAATCTGCTTGCCTATGCCGCAAACCAGAACGGCCTGGCCGGCCAGCATCAGGCCCTGGTCGCCTACCGGGCACTGCACGGCACCTGACCTGCCGCGGCGGAATCTGCCCAGCCGGGTAACGGCGGGTGGTGTGACCAGGTCGGCAGGTGCAGCCCGTGCCCCCGGAACTGCACATTTTCCCGCCCAGGCAATAGTTGGCACGCTACTGGCTACAGTCCCAGTGCCATGAAACATACACTCCTTAAAATCGCCCTTCCGACCCTGGCCCTGGTACTGGCTTCGGGTACCGCCGTGGCCAACGGCTCTGACCACAACCGCCTGTACAAGTGGCTGGACGGCAATGGAAACATGCACTTCGGTGACCGTTTGCCGGTGGAACAGACGGCCCAGCGCCGCGAAGAGTTCAATCACAACGGCATCCGCATCCGGCAACTGGACGTCACGGACTCGTCGGAAACTGTCGCTCAGCGTCAGGAAATGCTCAGAAGTGCCAACCGGGACACAGCTCTGGTCGCCAGCTTCCATGACGAGATGGATCTGCGGCGCAGCCACGAAGAGTATCTGGCCAACCTGCGCGGCAGCATGGCGATTGCACAGGTCAATACCGAGCGCATGCAGGCCATGGTCCATGACAGCCAGGCAACCGGCGATGCCGACGCCACCGCCCGGACCCAGGCACGGCTGGATGAACAATTGCGGGAACTGGACAAACTGGAGGCCCGTTACGAGCGCGTGCTGCTCAGCCAGGCCCAGGAATTGCGCCGCTTCCGGGAACTGACCGCGGTCAGCGTCCGGACCACGCAGCGGACATCACACCGGCCATCGCACCGGCCAACGAACGACTAGGGGAGAGCGGCGCGGGAACGCCGCACTCAGGAGCGCAGAGGGACCTGCGCAAAAAGGAGCCGCCATTATCCAAGCGATGGCCGGCTCCAGGGAACCAAGGGCATGGATGCCCTTGGTACTCTTCATCTTTCCAGACCCGCCTGACGCCTGCCGTGCTGCAGCGCGTGTCTGCCCCGGCTCAGAACGGCAGCTCCAGCGTCGGGTCACGGGCCAGCAGCCGCTGCCGGAACTGCTCCTGGATCCGGGTCAACGCCTCCGGGTTGTCGGCATCAAAGCGCAGCACCAGGCAGGGAGTAGTGTTGGAGCAGCGCACCAGCCCCCAGCCATCGGGCCAATCGGCACGCACGCCGTCGATGGTGCTGATCCGCGCGCCCTGGAACTGTACGTCCTGGCTGAACTCCGCCATGAAGCGGTAATGTTCGCCCTCGGCCATGGCCACCTTCAATTCCGGGGTACTCACGCCCTTGGGCAGGCTGGCGAACAACTCGTCGGCCGGCTGATCCTGGCCGGCCAGGATTTCCAGCAGGCGGGCACCGGCATACAGGCCATCGTCGAAGCCGTACCAGCGTTCCTGGAAGAAGAAGTGGCCGCTCATTTCGCCGGCCAGGGGCGCGTCTAATTCCTTCATCTTCGCCTTGATCAGCGAGTGGCCGGTCTTCCACATCATCGGCCGCCCGCCCGCCTGCTCGATCTGCCCAGCCAGGTGGCCGGTGCACTTGACGTCGTAGATGACGGTGCCGCCGGGTGCCCGCGACAGGACATCGCGGGCGAACAGCATCAGCAGGCGGTCCGGATAGACGATCTCACCCTGCGGCGTGACCACGCCCAGGCGGTCGCCATCGCCGTCAAAGGCCAGGCCGATATCGGCGCCGGTGTCGGCAACGGTGCGGATCAGGTCCTGCAGGTTGGCAGGATCACCCGGGTCGGGATGGTGATTGGGGAAGGTGCCGTCGACATCGCAGAACAGCGGTACCACCTCGGCGCCAAGCAACTCATAAAGCGGCTGGGCGATGATGCCGGCGATGCCGTTGCCGGCATCCACGACGATCTTCAACGGACGCGCCAGTTCGATATCGCCGGCGATCCGGTCCAGGTAATCGGGCAGGACATCCACTACACGGCGCTTGCCCTCGCCATCGACGAAACCGCCGTCCTGGATCCGCTGGCGGATGCCGGTGATGGCCGAGCCGGACAGGGTGTTGCCACCGAGCATGATCTTGAAGCCGTTGTAATCAGGCGGATTGTGCGAACCGGTAACCATCACGCCGCTGCCGGTGCCGTACTGATGGGTGGCGAAATACAGGGTTGGTGTCGGCACCGCGCCGACATCGATGACGTCGCAGCCGCAATCCAGCAAACCGCGCGACAGCGCTGCCGCCAGATCCGGCCCCGACAGGCGGCCATCCCGGCCCACGCATACGGCATCGATGCCCTGCTCGCGGGCCTGGCTGCCCAGCGCCCGGCCGATCAGGTAGGCGCCATCCTCGGTCAGGGTGCTGCCAACCACGCCACGGATGTCGTAGGCGCGGAAAATACTGGGATCAGGTAGCTTCATGGTTGCTCTTCAGGACAGGAAAATTCGGGCATCGACCGGAGCCTTGCGCTGCCAGTCCATCGCCCACGAGGCAATGGCAACGACGGCAGACACGACCATCGCCCAGCGCGGTCACAGCCGCCCGGTATGGCCGAAACCGCCAGCACCACGCTGGCTGGGTACGAACTCATCGACGATCTCAAGCGCTACCCGCGCCACCGGCAACAGCACCAGTTGCGCCACGCGCTCGCCGGGCTGCACGGTATAGGGCTGGTTGCTGCGGTTCCACAGCGACACCATCAGCGGGCCCTGGTAGTCGGCATCGATCAGGCCGGTCAGGTTGCCCAGCACGATGCCGTGGCGATGGCCCAGGCCCGAGCGCGGCAGGATCACCGCACAAAACCCGGGATCGTCGATATGGATCGCCAGCCCGGTGGCCACCAGGGCACTCTCGTCCGGCGACAGCGCCAGCGGCTGGTCCAGGCAGGCGCGCAGGTCCATGCCGGCGCTGGCACCGGTGGCATAGGCCGGCAGGGGAAAGTCACGCCCGACCCGCGGATCGAGGATCTTCAACGGCAGGGTCTTCATCAGGGCACGGCCGCCGGTTGCTGAGCGTCGTCGGGATCGGGATCGGGATCGGACGGCAGCCGGGCCGCGATCTCCTGCAGCAACCGCCGCGCCAGCACCTGCTTGTCGTCACGAGCCAGCGCTATGCGTTCACCGGCGGCCGTGAAGACGACCAGTTCGTTGTCCGGCGTGGCAAAGCCCAGGCCATCGTCCACCCGGTTGGCGGCAATCATGTCCAGGCCCTTGGCCGCCAACTTGTCCCTGGCGTAGCGCTCCAGCTCGCGGGTTTCGGCCGCGAAGCCGACCAGGAACGGCCGTGACGCATGTCGTGAAAGTGCCCTCAGGATGTCGGGAGTGCGCTCCAGAACCAGGGTTTCCTCGCCCGGCGCCTTCTTGATCTTGTCGACGGCCACCTGGGCCGGCCGGTAGTCGGAAACCGCGGCCGCGCCGATATAGACCTGTGCCCAGTCGGCCTGGTCCAGCACTGCATCGTGCATCTGCTGGGCGCTGCGGACATCGATGCGCGTCACGCCTTCCGGCGTCGGCAGCGGCGTGGGGCCGGCCACCAGAACGACTGTGGCGCCCATCTCCCGGGCCGCCCCGGCCAGGGCAAAACCCATGCGTCCGGAACTGCGGTTGCCCAGGTAGCGCACCGGGTCGATATCTTCCAGGGTCGGTCCGGCACTGACCAGGACACGGCGCCCGGCGAGCAAGGATCCGGACGACGTTGTGCCCGCCGGCAACGCCAAGGCGGCAACGATCTGCTCGGGTTCGAGCATCCGCCCGGCGCCGACATCCCCACAGGCCTGATCGCCGACACCCGGTCCCAGGACGGTGACACCCCGCGCGCGCAACAGCGCCAGGTTGGCGCGCGTGGCCGGATGCGCCCACATCGCCTGGTTCATCGCCGGAGCCAGCACCAGCGGCGCGGACGAGGCCAGCAGCAGGGTGGTCAGCAGGTCATCGGCCAGCCCGTGCGCAGCGCGCGCAATGAGATTCGCCGTGGCCGGCGCAACCAGCACCTGGTCGGCCCAGCGCGCCAACTCGATATGCCCCATCGCCGCTTCAGCCTGCTCGTCCCACAGATCGCTGCGCACGGGCTGCCCGGACAGGGCCTGGAAAGTGGTGGCACCGACGAAGCGCGCGGCATTGGCGGTCAGCACCACGCGCACCTGGGCACCGGCCTGGCCCAGGTTGCGCACCAGGGCGGCCGCCTTGTAGGCGGCAATGCCGCCGGCCACGCCCAGCAATATCCGCCGTCCGCCCAGACTCGTCATGTTCGGGAAAATTCCTGTTCCAGGATCGGCAATAGCTTAGCCGATCGACCGCCCGGGCCGGAGGCGTCCGGGTTCCGCAACGCCGATCATGGGCCCATGAAACTCCTTGACTGGCCTGCCAACGAACGCCCCCGGGAAAAGCTCCTGGCCCGCGGTGCTGCCGCCCTCAGTGACGCCGAGCTGCTGGCGATCCTGCTGCGCACCGGCCTGCGCGGACTGGATGCGGTCGCCCTGGCCCGGCAGCTGCTCAATCATTTCGATGGCCTGCGCGGCCTGCTCGGCGCCGAGGTCCCGGCGCTGCTCAAGGCACCGGGCATCGGTGCCAGCAAGGCCTGCCAGCTGCTGGCCTGCATGGAACTGGCCCGGCGCCACCTGGCCGAGGACCTGGATCGCGGCCCGGCCCTGCTCAATCCCGCCGACAGCGGCCGCTACCTGAAGGCGCGGCTGCGTGATTACCCCTACGAAGTCTTCGCCGTGCTGTTCCTGGATACCCGGCACCGGCCGATCGCCTGCGAGGAACTGTTCCGCGGCACCATCGATGGCGCTTCGGTACATCCGCGCGAAGTGGTCCGGCGCGCCCTGGCCTACAACGCCGCCGCCGTGATTCTTGCCCATAACCATCCCTCCGGTGTCGCCGAGCCCAGCCAGGCCGACCGGCTGATCACCAAGCGCCTGCAGGAATCGCTGACCCTGGTCGACGTGCGCCTGCTCGATCACCTGGTCATCGGCGACGGCGAGCCGGTATCACTGGCGGCACGCGGCTGGATTTGAGGGCGGGTCCTGGGCGGGTCCGGTGCGGGTCCGGGATCCGGGCCGCGCCCACGCATCGCCCCTTCAAACCGCTACCCCGGCACGGGTCAACTGCCAGCGAGCGTCATCTCGTCGATCAGGATGGAGCCGGTGAGCACGTTGGCGCGCCGGTCGACATCGCTGCCCACGGCGACAATGCCGGCCAGCATCCGGCGCAGGTTGCCGGCGATGGTGACTTCGCTCACCGGATAGGCGATCTGGCCGTTCTCGATCCAGAAGCCGGTCGCGCCGCGGGAGTAGTCCCCGGTCACCGGGTTGACGCCCTGCCCCATCAACTCGGTCACCACCAGGCCGCGATCCATCCGCGCCAGCAAGGCAGCGAAATCATCCGGCCCCGTCGCCACTGACAGATTGTGTACGCCGCCGGCATTGGCGGTGCTGGCCAGCCCCAGGCGACGTGCCGAGTAACTGTCCAACAGGTAACGGGTGAGCACGCCATCCTTAACCAGGACGCTGTCGGCGGTGGCCACGCCTTCGTCATCGAAGCCGCTGGAACCGTGGCCGCGCGGCAGGTGCGGGCGCTCGATCATCGACACGAACGAGGGCAGGACCGGCTGGCCGACCTGGTCGAGCAGGAATGATGATTTCCGGTATTGCGCGCCGCCGCTGATCGCGGCCAGGAAATGGCCGATCAGGCCTCGCGCCACCTCGGGCACGTAGAGCACCGGGCAACGCCGCGTCGACAGGCTGCGCGCGCCGAGCCGGGCCAGGGTGCGCTCGGCGGCACGCCGGCCGATGGCCTCGGGCGCCATCAGCTCGGCGCCGGCCCGGGCCGCGTCATACCAGTAGTCGCGCTGCAGACCGCCGTCATCGGCACGGGCCACCAGCGAGCAGGAAATCGAATGCATGCTGCGCCGCTCGGCGCCCAAAAAACCATGGCTGTTGGCATAGACATCCAGCGAGTGGCCCAGGGAGACATTGGCGCCATCGGAATTGTCGATACGCCGATCCAGGTCCCGTCCGGCGGCCTCGCAGCGTTGCGCCAGTTCGACCACCTGCTCGGCCTCGGCCTGCCACGGGTGCCACAGATCCAGGGATGGCCACTGGCGGGCCAGGCGATCCGGATCGGCCAGCCCGGCCCAGGGATCGGGCTGGGTATGGCGGGCGATCGTACAGGCCTGCTCGATCGTCGCCTGGATCGAGGCGTCGGCCAGGTCGGCCGTGCTCGCCGTGCCCCGCTGCTGGCCGAAATAGACCGTGACGCCAACACCGCTGTCCTGCCGGCGCTCGATGGTTTCAACCTCGCCCAGGCGCACGCTCACGCTCAGGCCCAGGTCCGAACTCAGGTTGACCTGGGCCTGGCTGGCGCCCCGCGCGGCACACCGTTCCAGGATCGTTTCGGCCAGCCCGGCCAGCCGCGCCAGGCGCTCGTCATCGGCGTCCACCCGGGACGCATCCACTGCATGGGAATTGCTCATCGCCCGGATTGTCTCACGGTGCCCGTGGCAATTGATCCCATGACCGTGCCACCGGCGCCGTCGCCACCGCGCCGCAACGCTTTCGCGCGCTCACGGC
>CAZUZT010000055.1:3806-12513 GCA_964624575.1 uncultured Rhodanobacteraceae bacterium | reverse complement strand
GCCGTGTCGGTGGGCACGATGAAGCCCTGGATGCCGTCATCGGTCTGCGCCCAGATGATGGCGATGTGCGCCAGATTGCCATTGGTGATCCACATCTTCGAGCCGTTGATGACCCAGTCATCGCCATCCTTGCGCGCGTGGGTCTTCATGTTCGCCGGGTCGGAGCCGCCATGGGCCTCGGTCAGGCCGAAGCAGCCGATGACCTCGCCGGCGGCCATGCGCGGCAGCCACTGCTGCTTCTGTTCTTCGTTGCCGTAGGCGTAGATCGGGTACATGCACAGCGAGCTCTGCACGCTGGCGAAGCTGCGCAGGCCCGAATCGCCGCGCTCCAGCTCCTGGCAGATCAGCCCGTACTGGACCGCACTCATGCCGGCGCCGCCGTATTCCTCGGGCAGGGTGGCGCCGAGCAGGCCCAGGCTGGCGATTTCGGGAATCAGCTCGGCCGGGAAACGGCCCTGGTCGAAACAGTCGCCGATGATCGGCAGCACCTTCTCGTCGGTGAAGCGGGCAACGGTGTCCTGCACCATGGCCTCCTCTTCGGTGAGCAGGGAACGGACATCGAACAGGTCGGCGGGATTCAGGCTCATCGGATTCTCAACCAGGCAACACAGGTGAACGGGCCGGGGATTCTATCAGGGCGGCCGCCGGCACCGCCCCTGCCGCCCTGCCGCCCGATGGCCTGCAGACGGTCAGAACGAGGGCAGCTCGACGCCGCAGCAACGCTGCAGTATCTGCCCGGCCTCGGTCATCGCACGCGTTCGCTGGTCCGGGTCCAGCATGCCGCCGTATCGCTCCACATCGCGCCAGCGGAAGTCGTTGTCAGTGATCGGCCAGACCAGCCCGATGTTCACCAGCGCGTGCAGGTAGACCGGGTAGGGATCGATCTCCGACCACAGGTGTTCATTGCTGTAGAAAAAGCGCCCCCTTTCCAGCAGGCGCCGATCTCCGGCCGCCAGCCGCGCCTGATATGCCTGGCGGGCGCGGACGATCAGGTCGGCCAGGCGTTCGGCATGGCGCACGCGCCAGGCCTGTTCGCGAGGCAGGGGCAGGCCACCGGGAATGCTGAGGCTGTACAGGAAATCTTCGTGACCGGCGGCCAGGGCCACTTCCAGCCAATCCAGCAGGCGCTCATTGTCCTCAGGCTGCAGTTGCGGGCAGTGGTGGCGAAGCTCGCGCATCTGTGCAAGGTCAGATTGCTCATGTTGCTTCCGGGTCACGTCCTCGATGGCGCGGCCGGTTTCGTCACTGGGCACAGGCCGGTCCGCAGCCCGGGCGCGCGCCCGGGCCAGGACCTGGGCGTCATCCAGCAACTCGGCCTGGGCACAGACGCGCACATGGTTGAGCATCGTCCAGGCGGCAGCGCCATCACCGGCCCGGATCCGGGCGCGCACGGCGGCGATATCTTCCAGCTCGGGCTCGCGGCTCGGGGAGTCCAGCAGGGCCTGCAGGTACTCTTCCCGCGAGCCGAACCGCGGCGACGGAGTGCCGGCCGGCCCGGCTTCCGACGGCGGCGATGGCGCCGGCGTCAAGACCACCTGGGTGCCGGGCGGCTTTTCGTCCTGGCTGCTGGCAAGCGTTTGATCCGGAGTGACCTCGGCGCCGGAGGCTACCGGATCAGCCCGGCCCGTTCCCGGCGCGCGGTCCTGCCACCACCAGGCGGCTGCCAGCGCTGCCAACACCAGCACGGCCCACAGCCCTGCGCGCTTCATGGCCCCACCCAATCACGGCAGCAATCGGCCAGTTGCCCGGCCATGGCCTGTGCCCGGCGCCGGTTGGCGGCATCCAGCTGTTCGGCCAGCCGGGCATCCAGCGCAACAACCTGGCCATACCCGCGCAGGCCGTGGACGGCACCATGCCAGTGTTCGGCACGTGCAGCGTCGACCAGCGACAGGTAGGCGCGGCTGTAGGCGTAGCCCTGCAGCGGGTCCGGCGGCGCGAAGTAGCCTTCCCCGGTAAACAGCGCCATCTCGCCGAGCATGTAGGGATCGCCCTGCGCCAGGCCCTGGGCGAGCATCCCGAGCACCACCGGTTTCATCCGGACATGTTCCAGCGCCGCGATATCCGCTTCCCGCCAGGCATGATCCCGGAAGGCCGACGTGACCAGGGCTCGACGGTGACGGGTATGGCCCAACTCGGCGGCACGCTGCTGCCAATGCCGGGCCTGGCGCACACGCTGCGGCCAGTCGCTGGTCGCTTCGATGCCCTCACAGAATCTGTCGCGCTGGCGCAGATCCTGTTCCAGCTCCAGCGCCAACTCCGCCGGGTCCAGTTCGGCCAGGGCCTGGATGCCGGCTGCGCGCGCTTGTTCATCATCCAGCGATGCCAGCAGGCCCTCGGCAATCTGATACTCCAGATCAAGCCGCCCGGCCACCTGGTTCTGACGATCCTGCCCGAACATCGCAAAGCTGGACCGGCAGGCATTCCAGCCTTCGGCCAGGGCGGCGGCGGCATCGGCGTCGCCGGCCTTGGCGGCCTGTTCCAGGGCTTCAAGCTGGTCAAACAACGGCACATCCGGGGACAAGGTCAGGCCCGGAGCCGGATTGGCTGGCCGCGCTGTCTGTTCGGCCGCGGGCGCGCCAAGCCGGCGCAGATCGGCCGCGATCATCTTGCCGCCATCCACGGCAGGCGGTGGTTCCAGCGCGCCATTGGCCTGCTCCAAACCCGGGATGCGCAGCATCTGCCAGGCCAGCACCAGCGCCGCCAACGTTGCCGCGGCGATCACGATCAGTCGAGGATTCATGCCGACAGTATACGAAAGCATGTTTCAATCATCAGTCCGCGCCAGTCATCCCCGTCGCCGGAAGCCCGGGCATGACGCCTGCCACCGGAACTGGAAATCTGAATCGATGCTGCCCGCCGCCCGCGCTTATGCGGCATTGCAGCAACAGGCGATATACCCTCAACCGACGATGACCGAGCGCCCCGCCTCCCAGCCTTTCAATCCGGCCGACACCGCGCCGGCCAATGGTGGGCAGCCGACACCCGCCAGCGCTCCGGCAATTGACACGCCGGCCGCTGACCCATCCGACACGCCCGCCACCGACCCCGCCAGCCAGCCACTGACCGGCCGCGCGGTCGGGCTGATGCTGGGCAGCGTGCTGACCTTTTCGCTGATGGCGATCACCATCCGCCTGGCCTCGGCCGACGTGCACCCGTTCCAGATCGCTTTTTTCCGCAATGTCTTCGGGGTGATCTTCATCCTGCCGCTGCTGTTCCACGCCGGCGGTTTGCGGATCCTGCGCACCAACAGTTTCGGCCTGTACCTGCTGCGTTGCGTGGTCGGCCTGTGCGCGATGCTGTGCGGCTTCTGGGCCCTGGTGCATCTGCCGCTGGCGCAGGCGATCGCGCTCAGCTACACCACGCCGCTGTTCGTCACCATCCTGGCCGTGCTGGTGCTGGGCGAGGTGGTGCGGGCGCGGCGCTGGAGCGCGATCGGGATCGGCTTTGTCGGCGTGCTGGTGATCGTGCGGCCCACCGCCGACGGCCTGCAGCTGGCGGCGCTGGTGGCCCTGGCAGCGGCGGCGCTGGCGGCGAGCACGGCGATCAGCATCAAGTTCCTGTCGCGCACCGAATCGCCCGATGCCATCGTGATCTGGATGGTGGTGCTGATGACGCCGCTGTCGCTGCTGCCGGCATTGCCGGTCTGGCAGACGCCGGCGGGCATCGCCTGGCTGTGGCTGGCGCTGACCGGCGCCTTCGGCACCCTGGGCCACATGTGGATGACCCGGGCGTTCAAGCTCGCCGATGTCTCGGCCCTGCAGCCGCTGCATTTCCTGCAATTGCCGCTGGTGGCCGGCATGGCCTGGCTGCTGTTCGCCGAGCGGGTCGATATCTGGACCGCAGCCGGGGCCGGCATCATCTTCTCCAGCACGCTGTATATCGCCCACCGCGAGGCGCGCCTGCACCGGCGCAAGGTCACCGATCCGGAGATCGGCTCGGAGACGCTGTCGGGCAATTGAGCCAGGGGTGCCGGCGCTGCACCGATGACGGCGGCCGGACGGCAAGCGCGCTGACTTCCAGATCAGCGGTAGCGCCGGGCGACGTACTCGTCGATCACCTGGATGAACTCGCGGGCGATGTTTTCGCCGCGCAGGGTCATGGCCTTCTTGCCGTCGATGAACACCGGCGCCGCCGGCGCCTCGCCGGTGCCGGGCAGGCTGATGCCGATGTCGGCATGGCGGCTTTCACCCGGACCGTTCACCACGCAGCCCATCACCGCCAGGCTGAGGTTCTCCACGCCCGGATGGCGCAGCTTCCATTCGGGCATCTTCTGCCGGACATGGCCGGTGACCTGCTCGGCCAGCTCCTGGAAGAAGCTGGAGGTGGTGCGGCCGCAACCCGGGCAGGCGGTGACCATGGGCGTGAACGAGCGCAGGCCCAGGGTCTGCAGCAGCTCCTGGGCAACCACGACCTCGTCGCTGCGCGACTGGCCCGGACGCGGCGTCAGCGAGATGCGGATGGTGTCGCCGATGCCTTCCTGCATCAGCACCGCCAGGGCGGCGGCGGAGGCGACGATGCCCTTGCTGCCCATACCGGCCTCGGTCAGGCCCAGGTGCAGGGCGTGGTCGCTGCGCGCGGCCAGGTCGCGGTAGACGGCAATCAGCTCCTGCACGCCGGAGACCTTGCACGACAAAACGATGCGTTCGCGCGCCAGGCCCAGGGCCTCGGCCCGCTGCGCCGAGTCCAGGGCCGAGCGGATCAGGGCATCGCGCAGCACCGCGGCCGGCTCCTGCGGCTGCGCCGAGGCGGCATTTTCGTCCATCAGCCGTGCCGCCAGGGCCTGGTCGAGCGAGCCCCAGTTGGCACCGATGCGCACCGCCTTGCCGTACTCCATGGCCAGTTCGATGATGGTCGCAAACTGGTGGTCGCGCTTGTGGCCGAAACCGACATTGCCCGGATTGATCCGGTACTTGGCCAGGGCGCGGGCGCAGGCCGGTTCGGCGCTGAGCAACTGGTGGCCGTTGTAGTGGAAATCCCCGACCAGGGGCACCGTCACGCCCATCATTTCCAGGCGTTCGCGGATGCGCGGCACGGCCGCCGCCGCCTCCGGGGTGTTGACCGTCAGGCGCACCAGCTCGGAGCCGGCGCGCCACAACTCGGCCACCTGCCGGGTGGTGCCGGCAATGTCGGCGGTGTCGGTGTTGGTCATCGACTGCACCACCACCGGTGCACTGCCGCCAACGCGGACGCCGTCGATGTCGACCGCCCGGCTGGGCCGGCGCGGGCCCGGTCCGGTCAGCGTCGAAGGCTGCCAGGCAGCCGCGGTCGGCGCGGCCTGGATGGCGCCATTGCCGGAAGTCGTCGCGGTTGAGTCAACCGCAGCTTTGCCCGAGACTGGAGAGCTCCCTGGTTGGCTGGAAGGATTCATGATTCGTTGCTTGATCGTGCTGGCACTGCGGGTCTGGCAGGCGTGGCTGCCGGTCGTGGGCGCCATCGCGGCGCCTGCGCAGTCTAACGCGGAACAGTGCCGGCCACGGCGGCCGCGCGGGGCTGCCAGTCAGCCAGCCGCAGCATCGACAGGCCTTCCGGCCGGACGACCGGCATGAGCCTGGCACCGGATCCGGAGCGGATCCTGACCCCGACCAGCCTGAACCGGCTGGTGCGGCAACTGCTCGACGATGCCATGCCGCCGGTGTGGCTGGAAGCTGAAATCTCCAACCTGGCCAAACCCGCGTCCGGCCACCTGTACTTCACGCTCAAGGACGCCGGCGCCCAGGTGCGCTGCGCCATGTTCCGCACCCGCAGCCGAACCCTGGCCTTCCACCCGGCCGATGGCCAGCTGGTGCGCGTGCAGGGCCGGGTCGGGCTGTACGAGCCGCGCGGCGACTACCAGCTGATCGTCAGCCATATGGAGGAAGCCGGCGAAGGCGCGCTGCAGCGGGCTTTTGAACAGCTCAAGCGCAAGCTCGCCGCCGAGGGCCTGCTGGACGCCGGGCGCAAGCGTCCGCTTCCGGCCTTCGTCCGCCGGCTGGCGCTGATCACCTCGCCATCCGGCGCCGCGATACGCGATGTCCTGACCGTGATCGGGCGCCGTTTCCCGCTGTTGCCGGTGGATGTTCTGGCCGCGCCGGTGCAGGGCGCCGAAGCCGTGCCGATGCTGCGCCAGCGCTTGCGTGAGGCCATCGCCTGCGGCCACTACGATGCCATCCTGTTCACCCGCGGTGGCGGTTCGCTGGAGGATCTGTGGGCGTTCAACGACGAACAACTGGCGCGCGAGATCGCGGCCTCGCCGGTGCCGGTGGTGGCCGCCATTGGCCATGAAGTGGATATCACGCTGGCGGAATTGGCCGCCGACCTGCGCGCCGCCACGCCAACCGCCGCGGCCGAGGCGCTGACCCCGGACCAGGCCGAACTGGTGCGGCGGATCGGACAACTGCACCAGCGCGTGCTGCGCGAGAACCAGCGCCTGGCGCAGTTGCGCCAGCAACGGCTGGACACGGCGCGGCTGCGCCTTCAGGCCGTGGCTCCGGGTCGGCGCCTGCAACAGATCCGCGAGCGCGCGACCAGCGGCCGCCGTCATCTGGAGCGCTGCCTGCGCCACCATCTGGACCAGGCGCAGCGGCAACTGGACGCCCTGCGCCGCAGCCTGCACGCGCAGCAGCCACGGCTGCGCATGGCCCGCCTGCACGCCGACCTGATCCAGATGCATGGCCGGCTGCAGCAGGGCCAGCGCCAGCAACAACTGGCCCGGCGGGCGCGGTTGCGCGAGCTGGCCCGCGCCCTGCAGGCGCTCAGTCCGCTGGCTACCCTGGAACGTGGCTACGCGATCATCCAGGACACCACCACCGGCGCCGTGCTCGGCTCGGCGGCGCAGATTGCCGGTCACGATCGGGTCAGCGCGCGCCTGGCCGACGGACGGATCGAGCTGGCGGTAGCCGCCGACAGCCTGCACCTGAGCGATGCCTGAGCGCGGCAGCCGCGGCGGCATTGGACGGGAGTCGGTATGGACGCCGACGCCAATGCCGGACCGGGCATGAGCGACACCCTGCCCGGTCTGGTTCAGCACGAGACCGTGGTCAACCGCAGCCGGTTCCTGGCTATCGCTGGCCCGGCCGAGGATCCGGAGGCGGCGCTGGCGCTGATCGCCGAACATTCGGTGCCCGAGGCCACCCACAACTGCTGGGCCTACCGCATCGGCCAGCAATACCGGTTCAACGATGATGGTGAACCAGGTGGCACCGCCGGGCGGCCGATCCTGGCGGCGATCGACGGCCAGGGTTTCGATCAGGTGGCGGTGCTGGTGGTGCGCTGGTTCGGCGGCATCAAGCTCGGTGCCGGCGGTCTGGTCAGGGCTTATGGCGGTTGCGCCGCCGAGTGCCTGCGGTTGGCGCCGCGACAGCCGCTGGTGGCGATGGCACGCCTGGACTGCCGCATCGATTTCGCCCTGGAAACAGCATTGCGCAACCTGCTGCCCGAGTTCCAGGCCGAAGTGATGGCCCAGGATTACCAGGCCGACGGGCTGCACCTGGGTCTGTCCCTGCCGGCCGGTTACGTTGATGCATTCCGCGAGCGGATCACCGATGTCAGCCGCGGCCGGGCCCGTTTCGTCCAGCCGCCGGGCGATCCCGGCGATTGAGCGGCCGGATATTGCGCCAGGGCGGTATCCGGCCCGAAGCCGCCGATTCCATCGGCATGGACAAATAGAAAACGGGCGGCACCGTTACCGGTACCGCCCGCCTGTTCATTGCCAACTGTCGGGCTGCCTGTCGTGGGCCATCATCTCCGGACCGGGCCGGTCACGATGCTCGCCAGACAAAGCCGGGCTTATTCGCCCATATGCTTTTGGCGCAGTTCCCAACGCTCCTGGGCGTCAATGGAGAAGCGTGCGATCGGACGCACTTCCAGCCGCTCCAGGCCGATCGGTTCGCCGGTTTCCTCACAGAATCCGTATTCACCATCCTCGATGCGCTTGAGGGCCTTGTCGATCTGGGCCAGCAGTTTGCGGTAGCGGTCCCGGGTGCGCAGTTCCAGCGAGTTCTCGGTTTCCCGCTGCGCGCGCTCGGCTTCGTCGCCGACATCGCGCACTTCCTCGCGCAGGTTTTCCATCGTCTGCTGCGATTCCTCGATCAGGTCGTCGCGCCAGCGCAGCAGCTTCTGCCGGAAGTACTCCAGGTGCCGGGACGACATGTACTCCTCGCTCTCGCTGGGCACGTAATCAGCCGGCAAGCTGATATCCGGCTCGATCTTGCGCGGCCGTGGCGCAATGACATCGGTGCTGGCCGCGGTGCTGGCACGGGCCGTGGCCACCACGCCCCGGGTCGCCGGCCGCGCGGTTTTTTTCTTGGCGGCCTTGGCCGGACTTTGGGCCGCAGCCTTCTTCGTCGCGGGTGTCTTGCTGGCGGTGGCCTTCTTGACCGCCGCCTTCGCCGCTGCCTTCTTCACGGCAGCCTTGCTCGCCGCCGTTCCGGTGGCGGCCTTCTTCGCTGCCGATGTCTTCCTGGCAGCGGCCTTCTTTGCCACCGCCTTCTTGGCGGCAGCTTTCTTTGCCGTTGCCGGCTTGCTGGTGGCCGTGGTTTTGGCCGCAGTCTTTGCCATGGATATCCTCAACTGGATCTGGTGGCTGCCCGGTCCCACGTCTTGAGGCCCGGGGGTCGGGTGTTATAGCCTAACCGACCCTTTGCGGCAACTTGTTTTCATTTTTGCGCGTTGGCGCAAGGGCGCCTCTGACACGGGCTGTCGCAGCCGACCGGCGTTGCCTGCCAAGGCC
>CAZUZT010000055.1:0-3706 GCA_964624575.1 uncultured Rhodanobacteraceae bacterium | reverse complement strand
CCCGCCGGCACCCATCCTCTCCCACCTGGACCCGATGGTCCACCGGGGTCGTGCTTGAACCGCTTGCTGCGCCTGCTGATCGGCCTGTACCGGGCCACCCTGAGCCGCCTGCTCGGGCCGCGCTGCAGGTTTCACCCCAGCTGCTCGCACTACGCACGCACCGCCCTGGCCCGTCACGGTATCGTGCGCGGTGGCTGGTTGAGCCTGCGCCGGATCGCCCGCTGCCATCCCCTGTCCCCGGGCGGGTCCGATCCGGTACCGGACCGGTTTTCATGGCGGCGAAGGCCGCCCCCTCCCCCACCTGACACCCGGAATTTTCGATGACCCAAGACAACTGGTTGATCAACAACGCCACCCTGGTCAGTGACGGCCGCCAGTGGCAGGCCGACCTGCGTGTACGCAACGGCCGCATCGAACGCATCGATGCCGGGCTGGCGGCGCGCGCCGATGAAACCGTGATCGATGCCGCCGGCCGCCACCTGTTGCCGGGCATGATCGATGACCAGGTGCACTTCCGGGAACCGGGCTTTCCGGCCAAGGGCGATATCGCCACCGAAAGCGCGGCTGCCGTGGCCGGGGGCATCACCAGTTTCATGGACATGCCCAACACCAACCCGCCCACGCTGGGCGCGCAGGCCCTGGCCGACAAGTACCAGCGCGCCGCCGGCCGGGCGTTCGGCAACTACGGTTTTTATATGGGTGCCAGCAACGACAACCTGGAGGCGATCAAGGCCATCGACCCGGCCACCACGCCGGGGGTGAAGGTGTTCATGGGCGCCTCCACCGGCAACATGCTGGTTGATGACCCCAAAGTGCTGGATGGCGTCTTCGCCCACGCCCCGACCGTCATCATCACCCACTGCGAAGATACGCCGATCATCCAGGCCAACATGGCTGCGGCCCGGGCCCGCTACGGGGATGCGATCCCGGTCACCGAGCATCCGCTGATCCGTTCGCGCGAAGCCTGCATCAAGTCAACCCGGCTGGCGCTGGAACTGGCCCGGCGCCATGACGCGCACCTGCACGTGCTGCACATCTCCACCGCCCAGGAGCTGGAGCTGTTCCAGCCCGGGGCGATGGCCGGCAAGCGCATCACCGCCGAGACCTGCGTGCATTTCCTGCATTTCTGTGCCGACGACTATCCCCGCCTGGGCACGCTGATCCAGTGCAACCCGGCGATCAAGGACGCCGCCGACCGCGCCGCCCTGCTGGCCGCCGTCGCCGATGGCCGCATCGACATCCTCGCCACCGACCACGCCCCGCACACCCGGGAAGAAAAGGCCCAGCCCTACCCGGCCGCGCCGTCGGGCCTGCCGCTGGTGCAGTACGCCCTGGTCAGCGCGCTGGAACAGGTCCGCGCCGGCCACTTCAGCCTGCCGACCCTGGTCGAGCGCATCAGTCACGCACCGGCGCAACGTTTTGGCGTGCAGGAGCGCGGCTGGCTGCGCGAAGGCCAGTTCGCCGACCTGGTGCTGGTGGACATGGACTCACCGACCACAGTGCGGCCCGAACAGGTACTGGGCCGCTGTGGCTGGTCGCCGTTCGAAGGCGAAACCTTTGCCGCCAGCGTCGTGGCGACCTGGGTCAACGGCCACCGCGCCTGGCATGGGGGCCAACTGGATCCACTCGCGGCCGGGCAGCGCCTGCAGTTTTCCGGGGTGCGATCATGAGCCGCGTTGCTTCATCGCTGGCGCTGATCCGGCTGCTGTTGCCGATGCTGATGCTGGCCGCAGTGCCGCTCCCGGCCCAGGCCGCCGAACCGGCCAACGCACGCAGCGACGCCCGCATCGACGTACCAACCAGCGCCCGCCAGGGCGAGATGGTGATCGGCCGGGTGCCCCCGGGCAGCCAGGTGGCACTGGCCGGCCGGCAGTTGCGCGTCGACCCGGAAGGCTGGTTCGTATTCGGCTTTGGCCGTGACGCCGGCGAACCGGCAGCGCTGGCAGTGCAATTTCCCGATGGCCGACAGGCGAAGGCAAACGTTGCCGTGCAGGCACGGGACTGGCGCATCGAGCGCGTCGACGGCCTGCCGCCGTCCACCGTTTCACCGAACCCGGAACTGCAGGCGCGCATCGCCCGGGAACAGGCGGGCGTGGTCAAGGCCCGCGAACGCGATGATGCCCGCAGCGATTTCCTGACACCGCTGACCTGGCCGGTGCGCGGCCGCATCAGTGGCGTCTACGGCAGCCAGCGGATCCTCAACGGCGAACCGCGCAACCCCCATTACGGCCTGGATGTGGCGGCCCCCGAAGGCACACCGTTGCACGCGCCGGCGCCGGGCGTGGTGACCTTCGCCGATGCCGGCCTGTACCTGACCGGCGGCACCCTGACCCTGGACCACGGCCACGGCATTTCCTCCACCTTCATCCACCTGAGCCGGCTGGATCGCCAGGTCGGCGACCGGGTCAAGCAGGGCCAGGTGATCGGCGCGGTCGGCGCCACCGGCCGGGCCACCGGTCCGCACATGCACTGGGGCATGAACTGGTTTGAAGTCAGGCTGGATCCGCAGTTGCTGCTGCCCGACTGAGCGCCCTGGCGCGTGATGCCACGGAATCGCGCTCGCCGGCGCCAGCATCACGAGCAGTGACGGTCAGGTCGTTTCCGGGTCCGGGTCCGGCTCGAGCCGGCTGCGCAACCAGGCGCGGGCAAAACGCAGGCCGCGATCGACGGTCGGCAGGGAGACGCCGAGGACGCAGGCAATCTCTTCCCGGCCCAGGCCGGAAAAGTAGCTCAGCTCGATCATCCGCGCCGATCGCTCATCCTGGCCCGCCAGTTCCCGCATGGCCTCGTCGAGCAGGAGGAAATCCGCTTCGTGCATGCCATCGGCCGCCACCTGGCCTTCCTGGAAGGTGACCTGGAGCGGATCACCGCCGCGCTTTTGCGCCAGCCGCGCGCGCGCGTGGTCGACCAGGATGGCGCGCATGTGCAGGGAGGCGGTGGCAAAGAAATGGGCCCGGTCCTGCCAGTGCATCTGGCCGCCTTCCAGCAACCGCAAATAGGCTTCGTTGACCAGCGCCGTAGGCTGCAGGGTGTGGCCGCAGCGCTCCTTGGTAAGACGGCGCTGGGCAATCTGGCGCAACTGTTGATAGACCAGATCGGAAAGCTGGTCCATGGCGTGGCCATCACCTGCCTGCCAGGCCTGGAGCAGCCGGGTGACATTCTGGCGGGAGGTTTGCTGATCCATCAGTGACCTGTCGCCACGCCCGGGGCGACGCCCATGCGCACGGTCACGCACACGGCCAGGGTATCGCTCACGCCCGGCAACAATGCGGCCCGGCAACGATACGGCTGGGCCGCGGGATCCCTGCGTTTCGATCCGGTCATGTCGGCGGGAAAGAGTCAGGGAAAACGGGCATGGCAACTTACCTTCTTGGCCGTCCGGCCCACCCGGTGTGATCGGATGTGATCCAGACGCATCCGTAGCGGAATCCGGGTCAATGGGCGGGACCGGTGGCCTGCACCGGCGCACACGCCCACTGTATCAGTGCCGGCCGCCAACGTCAGTGACGGATCGGATCGGCAGTCGAAGGTCGGGAGGCTTGCGCCCGCAACTGCTGGAACAGCTTCCAGGTCGGACCGTCGGGATGGAAATGGTCCCGCACGGGCGCTTCCATCGCGTCCAGTTGGGCCGGGATCGCGGCCTCCGCGTCGGCTGTCGACAGCGACAGCAGGCGCAACTGCACCGGCAACAATCGCGGATGGCCGG
>CAZUZT010000054.1:11310-12555 GCA_964624575.1 uncultured Rhodanobacteraceae bacterium | reverse complement strand
CCTGGGCGGCAACGGCTACATCAACGAGTACCCGACCGGGCGCATCCTGCGCGATGCCAAGCTGTATGCGATCGGCGCCGGCACCAACGAGATCCGACGCATGCTGATCGGGCGCGAACTGTTTGCCGGCAACGACTGACCGCAGCCCGGACGGCTGACCACCCTCGCCGGCCGCATCGCGCCCACGGCCACCGACTGCCGGTGTGCCGACACCCGGTCCGTTGATCGGGTTTCGACACAGCCACCTGCATCCTTTCTGCCGTTGACCACTGCGCCCGCTGCCGACCTGGAGCGCGCGGCAAAGCATGTACCATGCAGCCCCACCATCGATGGAGACGGCATGTCGCAGACTGCTACCGAACCCGTCGCCCAGGACCTTGGCTCACTGTCGGCCGTGCTGGCCGAGATCGACCGCATCGTCCTGGGCAAACAGCACGAAGTGCGCCTGGCGCTTGCCTGCCTTCTGGCCGGCGGCCATCTGCTGATCGAGGATATTCCGGGCGTGGGCAAGACCACGCTGGCGCACGCCCTGGCCCAGGCCCTGGGGCTGGATTTCAACCGCGTCCAAGGCACCAGCGACCTGTTGCCGGCCGACATCGTCGGCGTCTCGGTGTTCGACCGCGGCGATAGCAGTTTCCGCTTCCATCCCGGCCCGGTGTTCTCGCAACTGCTGCTGGTCGATGAACTGAACCGGGCACCGCCCAAGACCCAGAGCGCCCTGCTGGAAGCGATGGCCGAAGGCCAGGTCAGCATCGATGGCGTGCGCCGGGAACTGCCCTCGCCGTTCTTCGTCATCGCCACCCAGAATCCGCTTGATCTGGTCGGCACCTACCCGCTGCCCGAATCGCAGCTGGACCGATTCATGTTCAGCCTGCACCTGGGCTACCCCGATGCCGAGGCCGAACGGCAACTGCTGGCCGGCGACTACGACCCGCTGCGCCTGGCCGATGCCCGCACCGTACTGAGCGCCACCGGTTTGGCGACACAGATCGCCCATACCCACACCCTTCCGGCCCGGCCGGCGCTGATCGCCTACATCCAGGCCCTGCTCCAGGCCAGCCGCCAGCATCCCCAGGTGCGCCTGGGCCTGTCGCCGCGGGCCGGGCTGGCCCTGCTCGCCGCCGCCCGCGCCTGGGCGCGCCTGGCCGGCCGCGACCACGTCATTCCCGAAGACGTGCAGGCGGTTTTCGTGCCGCTGGCCCGGCACCGCGTCCATCCCCGCGTTGATGCGCCGCTTGATGGCCA
>CAZUZT010000054.1:0-11210 GCA_964624575.1 uncultured Rhodanobacteraceae bacterium | reverse complement strand
TCGCCACCGCAGCGCCGCATCTACATCCTGCCCAGCCGCTTCGGCCTGCTCTATGGCCTGGCGACGCTGTTCCTGTTGCTGGGCGCACTCAACTACAACAACAACCCGGCCATCCTGCTGGGCCTGCTGCTGGGCTCGGCGGCCCTGGTCAGCTCGGTGATGACCGTGCGCCATCTGGCCCGGTTGCGCCTGGTGGCGTTTTCCACCGAGCCGGCCCACGCCGGTCAGGACCAACTCTGCCGACTGGTGCTCGAACCGGTGCCCGGCCAGCGCCGCCACGGCCATGTCCGTGCCGAGGTGGTCTTGCGCCATGGCGGCGTGACCAGCACCGCCCTGCCCGATGCCAGCGGACGCATCCACCTGCATTGGCCCTGGCCCAGCCGGCAACGCGGCCGCCGGGCATTGGGCCGGATCCGCCTGAGCAGCGACTATCCGTTGGGCCTGTTCCGTGCCTGGTGTGATCTGGAGCCGGAACTGGCGGCGCTGGTATTTCCGGCACTGGAGACACCATTGCCGGCCTGGCCGGCCAATCCCCAGGGCCAGGCCGGGCCGGCGCTGCACCGGCATGGCGCACCGGATGAATGGTATGCGCTGCGCGAATTCCAGCGCGGCGACAGCCTGCGCGAGATCGCCTGGAAGGCCAGTGCCCGCCATGACCGCTGGCTGGTCACCGAATCACGTTCCGGCCAGGACCTGCCGGCGCTGGAATTCCGCCTGGAACAGGTCGCGCACCTGGAATACGAACACGGCATCCAGCGGCTGGCCGCCTGGGTGGTTGCCGCCGACGAGGCGCAGCAGCCGTGGCGGCTGCACCTGGCCGGCAACGTGGTCGGTCCGGAAGCCGGCGGCCAGCAACGGTACCTGGCATTGGGCCAGTTGGCGCAGTTGCCATGAGCTGGCCGACGCCCGCCCCCGCCGCCGCATCGGCTGCCGGTGGCCGGCGCCTGGACAATGGCCAGTTCAGCCTGTGCTGCCTGACCGTACTGGCCGCGCTGCTGCCTCACGGAAGCTGGCTGCCGGTGCCGTTGATGGCGCTGCTGCTGGGCCTGCTGGCGCTGCGCTGGCTGCAGCGCTGGCGCTGGCCAAGGGTCTGGCCCTGGTGGTTCCGCAACAGCCTGATGCTGGTGCTGCTGGCCATCGCCTGGGCCAGCATCGGCACGATCAGCGGCAGCCAGGGCGCCGGTTTTTTGGCGGCAATGCTGGTCTCCAAACTGTACGAGGCCGAACGCGCACGCGATGCCCGCTCGGTGGCCACCTTCGCCAGCTTCCTGGTCATGGCCCAGTTCCTGTTCCACACCCAGTTGTGGGCGATGCTCGCCGGCATTCCCGGAATGGTGCTGGCGCTGGCCACCCTGGCCAGCCTCAACGAGCCACTGGCCGGCAACTTTCGGGCGTGGCGACGGCCGCTGCTGACCGCCAGCCGGCTGCTGCTGGTGGCGACACCGGTGGCGTTGATTGCCTTTGCCGTGTTCCCGCGCCTGGAATCGCCGCTGTGGGGCAATACCGGCGCCTTCACCCGCGGCCAGTTGGGCCTGAGCGATCGCATGGAACCGGGCCAGATCGGCGCCATCGCCCTGGATGACCGGCCGGCGATGCGGGTGCGTTTCCCCGACGGCCCGGCACCGCCACCTGCGCAACGTTATTTCCGCGGCCTGACCCTGTGGCATACCGATGGCCGCAGCTGGACCCGGCCCGGCTGGCTGCAAACGCGCCTGGACGACCTGCCACCGGTGCCCGATTACGGCATCCGCCATGAAATCACCCTGGAACGCGATGCCGCACCCTGGCTGCCGGCCCTGGACCGGCCGCTGGCAGCGCCACCCGGACTGGCCTTCGCCATGGACCGCAGCCTGCCGATCCCGCGCCGGGCCGGCAACCACCTGCGCTACGAGGTGGTTTCCGATCCGACCCTGACCTTGGATCCGTTCCACCTGCAACCGTATCTGCGCTCGCTGGCCCTGGCCCTGCCCGAAGACCGCAACCCGCGCAGCCTGGCCCTGGCGGCGCAACTGCGCAGCCAGTATCCGGACGACCGCGAGTACGCGATGCGCCTGCTCGACCTGTTCCGGGAGGATTTCAGCTACTCGCTGGAACCCCCGCCGCTGGGCGCGCACGCGGTCGACGAATTCCTGTTTGAAACCTACAGCGGCTACTGCGAGCACTACGCCTCGGCCTACGCCACGTTATTGCGCGCGGCCGGCATTCCGGCCCGGGTTGCGCTGGGTTTCCAGGGCGGCTACTGGAACTCGGTCGGCGAACATCTGGTGGTGCGCCGATCCGATGCCCATGCCTGGGTGGAAGTGTGGATCCAGGGCGCCGGCTGGCTGCGCGCCGACCCGACCGCGGCGGTGGCCCCGGACCGGATCGAGCGCGGCAGTGCCAGTGTTGCCGGCCCCGAGGCGGGTCTATTGGGCCGGCGCGGCGGCGCCTGGACCTGGCTGCGTGACCGCTGGGATTTCATGGAAATGCGCTGGACCGACTGGATCGTCAACTACCAGGTAGCCGACCAGTCAGCCCTGTTGCAGCGTGTGCTGGACCGTTTTTCCAGCCTGCGCTGGCTGACGACACCGGCAACCCTGGCGGCGGCCCTGGTGCTGTCCGGATTGGTGTGGCTGGTTTGGCGTCGGCGCCGCAGCGGAGCCGGGGCCGACGACCCGCAAGCGCGCTGGTATGCCCGCTTCCGGGCCGTGTTGGACAGCGCCGGCATCCCGTCCCGCGCCTCGGAACCGCCGATGCAACTGGCCGAACGTGCCGGTCGCGGCTATCCCGGCCTGGCCGGTGAGCTGTCATCCCTGGCCGGGGCCTACCAGCAAGCCCGTTACGGGCCCTGCGCCAGCCCGATGCCGGGCAACCGTGCCCTGGCGGGCCTGTGGCTGCGGCTGAACCGGGAGCGGTGGCTGCGCCGGCGACAGACGCCGGATTGACGTTGCCGCTGCTAGGGTCCGGGCTGTCCGTATCATTGCCGTCCGAGGTTGCCCATGTCCTGCCCCGTCCCCCTCCAGTTGTCCGCCCTGGCCGCGGTGCTGGCGCTTGGCGCCTGCACCACGGTGCCCACCGCCCTGCAGGGGCAGTTCGCCCTGGTCACCCCGGCCGTGGTCGCCGAACGCAGCAGCACCGGCGACCGGGTGCGCTGGGGCGGCGTGGTGATCGAGGCCGAACCTGGCAGCGACCATACCTGCCTGCAGGTTCTTTCCCTGCCGCTGTCGGACACCACCGCTCGGCCGCGACTGCCGGCGCGCTCGTCACAAACCGATGAGGGCCGCTTCCTGGCCTGCCGCAGCGGCTTCGTTGAACCGGAACTGTTCGCACCCGGGCGCGAGGTGACGGTCACCGGCCAGGTCGTGGCGCTGGAAGCACGCACCGTCGGCGAATACCGCTATGTGATGCCGCAGGTGGCGGCTGAGACCATCCATCTGTGGCCCGAGCGCCGGCCGCAAAGCCAGGCCCACTACAACCTGGGTTACTGGCACGGGCCCTGGCCGTACTGGTATGGCGGCTTCCATTACCGCTCGCCGATCTATTACCACCACCCCACGCCGATCGTGCGTCCGCCCGCCCAGCGGCCAACGCCGCAAAGGCCGCCACCGTCGCGGCGCGGCGGCGGCAACTGAGCCGCCGGGTCACTTTCATCGACCAGCACGCGCCGGCGAACGTGTTTCAGGGCCCGGGACCGGTGTCTTGGATCCCGGCATCGGTCTGTGCATCGATCCGGGCATTGGCCCGGGCATCTGCTGGCCGCCCCAGCCGGGCCGGCTCGACGGCATCCAGCAGATACAGCGGCCTTTGCTTGGCCTCGGTGAACAACCGGCCCAGATATTCCCCGATCACGCCCAGCGCCAAAAGCTGCAGGCCACCCAGGAACAGGATCACCGCCATCAGCGACGGGTAGCCCGGGACCGGATCGCCAAAGAACATCGCCTTTACCACGACCCAAATGCCGAAGATGAAGGCCACCAGTGCGGTCATCAATCCCAGGTAGGTGGCCAGGCGCAGCGGCACCGTGGAAAACGAGGTGATGCCCTCCAGGGCGAAGTTCCACAATTTCCAGTAATTGAACTTGCTGGTGCCGCTGTGGCGCGCATCACGCTGGTAGACCAGCGCGGTCTGACGGTAGCCGACCCAGGCGAACAGGCCCTTCATGAACCGATGCCGCTCGCGCAACTGCTTCAGCGCCTGGTGGGCACGCCGGTCGAGCAGGCGGAAATCACCGGTATCGGCCGGAATCGGCGTGGTCGAGATCCGTCCGATCAGCCGATAGAACGTTCGCGCCGTCCAGCGCTTGAGCCAGGATTCGCCCGCGCGCAGGTCACGGGTGCCGTAGACAACATCAAAGCCCTCCTGCCAGCGCGCGACCAGGTCGGGAATCAGCTCGGGCGGGTCCTGCAGATCGGCATCGATCACGACCACGGCGTCGGCATCGGCATAGTCCAGGCCGGCGGTCATCGCCAGCTCCTTGCCGAAGTTGCGCGACAGGCGCAAGGTTGCCACCCGGCCATCGTCGGCCGCCAGCGCCTGCATCACCTGCCACGTTTGATCGGTGCTGCCATCGTCGACATAGATCACCCGGCAATCCAGCTCCAGCCGGTCGAAGACGGCCGCCAAACGCTGGTGGAATTCACGCAGGCCCTCGCCTTCGTTGTAGGCCGGAACAACCACGGCCAGTGACTTGCTTACGCCCATGGCGGCGCAGTGTACGTCATCGACCGGCGCGGAGAACCGGGTCGCGCAAGCATGGCCAGCGCCGCCACGACAGCCGCGGCGCAAGCGCCGGCGGCACCTCGATCAATCCGCATGCAAGGGCGCCAGATAGCCGGCACCGCCCAGGCTGCGCATCTGCTGCTGGATCCAGCGCGAGCGCTCGCTGACATGCGGGCTGGGCGGCTGCACGCGGTACCGGTTCGGTGCCGGCAACACCGCCGCCAGACGCGCCGCCTCCTCGGCATTCAGGTGGGCCGCAGACTTGCCGAACCAGGCCTGCGCCGCGCCCTCGGCGCCATAGATATCGCGTCCGAACTGGGCAAAGTTCAGATACACCTCAAGAATCCGGTGCTTGGGCCAGAGCAGTTCCAGCAGGCCGGTGAACCAGGTCTCGAAACCCTTGCGCCACCAACTGCTGCGCGGCCACAGGAACAGGTTCTTGGCGGTCTGCTGGCTGATCGTGCTGCCACCGCGCCGGCCTTCCCCGGCCAGGTGCTCGCGTGCCACCTCGCGCAGCGCGTCCAGGTCAAAGCCGTTGTGGACCATGAACTTCTGGTCCTCGGAGGCAATCACCGCCAGTTGCAGCTGCGGCGAAATCGACGCCAGCGGCTGCCATTGCTGATGCAACTGAAAGCCGGTCTCGCCCCGCAGCCGCGCCTCGACCATGCGCTGGGCCATGAACGCCGACATCGGCGGATCGACAAAGCGCAGCAAGCCGACCAGAGCCGTGGTCGACAGCAACCAGGCAACCACCAGCACCAGCAGGCCGCGCAGCAGCCGCCGGTACCAGGGTCTGCGCTTTGACTTGGAGCGTTTCAAGCAGTGGTTCCTCATCCGGCGTGGGTGCCGGCAACCGTCTTTTTCCCGCCGGGCAGCCTAACGCGTTTTCCGGCCGCAGCGCGATGTGCGACTGCCTTGGGCTTGCGGACTTGCACTGGCCGGCAAAGCGTCGACAATCAGGCACCGACATATTTGAGCATGGAGCCCCCGATGGCCGAACCGCTGGACCATCTGCACGAGCGCTACAAGGCCAGCCTGGCCGACAAGGCCGACGAACTGGAAGCGCTGTGGCCGTTGCCGACCAGCACGCCGGCCAAGGACCGGATTCCGCTACTGCGCCAGGCCCTGCACCGGCTGGCCGGCTCGGCCGGCAGTTACGGCTACAACGAGATCGGCAGCCAGGCACGCCTGCTGGAACAGTGGCTGTCGGCCTGGGGCGGTGGCGGTCCGCGGCCCGGTGCACGGCCACCGCTGCGCATGGTGCAAGCCTTCCTGGTGCTGATCGAGCGCCTGCGCACCACCGCCGCCATGCCCTGAACGTACTGCCCCGACACCAAAAGCTTCCCCCTTCGCGTGCGAAGTGGGGATCAAAGGGGGATGCACCGGATTGCGGAGCGCACCGCGAAAGAGCCTGCGCCGCTATCGCGCCGCAGCATCCTCCCGACGCTCCTTCGCCGTCCTAAGGAGGAGGTATTGGCTGCCCGCTGAGGGCTTGGTCCAACATCGGAATTTTACCCGTCCGTCCCGGACGCGATAAGCTGCGCCCCCACATTCACCGGCACCAGGGGCTTGAATCCATGTCCAGGCAACACTCCGCGATCTCACTCATCGGCGTTCCCACCGACATCGGCGCCGGCCATCGCGGTACCTCGATGGGACCCGAAGCGCTGCGCGTGGCCGGCCTGGCCGATGCCCTGCGCAACCGCGGCCTGGACGTCGCCGACCTGGGCAATCTGTCCGGTCCGGCCAATCCCTGGACCGGGCCGGTGGAAGGCTATCGGCACCTGCCCGAGGTGGTGGAGTGGAACCGCGCGGTGATGGGCGCGGTCGAGAACGAGCTGATGCGTTCGCGCCTGCCGATCATGCTCGGTGGCGATCATTGCCTGGCGATCGGCTCGATCACCGCCGTGGCCCGCTGGTGCCGGCGCAACGAGCGCACCCTGCGCGTTTTGTGGCTGGATGCCCACGCCGATTTCAACACCAACCAGCTCACCCCGACCGGCAATATCCACGGCATGCCGGTGGCCTGCCTGTGCGGCCATGGCCCGGATGAACTGGTGCATCTGGGCGGCAGTGAGCCGGCGATCAGTCCCGAGGCGGTGCGGCAGATCGGCATCCGCTCGGTCGACCGCGGCGAAAAACGCCTGGTGCACGAGGTTGGACTGGACATCTACGACATGCGCTTCATCGACGAGGTCGGCATCCGCCAGGTGATGACGCAGGTGCTGGACGGTGTCGACGACAATACCCACCTGCATGTCAGCTTCGATGTCGATTTCCTGGACCCGGGCATCGCCCCCGGCGTCGGCACGCCGGTCGCCGGCGGCGTCAATTACCGTGAGGCCCAGCTGGTGATGGAGATGATCGCCGACAGCGGTCGCTTGGGTTCGCTGGACATTGTCGAGGTCAACCCGGCGCTGGACGAACGCAACAGCACCGCGCTGCTGGCGGTGGATCTGGTCGAAAGCCTGTTCGGCAAGTCCACGCTGATGCGCCGCTGAGGCGGGAAACAGCGCCACTACCGGGCCGCGCCGGTCCACATCCCCGCAACGGTCAGCGACGGATCCGGAAACCGGCGCCGGTTGCGTTGTCCCCTGCGCCGGCATCTGCGTCGTCGGCAAGCACCGCGGCTTCGCGCAACACCCTGGAAACCCGGGCCGATGGCGGACCTTGTTGCAGACGCCGTTCAAGCTCGTCCAGATCGTCCGCGGCGCCCACGGCCAGCGCTTCCACCCGGCCGTCGGGCAGGTTGCGCACCCATCCGCGTAGCGACAATTCCTGCGCCTGGGCCTGGGTCCAGACCCGGTAGAACACGCCCTGCACCCGGCCTTCAACCAGGAAGCGGGCGGTCAGTGGCGAAGCCTCAGCCATCATCCGCCTCCGTTGCGGAAACCATCGCCTGCTCGATCATCGCCTTGTCGACCGGCCCCAGCCAGGCTTCGACCACCGTGCCACCGGGATTGATCAGGTAGGTGACCGGCAGCCCGCGCGGCACCGGGAATTCGTCCAACGGCTCCCAGGGATCGATCGGCGCAATGGCATAGCGCGGCTGGTGTTCGGCCAGGAAGGCATCCAGCTCGTCGCGTTCGATCTCTTCGTAATCCAGGCCCAGCACCACCACGTCGTCGCGGTCGGCCAGCGCCGACAGTTCGGGAATTTCCTTGATGCACGGCGCGCACCAGGTGGCCCAGAAGTTGATCACCAGCCAGCGCCCGCGTTGCTCAGCCAGATCGAAACGCTCGCCATCGAGCGTCTCAACGACCAGGGCCGGCTGTGTGCCGACCATGCTGCCGACCCGGGCTTGACCCCAGGCCGGTGCCGACAGCAGCGGTGCCAGGGCAAGGCAGGCGATGGCCAGCAAGGCCCGCGCCGACCACGGACACCCGGCCAGATGCCGAGCCGGCCGATGCACTGCCGAAGATGTACCCCTACCCGGCGCCAGCAATGCCGCCGCTACCGGGGAAAGTTGCGTTACGTTCAAGCCTGTTTCTCCTGTGCCTGCGGGTGCGCCAGGTATTGCGCCACGGTCATCTGCAACAGCGGCTGCATCGCTTCGGCGGCGACACCCAGGCTGTCATCGACGGCATCGTGACCGCCGCTGCGCTCGCTCAGCGGAATCCGGTAGCGGCCGCTTTCATAGATCTGCGCCAGCCGCACCTGCTCCAGGTCGCGGATGATGCGCCAGTAACCGCGTGTGCTCTGTTCGACCACGCGCAGTTTTTTAAGGTCTACCAGGCAGCGCAGCAACTGCTCGTCGCTGACGCCGGCGACATGATCATGCAGATCATCCAGCTTCAGCCCGCGACCGTCGGCATGGCTTCTGGCCAGGGCCGTCAACGTGCGCAGCAAGGCAGCAAACTCGTGGCCTGACGGCAGCTTGCGCTCTTCGGGGTGATAGCGGAACGAAGACAGCACCGACGCCAGCAGGGCGCCCAGCAACACGATGTTCCAGGACAGATACACCCAGATCAGGAAGATCGGTACCGCCGCGAAGGCGCCGTAGATGCGCTGGTAGGACGGGAAGTTGGTCAGGTACAGGACGAAGCCGCGCTTGCCCAGCTCGAACAGCACCGTCGCCACCAGGGCGCCGATCGCGGCATGGCGCCAGCGCACCTCGGTGTTGGGCACGACGGCATAGCTCAGGGTCAATGCCAGCCAGGTGACCAGGGCCGGCACCAGCACCAGCAGCCGCTGGCTCAGCCCCAGCCCGCGGTCGAACTCGACGAATAGCGGCAGCGCGAACAGATAGGTGGAAATGGCCAGCCCGGCGGCAATCAGCAACGGCCCCAGCGACAGCACTGTCCAGTAAACGACGAAGCGCGATACCGCCGCCCGCGGCCGGGTGACCCGGAAGATGCGGCCAAAGGCGTCCTCGATCGAATACATCATCAACAAGGCGCTGACGATCAGGAACACGATGCCGACGCCGGTCAGGCTGGAAGCATTGGCGGCAAAGCCGGCCAGATAGGATTCAATCGTGGCCCCGGCCGCCGGCACGAAGTTGGCAAAGACATAGCCACGCAGTTGTGCCGCCCACTGGTCGAACACCGGGAAGGCCGAGAGCACGCCAAACACGGTCACGGTCAGCGGCACCAGGGCAAACACCGTGGTGTAGGACAAGGCACCGGCGTACTGGAAGCAGTTGTCGTCGCGGAAGCGCTGCCACAGATAGCGGGCGAAGGCGCGCCAGCGATCGGTATCCGGCGCCGGCAACCAGCGCGGCCAACCCCGGCGCGCGGTATCGGCCGTACCCGTCGCAGTCTGGCGCGGCTCAACCTGTCCGGGATGAACCGGCCCAGCCCGGCCCGGCTCAGACATCGTATCCTCCCGCGCTTCGCCCGGCAGCGGCAGGACATCCAGGCCAGGCAATGAGCGCCGGGCAGCAGCGCTCCGCATGTTCAGATGCGGATCGGCGGGGCAGTGTCGGGCTGAGGCACAATAGCGTCATGAAGGACATCCTGGTGCTCTACTTTAGCCGCAGCGGCCACACGGCGGCGATGGCGCGGCGCATTGCCCGTGGCATCGAAGAAGTCGACGGCATGCGCGCGCGCCTGCGCACCGTACCGCCGGTGGCCGCGGTCACCACCACCGCGGCACCACCCGAGCCGGACACCGGCGCACCCTATGTCCAGCGCGATGACCTGAGCGAATGTGCCGGCCTGATCCTGGGCAGCCCAACCCGGTTCGGCAACATGGCCGCGCCGCTGAAACACTTCCTGGACGGCACCTCGCCGGAATGGCTGGCCGGCACCCTGATCGGCAAACCGGCGGCCGTGTTCACCGCCACCGGCACCCTCCATGGTGGCCAGGAATCCACCCTGCTGACCATGATGCTGCCGCTGCTGCACCACGGCGCCATCCTGGTCGGCCTGCCCTTCCCCGGCACCGAACTGGACCACACCGCCACCGGCGGCACGCCTTACGGCGCCAGCCATTGGGCAGGACCACGCGGTGAGCGCGAGCTCAGCGACGACGAAATCCGCCTGTGCCGGCGGCTGGGCGAGCGCGTCGCCAGCCTCGCCCGGCGCCTGGCCACTGACTGAAGCCCAAGCCATGCCCCTGATACTAATTCGCACCGGCCTGCTGGCCCTTCTCGCCCTGCAACTGCTCTGGCACGGCTTCCTGCCACCGCCGCGTTCGGCCATGGGCTGGAGCGCCCTGGTGGTGGCCACGCTGCCGCTGCTGCTGGTTCTGCCCGGCGCCTGGCGGGCGCGGCCACTGCCCCTGTTCTGGGCCAACCTGCTGTGCCTGGCCTATTTCTGCCACGGCGTCAGCGAAGCCTGGACACAACCGGCGATGCGTCCCTGGGCGCTGCTGGAAACCTTCCTGGCCGTGGTCGTGGTCTGCGCCTACGCCGTCCTTGGCCTGCGCTCGCGTCGCGCCTTCCGCGCGGCCCAGGCGCAGGCGCATGCCCAAGCGCACGCGGGCCGCGCATCCGGCAACCAACTTCCGGCCGGCGAGCCACGCCACGGCGGCGCCGCCAACACCACTTCCCCCCATATTCCGGCAGCCTGATCACGCCATGGAAAGACTTTGCATCATCACCACCGGCGGCACCATCGACAAGATCTACTTCGATGACAAATCCGACTTCCAGATCGGCGCGCCACAAATCGGCCGCATCCTCTCCGAACTCGAAGTCGCCTTCCCGTTCGAGGTTGTACCGCTGCTGCGAAAGGACAGCCTGCACCTGGACGAAGCCGACCGCAGCCTGATCCGCCAGGTCATTCAGGCCCGCCCCGAGCGCCAGGTCCTGGTCACCCATGGCACCGACACCATGGTCGACACCGCCCGCGCCCTGGTCGACCTGGAAGACAAAACCATCGTCCTGACCGGCGCCCTCAACCCGGCCCTGTTCCGCGGCTCCGACGCCGTATTCAACATCGGCTGCGCCGTCGGTGCGGTGCAATCCCTGCCCCCCGGCGTCTACATCGCCATGAACGGACGCCTGTGGGATCCGCTCAAGGTGCGCAAGAATCGTGATGCCAATCGGTTTGAGGCGGGGTGAGGTG
>CAZUZT010000053.1:4801-12610 GCA_964624575.1 uncultured Rhodanobacteraceae bacterium | reverse complement strand
TTCACCAACCTCAGCCGCGACCATCTGGATTACCACGGCGACATGGCCGCCTACGCCGCCGCCAAGGCGCGCCTGTTCGCCTGGCCGGAGCTGGAAACCGCGATGATCAACAGCGACGACACCTGCGGCCGGCAGTTGCTGGCGAACCTGCCGGCTTCGGTGCAGGTGCTCAGCTACGGAACCGAAGTTCTGGATGGCGAACGGCCGGATATCTCCGCCCGCCAGATCCGCACCGGCGCCCAGGGCCTGGACTTCACCCTGCTGACGCCGGCGGGCGAGGCCGCCGTCGAGAGCCGGCTGCTGGGCCGGTTCAATATTGCCAACCTGCTGGCGGTCGCCGGCTGCCTGTACGCACGCGACTGGTCGCTGGACCGGATCGCCCACGCGCTGGCGCGCCTGGACAGCGTCCCGGGGCGGATGAACCGCCTGGGTGGCGGCGGCCGGCCCCTGGTCGTGGTCGACTACGCCCATACGCCCGATGCCCTGGCCCAGGCGCTGGCCAGCCTGCGCGAACACGCCACCGGCCGCCTGCACTGCCTGTTCGGCTGCGGTGGCGAACGCGACACCGGCAAGCGCGCGCAGATGGCCGCCGCCGCCCAGACGTACGCCGACACCATTACCGTCACCGACGACAATCCGCGCCACGAAGACGGCGATGCCATCGTCGCCGGGATCCTGACCGGATTCGATGCCGCCACCCGCGCCCGGGTACGGGTCGAGCGCGACCGTGCCCGGGCCATCGCCGGCACCGTGGCCGACGCCGATGCCGACGACATCGTGCTGATCGCCGGCAAGGGCCACGAGCCGTGGCAGGAGATCGCCGGCGAGCGCCGGCCGTTCGACGATTCCCGCCATGCCCGGTCAGCGCTGGAGGCCTGGTCATGCTGAGCGCACCGCTGTCGCAACTGGCCACCTGGCTGGACTGCCCGGTACACGGTCCGGATGTGACCATCGCCGGCGTCAGCCAGGACACGCGCAGCCTGGCGCCGGGCATGCTCTATGTCGCCCTGATCGGCGAGCGTTTCGACGGCCATGATTTCCTCGCCCAGGCCGAAGCCGCCGGCGCCAGCGCCGCCCTGGTCAGCCGCACCGATACCGGCAGCCGCCTGCCGCAACTGCAGGTGGCCGACACCCAGGCCGCGCTGGCCGAGCTGGCGCGCCGGCATCGCAACCGGATGCCGGCGCAGATCGCGGCGGTCACCGGCAGCAACGGCAAGACCACGGTTAAAAACCTGGCTGCCGCGATCCTGTCGCGGATCGGCCCGACCTACGCCAATCCGGGCAACCGCAACAATGAGATCGGCCTGCCGCTGTCGGTGCTCGAGCTGGCGCACGGGCATCGCCATGGGGTACTTGAAATGGGCGCCGGCAAGCCCGGCGACATCCAGTGGCTGTGCGCCATCGCCCGGCCCCAGGTCGGCCTGGTCAACAACATCGCGCCGGCCCACCTGGAACGGATGGGCAACCTGGCCGGCATCGCCGAGACCAAGGGCGCGCTCATCGATGCCCTGCCGGCCCGCGGCGTGGCGATCATCAATGTCGATGATGATTTCGCCGAGACCTTCGCCCGCCGTGCCGGCAGCCGGCCGGTGCTGCGTTTTGGTCTGGAGGCCTCTGCCGATGTCCACGCCCGGATCCACCAGACCGGCGCCCGCAGCCGCTTTCATCTGGTGACGCCCGCCGGCAGCGGCGACATCGACCTGCCCCTACCCGGCCGTCACAACATCGCCAATGCGCTGGCGGCGGCGGCGATCGGCTGTGCCTTCGACGCCTCTTTCGACGATATCCGCGCCGGCCTGGAATCGGCGGCCGCCGCCGACGGCCGCCTGCAACTGCTGCCGCAACCGTCCGGCCACACCCTGATCGACGACAGCTACAACGCCAATCCGGATTCGGTGCGGGTGGCGATCGACACCCTGGTGACCCTGCCTGGCGAGCCCTGGCTGGTGCTGGGCGACATGGGCGAGCTGGGCCCGGACGCGGTCGGCCTGCACGCCGGCATCGGCCGCTACGCCCGCCAGGCCGGCATCAGCCGCTTGTTCACCCTGGGCGAGCTCAGCCACGAGGCCAGTGCCGCATTCGGCGCCGGCGGCAAACATTTCAACCAACGCCGGGATCTGATCGAACACCTGCGCAAGACGCTGGCGCCGGGGGTGTTCTGCCTGGTCAAGGGCTCGCGCTCGGCCGGCATGGAGCGCGTGCTCGCGGGACTGGGCGCGGGAGGACACGATCATGCTGCTTGAACTGGCGCAATTGCTGCAGGAGCGCTTCAGTGCGTTCAACGTTTTCAACTATCTGACCTTCCGCGCGATCATGAGCGCGCTGACCGCGCTGGCCCTGTCGCTGTGGCTGGGTCCGCGCGTGATCCAGGGCTTGCAGGAGCGCCAGCAGGGCGGCCAGCCGATCCGCAGCGACGGCCCGCAAAGCCACCTGGCCAAGGCCGGCACGCCGACCATGGGCGGCGCCCTGATCCTGACCACGCTGACCATCAGCACCCTGCTCTGGGCCGACCCGGGCAACCGCTACATCTGGATCGTGCTGGCGGTGACCCTGGCTTTCGGTTTCATCGGCTGGCTGGACGATTACCGCAAGCTGGTGCTGCGCGACAGCCGCGGCCTGGCGGCGCGCTGGAAATACACGCTGCAGAGCGTGTTCGGCCTGGCCGCTGCGCTGGCCCTGTACCTGAGTGCCGATGTGCCCAGCAATACCGAACTGTTCGTGCCGTTCTTCAAGGACGTGGCGCTGCCGCTGGGTGTCGGCTTCGTAGTGGTGGCGTACTTCATGATTGTCGGCTTCTCCAACGCGGTGAACCTGACCGATGGCCTGGATGGGCTGGCGATCATGCCCTCGGTGCTGGTCGCCTGCGCCCTGGGCGTGTTCGCCTATGCCGCCGGCCATATTCATTTCGCCGCCTACCTGCAGATCCCGGCGGTGCCGGGCGCCGGCGAGCTGACTGTTTTCCTGGCCGCCCTGGCCGGCGCCGGTCTGGGCTTTTTGTGGTTCAACACCTACCCGGCGATGGTCTTCATGGGCGACATCGGCGCGCTGGCCGTGGGCGCCGCCCTGGCCACGATCGCGGTCATCGTCCGCCAGGAAATCGTGTTCATCATCATGGGCGGGCTGTTCGTGCTGGAAACCGTCTCGGTGATGCTGCAGGTGGCCAGCTTCAAGCTCACCGGCCGGCGCATCTTCCGCATGGCACCGATCCACCACCACTTCGAGCTCAAGGGCTGGCCGGAACCGCGTGTGATCGTGCGTTTCTGGATCATCTCGGTAGTACTGGTGCTGGTCGGCCTGGCGACCTTGAAGGTGCGCTGATGGCGACCCTCAGTACCCTTCCCGCCCAAGCTACGCGACATCACTGCGCGTCGGTGGCCGCGGCCATATTCTTTGCGGCTGGGAGCCGGGCATGAGCCAGGCTCAGCGCCACCAGGTCATCCGCGGCCGGCTCGACTGGCATCTGCTGATGCCGGCCGTGATCCTGGCCGCGCTCGGCGTGGTCATGGTCGCATCCAGCTCGATCGCCGTGGCCCAGGCCAAGATGGGTGATCCGGCCTATTACCTGGTCCGCCACCTGATCTATCTGGCCCTGGGCATCGTCGCCGCCGCGATTGCCCTGCGGATCGAAATGGTCCGCCTGGAACAGGTTGGCCGACTCTGGCTGCTGCTGGCCTTCATTGCCTTGCTGCTGGTGTTCATGCCCGGCCTGGGCCACACCGTCAACGGCGCCACGCGCTGGATCAACCTGGGCGTGATCCGGTTCCAGGCGGTGGAGGCGGTGAAGCTGCTGCTGATCCTGTATCTGGCCGGTTATCTGGTGCGCCAGGGGCATACCGTGCAGATGACCCTGACCGGCGTGCTCAAGCCGATGCTGGCGGTCGGCGGCATGGTCGGCCTGCTGCTGCTGCAGCCGGATTTCGGCAGCGCCGTGCTGCTGTTGGCCATCGCCGTCGGCATGATCTGGCTGGCCGGTGCCGGCATCGGCAACCTCGGCCTACTGGCCCTGGCCGTCGTACCCGCCGTGGTCTGGGCAGCGATGTCCGAGTCCTACCGGCTCAAACGCATGTTCAGTTTCCTGCGGCCATGGGAAACACCGTTCAGCGACGGCTTCCAGCTGACCCAGTCGCTGATCGCGATCGGCCGCGGCGAATGGTTCGGCGTCGGCCTGGGGGCCAGCGTGCAGAAGCTGTTCTACCTGCCCGAAGCCCACACCGATTTCATTGTCGCGGTGCTGGCCGAGGAGCTGGGCCTGGCCGGCCTGCTGCTGGTGCTGGCGCTGTTCGTCTGGCTCACCGGCCGCGCCTTCCTGGTCGGCTTCCGCTGCATGCAGGTCGGCCAGCGCTTCGCCGGCCACTGCGTGTTCGGCATTGCCGTACTGCTGTCGGTGCAGGCGCTGATCTCGATCGGCGTCAACATGGGCATGCTGCCAACCAAGGGCCTGACCCTGCCACTGATTTCCTCGGGCGGTTCCAGCCTGATCATGACCTGTGTCGCGATCGGCCTGCTGCTGCGCTGCTCGGCGGAGCTGGACCGCGCCGAGCGCCAGGGGCTTGCACTGGCCGACGCCGATATCAAGCTCGACGCCGATGCCGAACCCGGGCCCGATACCGGGCCGGCGCCGGACTTGGCCGGAGGTCCGGCATGAACGCGCCGGTATTGATCATGGCCGGCGGCACCGGTGGCCACATCTTCCCCGGCCTGGCCGTGGCCCAGGCCCTGCGCGAGCGTGGCGTGCCGGTGGCCTGGATGGGCGCGGCCGGCGGCATGGAAACCCGGCTGGTGCCGGCCGCCGGCATCGACCTGCATCTGCTCGACATTGGCGGCCTACGCGGCAAGTCGCTGGCGACCCTGCTGGCCGCGCCCTGGCGGCTGCTGCGGGCGCTGTCCCGGGCCTGGACGCTGCTGGGCCGGATCCGGCCGCGCGCGGTGATCAGCTTTGGCGGCTATGCCGCCGGCCCCGGCGGACTGGCCGCGGTGCTGCGGCGGATCCCGTTGCTGGTGCACGAGCAGAACCGCATCGCCGGCACCACCAACCGCATCCTGGCCCGCTATGCGCGCCGGGTCCTGGCCGGCTTCCCCGAAGTTCTGCCCGGTTCCGAATGGGTCGGCAATCCGGTGCGCGAGGAGATTGCCGCCCTGCCGCCACCGGGCCAGCGCCTGGCCGGCCGCAGCGGTGCCCCGCGCCTGCTCGTGGTCGGCGGCTCGCTCGGCGCCGCCGTGTTCAACCAGATGCTGCCGCAGGCCCTTGCACTGATGACGCCACAACAGCGGCCACAGGTCCGCCACCAGTGCGGCCGTGACCAGCAAGACGCCACCCGCCAGGCCTATGCCGATGCCGGCGTCCTGGCCGAAGTCAGCGAATTCATTGCCGACATGGCCGAAGCCTGGGGCTGGGCCGACCTGGCCCTGTGCCGGTCCGGTGCCCTGACCGTGGCCGAACTGGCCAGTGCCGGCGTGGCCTCGGTGCTGGTGCCCTTCCCGCATGCCGTCGACGACCACCAGAGTGCCAACGCGCGGTTCCTGGCCGACCACGACGCCGCCGTGGTCCTGCCACAACCGCAATTGGGCGCCGACACCTTGGCCGAGACATTGACTGAACTGCTGCACACACCCGGCCGGCTGCCGGCGATGGCGCAGGCCGCTCGCGCCTGTGCCCGCAATGACGCTGCCGCGCAGGTCGCCGATGCCTGCCTGGAGGTGGCGCGATGAGCCGGCGGCTGTTCGACAGCCATGGCGGCGCGGTGCGCGCGTTCCGGCGCGTGCACTTCGTCGGTGTCGGCGGGGTCGGCATGAGCGGCATTGCCGAGGTCATGCACACCCTGGGCTACCGGATCAGCGGCTCGGACACCGGCAGCGGCCCGGCCCTGGAGCGGTTGCGCGCGCTTGGCGTGCACCTGTTCCCGGCGCACCAGGGTGGGCATGTGCTGGATGCCGATGTCGTGGTCACCTCCAGCGCCATCGCCGATGACAACCCGGAACTGCTGGCCGCCCGTGAACACCGGATCCCGGTGGTCGCCCGGGCCGAGATGCTCGGTGAGCTGATGCGCTTCCGGCGCGGCATTGCCGTGGCCGGTACCCACGGCAAAACCACCACCACCAGCCTGATCGCCAGCGTCCTGGCCGAAGGCGGCCTGGATCCGACCTTCGTCATCGGCGGCCAGCTGCTCAGCGCTGGCGCCAATGCCCGCCTGGGCAGCAGTGACTACCTGGTGGCCGAGGCCGACGAGAGCGACGGCTCATTCCTGCTGCTCAACCCGATGATCGCGGTGATCACAAACATCGACGCCGACCACCTGGAACATTACGGCGGCGACTTCGACCGCATGCGCGCCGCCTTCATCGAGTTCCTGCACCGGCTGCCGTTCTACGGCCTGGCCGTGCTCTGTGCCGACGACCCTGAAACCGCCGCGCTGGCCCAGGTGTCACCGCGCTCGGCCATGCTCTACGGCACCGATGCCGATGCCGACGTGCGCGCGGTCAACATCGTCCAGGACGGCGCGCGCATGCATTTCGACCTGTGGCTGCCGCAGGCGGTGCAGGGCCTGCCGGTGAGCCTGAACCTGCCCGGCCAGCACAATGTGCTCAATGCGTTGGCTGCGGCCGCCGTCGCCTGGCAACTGGGCGTGGCCGATGCCGACATCGCCGCCGCCCTGGCCGATTTCCAGGGCATCGGCCGGCGCTTCAACCTGTGCGGGGAAATCACCCTGGGCGGCAAATCGGTGCTGCTGATCGACGACTACGGCCATCACCCACGAGAGCTGGCAGCGGTATTCCAGGCCGCCCGGGGCGGCTGGCCGGAACGCCGCCTGGTGGTCGCCTTCCAGCCACACCGCTACTCCCGCACCCGCGACCTGCTCGACGCATTCGCCCGGGAACTGTCGACCGTGGATGTGCTGGTCTTGACCGAGGTCTACCCGGCCGGCGAGGCGCCGATTCCCGGGGCCGACACCAGCGCCCTGGCGCGCGCGATCCGCGCCCGTGGCCAGGTCGACCCGGTCCTGGTCGAGCACCCGTCTGAACTGGCCCACGCGCTGGCGCCGTTGCTGCGCGACGGCGATCTGCTGCTGCTGGCCGGTGCCGGCGATATCGGCCGGCAGGCCACCCAGCTGTGCCAAACCGGCACCGGAGAGCCGACATGACCAGTGCGCCTGCCCGGACCCCGGGGAAAAACACAGTCACCAGCCCGGAACCGGCCACGTTCGGCCGCGTTGCCGTGCTCCTGGGCGGCAGCAGCAGCGAGCGCGAGGTGTCACTGGCTTCGGGCGCCAACATATTGGCGGCGCTGCAGCGCCAGAGTGTCGACGCGTTCGCCATCGACGGCATCCCGGCCCTGGTCGAGGCAATCACCGCCGGCCGTGTCGACCGGGTGTTCAACATCCTGCACGGCACCCGCGGCGGCGGCGAGGACGGTGTGCTGCAGGGCCTGCTGGCGGCGCTGGCGATCCCGTTCACCGGCGCCAGCGTGCTCGGCTCGGCGCTGAGCATGGACAAGGTGCGCAGCAAGCAGGTTTGGCAGACCCTGGGCCTGCCGACACCGGCCTACCGGGTCATCGGCAATGGCGACGACATCGGGCAGGCGGCACGGGAGCTGGGCTTGCCGGTAATCGTCAAGCCGGCGCGCGAGGGCTCCAGCGTCGGTATCACCCGCGTCCACCATGCCGGCGAACTGTCGGCCGCGGCCGACCTGGCCGCGCGCCACGACGGCACCTTGTTGATGGAACAGCTGATCCAGGGCGAGGAACTGACCGTTGCCGTGCTCGCCGGCCGCGCCCTGCCCAGCATCCGCATCATTCCCGCCGGCCAGTGGTA
>CAZUZT010000053.1:0-4701 GCA_964624575.1 uncultured Rhodanobacteraceae bacterium | reverse complement strand
GGAGCGATCGGCGATGACCGGCAGCCAGACCATCGGCCACCACATCGACCGCGATGCCGGTCCCGGCGCCGATGCGCGCGCCAGCGGCCGGGCCATGGTCCGTCTGGCCGCCTGGTGCCTGGCCCTGGGCCTGTTGGCCCTGCCGGTGATCGCGGTGCTGACTGGCGCGCTGGCCGCCGAGCGCTGGCAGATCCGGCAACTGGAACTGCACGCGCCGTTGCAACGGGCCAGCGCGGCCCAGGTCCAGGCCGTGGTCGGCGAGCACACCGGGCCCGGCTTCTTCGCGCTGCCACTGGCCGAATTGCGCCAGGCCCTGCAGGCGCTGCCCTGGGTGCGTTCGGCACAGGTGCGCAAGCGCTGGCCGGAGACGGTGATCGTGCACCTGCACGAGCACCAGCCGTATGCGGTCTGGAACAACAGCGCGGTGGTCACCCGCAGCGGCGAACTGGTCCAGGTGCCGTCGCTGGCCGGGCTGGAACGGCTGCCGCGCCTGTCCGGCCCGGCCGAACGGATCATCGAAGTGGTCAACTTCCACGCCCGCAGTGTCGCCGGCAGTGGCGGCACGCCGCTGGACATCGCCGCCGTGCAGCTTTCCGCGCGCGGCAGCTGGGTACTGGAAAGCCGCGGTGGCACCCGCATCCTGCTGGGCCGCAACCTGGCCGACGAACGTCTGGCGCGATTTGCCCAGACCGTGCCGGCCCTGCTTGCCGGTCATCCCGATCAGCGCCTGCAGCGCGCCGACCTGCGCTACCCCAATGGCTATGCGCTGACCTGGCAGGCCGATGAACCACCGGCGCCGGCCACCGGCACCACCGAACCGGCAGCGATGCCGGCATCGGCATCTGAATCCGGCCAGCCGCCCGCAGCGGCCCGCCAAGAGGACCGCTCAACATGAACCGAAAAGCCGACAAGGCCCTGCTGGTGGGACTGGACATCGGCACCTCCAAGGTGGTGGCGATCGTCGCCGAGCATGAACCGGGCGAAGGCATCGAGGTGATCGGTGTCGGCTCGCACACCACCAAGGGCCTGAAACGCGGTGTCGTGGTCGACATCGAATCGACCGTGCAGTCGATCCAGCGCGCCGTCGAGGAAGCCGAGCTGATGGCCGGCTGCGAGATCCGCTCGGTCTATGCCTCGATTTCCGGCAACCACATCCAGAGCCGCAATTCGCCCGGCGCCGTCGCCATCCGCGACAAGGAAGTCTCGGCCGGCGACATCGAGCGGGTGATGGACGCCGCCCGTGCCGTCGCCGTGCCCGGCGACCAGAGCATCCTGCACGTGCTGCCGCAGGAGTTCGCCATCGACGAGCAGGAGGGCATCCGCGAGCCAATCGGCATGTCCGGCGTGCGCCTGGAAACCCGCGCCCACCTGATCACCTGCGCGCTGTCGGCGCGGCAGAACCTGAGCAAATGCGTCAACCGCTGTGGCCTGACCATCGACGAGCTGATCCTGTCGCCGCTGGCCTCGGCCGAATCGGTGCTCACCGCCGACGAAAAGGAACTGGGCATCTGCCTGGTCGATGTCGGTGCCGGCACCACGGATCTGGCGATCTACACCCAGGGCGCGATCCGCCACACCGCCTCGTTGCCGATCGCCGGCGACCTGGTCACCAACGACATCGCCCAGGCCTTCCGCACCCCGACCCAGTACGCCGAAGACATCAAGATCCGCTACGCCTGCGCCCTGACCCAGCTCGCCGGTGCCGAGGAAACCATCCAGGTGCCCAGCGTCGGCGACCGGCCGCCGCGGCGCCTGGCCCGGCAGATGCTCGCCCAGGTGGTGCAAAGCCGCTACGAGGAGATTTTCTCGATGGTGCAGGGCGAGATCCGGCGCAGCGGCTACGAGAGCGTGATCGCCGCCGGCATCGTGCTCACCGGCGGCGGCGCCTGCATGGAAGGCGTGGTCGACCTGGCCGAGGAATTGTTCCAGGTGCCGGTCCGCCTCGGCCAGCCGCACGGCGTCGACGGCCTGGGCGAAGTGGTCAGCAACCCGGTCCACGCCACCGGCGTGGGGCTGCTGATGTTCGGCGCACGCCAGTTCCTGGGCGGCCGCCGGCACAGCCCCCTGGGCCACCCCGATTCACCCTGGAACCGGGCCATTGCCTGGTTCCGGAAACAGTTCTGAGCGGCCGCCACGCAAGCGGTCACCAGGAAGTCGCAGCAACGGCAGGACAACGCAGGAGAGTCGCAATGGAAACGGAAAACACCAACATGTTCGAACTGATCGAAGGCGAGCTGGCCAATGCCGCCATCAAGGTGGTCGGCGTCGGCGGCGGTGGTGGCAATGCCATCAAGCACATGGTCGAGGCCAATGTCGAGGGCGTGGAGTTCATCGGCATGAACACCGATGCCCAGGCGCTGCGTGACACCAGCGCCAAGGTGCAGCTGCAGCTGGGCCCCAATGTCACCAAGGGCCTGGGTGCCGGCGCCAATCCGGAGGTCGGCCGCCAGGCCGCGCTGGAGGACCGGGAGCGGATCACCGAATCCCTGCGCGGCGCCGACATGGTGTTCATCACCTGTGGCATGGGTGGCGGCACCGGCACCGGCGCGGCGCCGGTGGTGGCGCAACTGGCCAAGGAAATGGGCATCCTGACCGTGGCCGTGGTCACCCGCCCGTTCAGCTTCGAAGGCCACCGCCGCAGCCAGATCGCCAACAAGGGCGTGGAGGAACTGGCCCAGTACGTCGACTCGCTGATCACCGTACCGAACGAAAAACTGCTCGGCGTGCTCGGCCGTGAAGTCACCATGATCAACGCCTTCCGCGCCGCCAACGACGTGCTGCTCGGTGCGGTGCAAGGCATTGCCGACCTGATCACCCGGCCAGGCGTGATCAATGTCGACTTCGCCGACGTGCGCACCGTGATGAGCGAGATGGGCATGGCGATGATGGGCAGCGGCAGCGCCCACGGCGACGACCGCGCCCAGGCCGCGGCCGAGGCGGCGATCAACAACCCGCTGCTGGACGACGTCAACCTGGCCGGCGCCTGCGGCATCCTGGTCAACATCACCGCCGGGCCGAACCTGACCCTGCGCGAGTTCGACGAGGTTGGCCGCACCATCGCCGAATTCGCCTCCGAGGACGCCACGGTCGTGGTCGGCACCGCCACCGACATGGACATGAGTGACGAGATCCGGGTCACCGTCGTCGCCACCGGCCTGAACCGGGTCCCGGCCCGCCAGGGCCTGGGCAAGGACAACTCGCGTCGGCCAACCCTGGTCAAGACCCGCAACCGCGACGAGCAGGCCGAGCCCGCCGCCATGCTGCGCACCGGCACCGGCCCCAGCGTCATGGTCGACACGGCGGCCGCCGCCAGCCCGGCTGCCGAGGCTCCGGCCAGCAGTGGCAACAAGCCGTACGACATTCTGGACATCCCGGCCTTCCTGCGCCGGCAGGCCGACTGACGACGGGCGGCTGCGACCCTCCCGTTGGCGCCGGCGGGGCAACCCCTGCCCTGCCGGCGCGCGCCAAGCCGGCCAAGCCGGCCGCGTCGGTGCCGCGCACCGTTGTCCTGCGCACGCGGCAGCGACTAGCCGGCTGTTGTGGGCAAAACGTGAGTGGGTTGGCAACACCGACCCGCGCACGCCATTGCTGCTCCCGAATTTCTTCCGTATCCTGAATTTGAGGGCGAGTGTTGCCGACCCACATCAGGTGGCTGACCGGCCCGGCATTCATTACGGAGAGCATTGATGGCAGCAGCACCTGAGGCAATGGCCGGACTTCGCGGCCTGGCACGCCGCCTGGTCATTGATGGCGTCCTGGCCGAAAAAACCGCCCATGAGGCCCAGGAGGCCGCCGCCAAGGCGCGGATTCCCTTGTCGCGCTATCTGGTCAGCAAGAACCTGGCCGATGCCACTGCCGTGGCCGGTTCGGCCGCGCTGGAGTTCGGACTGCCGCTGGTCGATGTCTCCGCCCTGGACCTCAAGTACGCGCCACTGAAGCTGGTCGAGCAGCGCCTGATCGAGCAGCACAACGCGTTGCCGGTATTCCAGCGCGGACAGACCCTGTTCGTGGCCGTCAGCGATCCGACCAACGTCCGTGCCCTGGATGAATTCGGCTTCCAGACCCGGCTGACGATCAAGCCGCTGCTGGCGCTGGAATCCAGCCTGGTGCGCGCCATCGAACAGGCCTTCGCCAATACCAGCCTGCTCAATTCGGACCTGGAAGAGGACGAGGAAGGCCTGGACCAGCTCAGCCTGGGCAGCGAGGACGAAGCTGAGGACAGTGGCGTCACCGCCGGTGAAGACGATGCGCCGGTAGTCAAGTTCATCAACAAGGTGCTGCTGGATGCGATCCGCCGCGGCGCTTCGGACATCCACTTCGAGCCCTATGAAGGCGCCTACCGTGTCCGCTTCCGCCTGGATGGCGTGCTGCGCAGCGTGGCTGCGCCGCCATCCAAGCTCAGCCCGCGCCTGTCCTCGCGGCTGAAGGTGATGTCGGGCCTGGATATCGCCGAAAAGCGGGTGCCCCAGGACGGCCGGATCAAGCTCAATCTGTCCAAGACCCGCTCGATCGACTTCCGTGTCAGCACCTGTCCGACGCTGTTCGGCGAAAAGGTGGTGCTGCGCGTGCTCGACCCCGCCGCGGCGCGCATGGGTATCGACATGCTCGGCTACGAGCCCGAGCAGAAGGAACTTTTCCAGGAGGCGATCCACAAGCCCTACGGCATGGTGCTGGTCACCGGCCCGACCGGCTCGGGCAAGA
>CAZUZT010000052.1:0-12982 GCA_964624575.1 uncultured Rhodanobacteraceae bacterium | reverse complement strand
CGGATGTTGTGCTTGTCCTGCTCGCGGTCGTACTGGCGCATTTCGTTGCGGACGAAACCGATCGCCTGTTCGACCAGCGGGTTGCGCGATTCATCCAGCAGGTCGGCGTCCAGCAACTGGGCCACGCGCTGGGCCACCGGCAACAGGGTGTTCCAGGCATCCAGCGCCGGCATCGGGCCGGGCAGGGTCATGAAGAAGCTCAGGCCGGGCGTTTCCAGGGTGCTCATCTGGCGGATGTCGAAGCTGCCGGGCTTGGCGATGTTGGCCATGCTGAACACCGGGCCATCCTTTTCGCGGCCATCGACCAGGCGGTGGAAGATGCCCATGTTGCCGTAGACCAGGCCGACCTTCTCGGCCACCACCATGACATCGTCGCCGCGCAGCAGATGGCCGCCGCGGGCGCGCACGAACAGGCTGACGATGCGGTCGAAGCTCTGGTTCGGCCGGGCACCGATATCCGAGCGCGCCGCTTCGGGCAGGGCGGCCAGGTCCGGCGCAGGCGGTTCGACCATGGCGCCGTCGGGTTCGGGCGATCCGGCATCGGCAACGGCAGCCGGTGTCGGCGGGTCGTCGTCCAGGGCATCGGGACTGGCAGCCTCGACAGGCCCGTGCGGGTGGTCGATGCCGTCACCGCTGTCCTGATCGGCGTCGGCGTTGCCGCCAATTACCGGCTCGATACGCGGCGTGCGTCCGCTGGCGCGGATCCGGCCCTGTTCGCGCGCCGGTGGCCGGCGCGTGCTCCACCAGTACACCAGTGGCAGCACCACGGCAAAACCGATGACGAGGATGAGCAGGCCGAGGCCGATTTGGTCGTTGATCATGGTTGATACCTGTCCTGGGCCAGGTGGCAAGGTGGAATCATTGCAGGAAAGCCGTTTGCGCGCACCGGGAGCCGGTCAGCGGGCATGGGCCACTGGCCACTGCCGCCAAGCGCCGCCGGCAGCAACTCAGCCGGCGCCAACCAACTGCGCCGCTTCGGCCAGGTCGACGCTGACCAGGCGGGAGACGCCGGGCTCGCGCATGGTCACCCCGCACAACTGGCGCGCGGCTTCCATGGTGACCTTGTTGTGGGTGACGCAGACGAACTGGACGTCATCACTCATTTCCTTCACCAGCTCGGAAAAACGGCCGACATTGGCTTCATCCAGCGGCGCGTCGACCTCGTCAAGCAGGCAAAACGGCGCCGGATTCAGGCGGAAGATGGCGAACACCAGCGACACCGCGGTCAGCGCCTTCTCGCCGCCGGACAGCAGCGAGATGTTGGACACCCGCTTGCCCGGTGGCCGCGCCATGATGGCGACGCCGGTGGTGAGCAGATCCTCGCCGACCAGTTCCAGGTAGGCGTGGCCGCCGCCGAACAGGCGCGGGAACAGCTGCTGGATTCCGGCGTTAACGCGGTCGAAGGTGTCCTTGAAACGGCTGCGGGTTTCGCGGTCGATCTTGGCGATCGCAGTTTCCAGCGTCTCCAGGGCTTCGGTCAGATCCTGGTTCTGCGCATCCAGGTAATCCTTGCGTTTGGATTGCTCTTCAAACTCCTGGATCGCCGCCAGGTTGACCGGCTCCAGGCGACGGATGCGGCTGTCGATCTCGGCCAGTTCCCGCGCCCACTGGTCCGGATCGGCCTCGTCGGGCAACTGGTTGCACAGCTCCTGGGCATCATGGCCGGCCTCGACTACGTCGGCGTCCAGGCTTTCGGCACGCAGTTGCAGGGCCTGGACGCGCATCCGTGCCTGGCCGATGGCTTCGCGGGCCTGGCCGGATTCGTGGTCCAGGCGGTGCCTGTTTTGCTCGAGCTGGCGGAACTCGGTTTCGCCGGCTTCCAGTGCCTCGCGCGCGGCGGCCAGATCCTTGTCCACCACCAGGCGCTGGGCCAGGGCGGCTTCGCGGGCGGCGACCAGATCCGATTGCGGTGCCTGTGCCTGAGTGATTTGCTCGGCCAGCAGCCCGGCCCGCTCGTGTAATTGGCTGCGCTGGCCTTCCAGTCGATTCAAGGCCTGGGTCAGCGAGGCCAGCGCCGAACGCCGGGCTTCAAGCTCCCGGTCGATGGCGTGCAACTCGCCGCGGCTGCGGTCGGCGGCGGCACGCAGGTCTTCGCGCCGTGCCAGCAGTTGCTGGCGTTCGTCATCCAGCGCGGCCCGGGCACGATCCAGTTCGGCCATCCGCGCCAGCGCCTGTTCCAGGCGGCCACGGCCGGCCTTGACCGTTTCCTGGTCGCTGGCCAACTGGGCCTTGAGCCGAGTGCTTTCCTCGGCCATCTGTTCCTGCCGCTGCCGGGCATTCTCCAGCCGTTCCTGGCCGCTGCTCAGGCGGCCGGCAATCTCGCTCAGGGCCCGGTGGCTTTGGTACAGCGCACGCTGGCCGTCGTCGCGGGCGATCTCGGCATCGCGCTTGCGCTCTTTCACGACCACCAGCTGCTGCTCCACGTTGGCCTGGCGCTGGCCCAGCTGCGCCAGCTCGGCGCGGACACTGACCAGCTCGGCCTCGCGCGCCAGAACGCCGGCCTGGGCGCTGTCGCCGCGCACGGTGCGGACGAAATCCGGTCCCAGCCAGAGGCCACCGGGGGTGATCAGGGACTGGCCCGGTGCCAGGGAAGCGGTGCGCTGCCGGGCCGAGGCCAGGTCCGGCGCAATGCCGACGCGTGCGAGCAATGCCCGGGCCGCCGCCGGGCCGCGGACCTTGCTTGCCAGGTTCTCCTGGCCGGCACCGGCGTTGGCGGGGTCTTCGGCCTGGGTGGCGCCAGCGGCCGCCGGTGCGATCACGGTCAGGCCGTGCCCGGACTGCTCATCCAGGGCCTGGCCAAAGGCGCCGGGATTGTCCTGGATGGCGGCATCCAGCCAGCCTGACAGCACCGTTTCCACCGCGGCTTCCCAGCCGGATTCCACCTGCAGGGCCTCGCCCAGGCGCTGGCCACCGGCAAGACCCAGTTCGGCGAGCATGGCTTTGCGTTCGGGCTGGTCCTCACCCAGGGCGGCATGTTGCAGGGCTTCCAGCGAGGCCAGCCGGCCACGCAGGGATTGCTCCTGCTTGCGGCTTTCAGCCAGTGCCTGCTGATGTTGCTGCTCGTCGCCTTCAACTGCGGCGAATGCCGCCCGCAACTGCTCCAGCGTGGTGGTGGCCTGTTCCAGTTGCGTACGCAGCGCGGCTTCTTCTTCGCGCGTCTGCGCCAGTCCGGTGGCCAGGGTCTGGACCTGGTTGCGTTCGGCTTCCTCGGCCAGCAGGGCCAGGCGCCGGTCGGCATCCAGGCACTGGCGATCAAGCAGTTCGATACGGGCGCGCTCGACCTCGGCCGCACGCGAGGATTCGGCGGCCTCGGCGGCGTGCGCGGTGTAGCGGGCCTGCCAGTCGGTCAGCGCACCTTCCGCCCCGGACAGGGCGTCGCCGGCCGCCTGCGCCTGCTCGCGGGCGGTTTCCAGCCGGGGGTCGCTTTCGGCGATCTGCCCGCCCAGCGCCTGCATCTGGCTGCGGTCGGCGGCGATATGGCCATCGATCTCGGCCAGGTTCTGGCCGGTCTCCTGCTGCTGGCGCTCCAGCCGGGCGACCAGCTCGCGCTGGTGCTCCAGAGTCTGTTCGAAGCGCGCGATATCGCCGGCGACCCGGTAGCTTTCGGCCTGTACCTGGTTGAACCGGGTGCCGGCCTGGGCCTGGGCGGAATGCACGGTTTCCAGCGCATTCTCGACCCGGCGCTGGTCGGCGACGATCCGCTCCAGTTCGGTTTCCTGCGCGGCCAGCGCCTGTTGCTGACCGAGCAGGTCGGCCTGGACCTGGCGCAGTTCCAGCGCTTTCAGTTCGGCCTGCCGAAGTGCCTGGCGCTGCTTCAGTTCCTGCCAGCGTTCGGCGGCCCGGGCCTGCCGGTTGAGGTGGTCGATCTGCTTGCCGATCTCCTCGCGCAGGTCGTCCAGGCGCTCCAGGTTCTCGCGCGTGTGGCGGATCCGGTTTTCGGTCTCGCGCCGGCGTTCCTTGTACTTGGAAATGCCGGCGGCTTCTTCCAGGTGCACGCGCAACTGTTCGGGGGCGGCCTCGATGATCTCCGAAATCATGCCCTGCTCGATGATCGCGTAGCTGCGCGCGCCCAGGCCGGTGCCCAGGAACAGGTCGGTGATGTCGCGGCGCCGGCAGCGGGTGCCGTTGAGGAAATAGGTCGAGCTGCCATCGCGGGTGACGGTGCGCTTGACCGAGATCTCCGCATACTGGGCGTACTCGCCGACGATGGCGCCATCGGAGTTGTCGAAAATCAGCTCGACCGTGGCCGTGCCCACCGGCTTGCGCGCGCTGGAGCCGGAGAAGATGACATCGGTGAGCGAATCACCGCGCAGGCGGCTGGCGGCACTTTCGCCCATCACCCAGCGGATGGCGTCGATGATGTTGGATTTGCCGCAACCATTGGGGCCGACCACCGCGGTCAGGTTGGTCGGCAGGTGCAGCGTGGTCGGATCGACAAAGGACTTGAAGCCCGCCAGCTTGATGGTGCTTAGGCGCATGGGCGATATGCCTCAGGGAGTCATCGGTAGCCGCACCGCAGCGCCGGTCGCCGCGGATGCGCCGGCCATGGACCGGAGTTGGGCCGGGCCTGGACCGCGGCTGGAAAATCAAGCCGGGCAGTATATCAGCGCCATATCAACGCCACCGGCGGCGACTGCGCCTGCCCCACCGGCCAAGAATCGCCGGGCTGGACGCCGACCCGCGCCACCAATCAATTCGTCGCCACCTCGATCGTGGCCTGGGCCTTGAGCGATTCGATCATGCTGCGGCCCTGCTGGGCGACGAGCATGCGGCGGATGCCTTCGCGGACCTGCTCGTAGGGCACCGGCTGGAACGGACGGGTGTCCTGGACATGGATGACATGCCAGCCGTAGGCAGTCTGCACCGGCTCGGGCGCGCTCTGGCCGGCGTCCATCGTGCGCAGCTGGTCGGCGAACTCGGGCGGCAATTGGCCCAGTTTCACCCAGCCCAGATCCACCGCCTGCTGCGCCTGGTCGCGCCAGCCGGCCATTACCTGTTCGAAGGCCTGGCCGCCATGCACCGCCTGGCTGGCGGCCTGCGCCGGCCCGGCCTCCGTGAATAGCAGGTGCGCGACCTGGAATTCGCGGTCGCCGTTGATCTGCGCCTGCTGGTCATATTCGGCGCGCAGGGTGGCTTCGTCCGGTTCGCGATTGAGGTTGGCCAGGATGGCGCTGGCGCGTGCGGCCAGGGCATTGAGTTCGATGTCGGCCAGGGCGGCGGCCGAATCCGGGACGGGATTGCGCCGGGTGTGCTCAACCAGCACCAGGTATTCAACCAACTCGTCCAGGGCCCGGCCACGCTGCTCGGGATCGGCCAGATCCAGGTTGCGGGCGCGGGCCATGGCTTCCAGCCAGGCCTGGGTGATCTCCACACCCTGCACCCGGGCGATCGTGACATCACCGTCGGCGGCGATCGGCAACGGGGTCGCCGGGGTGGTCGCCGATGTGTGCTCGGTAGCCGGTGAGCAGGCAGCCAGCACCAGGGCGGCAGCCAGCAGGAAAGCGATGCGGTGGGTCATGGGTGGATACCTTCAAGCTGCGTTTTTGAAAAATCACCCGCCGGGGCTGGTGGCGCCGGACCGGGAGGAGCGGTCAGGGCCACCGGTTGCAGGACTGCCGGCGGCACCGGCACAGGTGCACCCCGGCCAGCAGCCGGACTTGCCGGATACCTGCCACGGGACGGGCCGGTCCTGATCGACCATGGTCGCCGGGGCGGGTTCCCGTGTCGGTACGGCGCGGCCTGGAACTTCAAGGATACAGCCGGGATTCCCGCCAGGCGCCGTCCTGCCAGAGATGGACGATGCGTTCGTGCAGCCGGTAGGGCCGGCCGAACCAGAACTCGAGCCGGTCCGGCCGCAGGCGGTAGCCCGACCAGTGCGGCGGCCGCGGCACCGTGCCATCGCCGAAGCGGGCGCTGGCCTCGTCGATGCGCTGCTGGAACTGCGCCGGATCGGCCAGCGGCTCGGATTGCAGGGACGCCCAGGCACCGATCTGGCTGCCCCGCGGCCGCGACTGGAAGTAGGCATCGGCCTCGTCCTCGCTGACCGGCTCGACCCGGCCTTCGCTGCGCACCTGCACCTGCAGATCCAGGTGCTTCCAGTGCATGGCCGTGGCCGCCCAGGGATGGCCGGCCAATTGCCGGCCCTTGCGGCTGAGGGTGTTGGTGTAGAAGACCAGGCCATCACGGTCCAGGTGCTTGAGCAGCACGATGCGCACCGAGGGCCGGGGGCCGTCACCGGTGGTGGCCAGGCTCATCGCCGTCGGCTCGGGTTCGCCGGCCGCGATTGCCCGGGCCATCAGTTGATGGAATTGCGCCACCACGGCATCGGACAGCGGCCCGGGCAGGGCCGGATCCATGGCGGCGCTCATGGCCCGCCCAGCGGGGACCGGGCTTGCGGCATGCCCGGCATGAGGTTCAAGACTTTCATCATGACGTGGTCCGCTGTGCCCGACCGGTCCGGCGGTGCTCAGTCGCCACCGGCGTTGTGCCGCTCCAGGCGGTAGCCGTGCTGATAGACGGCCACCAGGCGCCAGCCATGGCTGCCATCCAGCTCCAGCTTGCGCCGCAGGCGGCTGATGTGGGTATCGACGGTGCGGGTCGGGACATTGGCGGCGATCATCCAGACGTTTTCCAGCAGCGCCTCGCGGCTGACGACGCGGCCGTGGCGCCGGAACAGGTACAGGGCCAGATCGAACTCGCGCTGGGTCAGGTCGGCGTCGCGGTCATCGACGCTGACCCGCGCCAGGGCGGTATCGAAACGATAGGGAGACAGGTCGAGCGGTTCGACCTCGGCATTGCCCTGGCTGCGGCGCAGGACGGCCGCCATCCGTGCCAGCAGCACGGCACGGATGGCGGGCTTGACGATGTAATCGTCGGCACCGACGCGCAGGGCCTGGACGATATCGGTTTCGTCGGCGCGTACGGTCAGCATCAGTACCGGCGTCGACGAGGTCGACGGTTCCTGCCGGATTTCCTCCAGCAGGCTCAGGCCGTCACCATCGGGAAGCTCCCAGTCCAGCAGCAACAGGTCGCAATGGTGGCGACCATGGCTGCGCCGGAACTCGGCCACCGTGCCATAACTGTGGCAACGGTAGCCGGCCGACAGCAACCAGTGCGAAATCAGATCGCACTGGTCGGGATCATCCTCAATCAAACCGATCGCCAGCTGCGCCGGTCCCCCCATGATCACAGGCCTTTTTCAGACAGCGGTCAGTCAACCACGAAGGTGATCTTCAGGCTGACCCGCCATTCGGCGACCTTGCCGGCGCTGTCGGTGGTCACCTTGATATCGTTGACCCAGGCACCCTTGATGCCCTTCACGCTCTGTGCGGCCTTGGCCAGACCCCGCTCCACCGCATCTTCGATGCTGGTTGTGGAGGATGAGAACAACTCGATGACTTTCGCGACTTGGTTTGACATGCTGACTCCTTTGTAATCAGTTTGTTGTCCTGCCCCCGCAGACTAGCAGCAGGGCTTGGACAGCGGTAGCGCACCAAAGTGCCCGACCAAGCATACACAGGCAAGGTGCCACGGCCATGTCAAAAATGCCTGACCCGGGTGCGGTCAGGCGGCAGCCACCGTGGCCTGCGTCCTGGGCGGCAGGTATTTCAGCCAGATCAGCCAGACGACCAGCGCATCCAGGATGATCAGCGCCTGCCAGATGTACAGGTGGAACCACTCGAACGCGGTCATGCTCCACTGGCCCAGGTAGAACAGGCTGATGATGCGCACCAGGTTGAGTCCCTGGATGGCGACAAAGCCGATCGCCAGGCCGGCCAGACGATGCTTCCACGGCGCCGGGAACGCCAGCACCGCCGCGGTCAGCACGATCATCGCCTCGATGCCGTTGCAACCACGCTCGATCGAGATGGCAAAGCCGTTGCTGGTGCTCTGGATGATCTTGCCGTAGGTGAGGACGTTGGCATCGAACATCGACACCAGGCCGGTGCAGATGCTGGCCAGGCCGGCGGTGAATGGTTCGACGAAATGGCGCTCGGCCACCGGCAGCAGGCACAGGACGAACAGCCCGACCAGCAGGAGCAGGAAAAGGACAGTAAAGCGCAGCATGACGAAAGTGTAGCGCAGGCCCGGTGGCCGCCAGCGCTCGGGCACGAACGAAGTGACGCATACTGCACACCCCTGTTTTGCCTTTCCTTCGCCAGCCATGCCTGTTGATTCCGCTCCCCGTCCGGTTGCCGGCGCCGCCCTGGCGGCATCGCGCCACCTGGCCCTGATCGGGCCGATGGGCGCCGGCAAGAGCAGCATCGGCCGGTTGCTGGCGCAGACCCTGGCGCGGGATTTCATCGACCTGGATCACCGGATCGAGACCAGCGCCGGTGCCGATATCGCGCTGATCTTCGAGCTGGAAGGCGAAGACGGCTTCCGCGACCGGGAGAGCAGGGCACTGGCCCAGGCACTGGCCCTGCCCGAGCCCTCGGTCATCGCCTGCGGTGGCGGCATCGTGGTCCGGGCAGAGAATCGCGCGGCGCTGCGCGCCCGGGCCTGCATCGTGCTGCTGTCGATCACCGTCCAGGAGCAGATGCTGCGCCTGGCACGCGACCGCCAGCGGCCGTTGCTGCAGGTTCGGGACCGGCGCCGGGAACTGGAACGGCTGGCGCACGAGCGGCACGGTTTCTACCACGAGCTGGCCGATCTGGTCTGCCCTTCCGGCCGGGGCCGCCCGGCGGCCATCGCCGCCAACCTGGCCGCCAAATTGGCCGGCTGCCAGGATCCCGCCGCTGCCGGAGCGGGCCAATGAGGGTGCAGATCGATGTGGTGCTGCCCGGCGGCAGCTATCGCGTGGCCATCGGCAGCGGCCTGGTGTCCGACCCGTCCAGTTGGACCGGCCTTTTTCCCGGCCGACAAATCCTGCTGGTCAGCGACGACACCGTCATCGACCTGTACGGGCGCGCGCTGCAACGGCTGTTGGCCGAGCTGCCCGGCGCCGATCAGCGCAGCCTGGCGCGGCTGGTCGTGCCTGCCGGCGAAGCCAGCAAATCATTGACCAGTTGCGAGGACATCTTCCAGGCGCTGGCCACCCTGGGCGCCCGCCGCGACAGCGTGATCATTGCCCTGGGCGGCGGCGTGATCGGCGACCTGGCCGGCTTCGCCGCCGCCTGCTGGATGCGCGGCATCGGTTTTGTCCAGGTACCGACCACCCTGCTGGCCATGGTGGATTCTTCGGTCGGCGGCAAAACCGGCATCAACCTGGCCCAGGGCAAGAACCTGGTTGGCGCCTTCCACCAGCCGACTGCTGTGATCGCCGATATCGACACCCTGGCCACCCTGCCCGACCGCGAATTGCGCGCCGGCCTGGCCGAAGTGGTCAAGTACGCCGCGATCGGCGATGCGAAGTTCTTTGATTGGCTGGAGGCCCATGCCGCGGCCCTGCTGGCGCGCAATCCGGCCGCCCTGACCCAGGCCATCGCCACCAGCATCCGGCACAAGGCGGGGATCGTCGCCCGGGATGAGCGCGAGGCCGGCGAGCGTGCCCTGCTCAATTTCGGCCATACCTTCGGCCACGCCCTGGAAACGGCCACCGGCTACCGGCGCTACCTGCATGGCGAGGCGGTGGCGATCGGCATGCTGCAGGCAGCGCAGTTGAGCGGCAACCTGGGGCTGGCGCCGGCCGCCGACGGCGAACGCCTGGCCCGGCTGCTGACGGCGCTGGGCCTGCCGGTGCGGGCCGCGCCGACAATCGCTCCGGCAACGCTGCTGCAACACATGCGCCTGGACAAGAAGGCCAGCGCCGCCGGCCTGCGCCTGGTGCTGTGGCGCGGCATCGGCCAGGCCGTGGTCAGCGGCCAGGCCAGCGATGCCCAGATCCTGGATGTGCTCGCCGACCACAGCAATGGCGGCGCCCCGACTCTGGCGACGGACCGGGGATCGTCCGGAAATCCGGGGCAAGGGCTAAACTAGGCGCATGCGCATGCTCCTGCAGCAGCCGCCGGCCGCCGGCGCGCCGTCCACCTTCTGCCGCCTGACCCTGCAACCGGACCTGCTCGGCGGCTACCTGCTGCTGTGCGAGACCGGCGAACTGGGCGGCCGCAGCCGGATCCGGCGCAGCGTACACCTGGACCTGGACAGCGCCATCGCCGCGTTCGAGACCGCCCGCGACCGGGAAATCCGCCGCGGCATGCGCATCACCTGGGCCGAGGGCGAGCGACCGCCGCGGCCGGCCTGATCCCGTCTTCAACCTGCCCTACAGCGATCATTCCATGACTGACAACAACGCCCTTGCCAATGACCGTTTCCTGCGGGCCCTGCGCCGACAGCCGGTGGACCGCACGCCGGTCTGGATAATGCGACAGGCCGGCCGCTACCTGCCCGAATACCGGGCGGCCCGGGCCCGGGCCGGCAGCTTCATGAACCTGTGCCGCAATCCGGAACTGGCCTGCGAGGTGACGTTGCAGCCGCTGGCACGGTTCCCGCTGGACGCGGCGATCCTGTTCTCCGACATCCTGACCATCCCCGATGCCATGGGCCTGGGCCTGGACTTCGTCGAAGGCGAAGGCCCGCGCTTCCAGCGGCCGCTGCGCAGCGCCGAACAGATCCGCGCGCTGTCGGTCCCCGATCCCGAAGACGAACTGGCCTATGTGCCGGCGGCCGTGCGCCTGATCCGCCAGGAGCTGGCCGGCAAGGTGCCCTTGATCGGCTTTGCCGGCAGCCCCTGGACCCTGGCCTGCTACATGATCGAGGGCAAGGGCGGCACCGATTTCCGGCGCAGCAAGGCCCTGCTCGCCGAGCAGCCGGCGCTGATGCATGAACTGCTGGACGTGCTCACCGAATCGGTCATCACCTACCTGGCGGCCCAGCACCGGGCCGGCGCCCAGGCCCTGATGGTGTTTGATTCCTGGGGCGGCATCCTGCCGCCGGCGCATTTCCGGGAGTTCTCGCTGCGCCATCTGGCCCGGATTGCCGAAGGACTGGACCTGGGCGAAGGCGATGCCCGCACGCCGCTGATCATGTTCTCCAAGGGCGCCAACACCCATTTGCCGGCGCTGGCTGATATCGGCGCCGATGCCCTGGGACTGGACTGGACCATCAGTCTGGCCCACGCCCGCGAGCTGACCGGCGACCGCGTTGCCCTGCAGGGCAACTTCGATCCGACCCTGCTGTACGCCAACCCGGAGGCGATCCGCGCCGAGGTCGGGCGCGTGCTGGCCGATTATGGCCGGGGCCACGGCCATGTCTTCAACCTGGGCCATGGCATCACCCCCGGCGTGCCGCCCGAGCACCTGGGCGCCCTGGTCAGCGCCGTGCACGAGCTCAGCGCGCCCTACCACGGTTGAACCGGCAGCGGCCGCAATGACCACGGCGCGCGCTCCCTGCGCGCGCCCGGATGCGGCGGCAAGCGACAGGCGGCAGGCGCTGGAAGAACAGCGTCATCGGTGGGGCGTGGCGGCAACCGGGCTTGGCGGCGACCGGGCAAGCACGTAGGCTTGTCCACAATCACGGCCGATCACGAGGGGATGCCGATGGTCGTCACGCGCTTGCCAGCCGGCTGCCCAAAGTACATTCGGGCAGCGTCCATCCGTCTGCTTTCGACGTCGGGCCTGGCTCCGGCCGCCCTGAGCCGGTCACCGGTGGCACACGCCACGCACCGGTTTGCTGGCAATCCGGGTCAGACGGGGGCCGTGATCGTGCTGGTAGCCTGTCTGCTGCTCGCCGTTTCCGGTCTGGCGCGCGCCGCCACCCTGCCGCCCGCAGCGGATGATTCTTCCTGGCCAGTGCTGTCGGCTGCGCCTGCGGCAGGCAGCGGCGATGGCCCGGTGCAGTTCCAGTCCCTGCCAGAACGGCCGCTGTTCCGCATCCTGGGCACGCGCCATGGCCTGCCTTCCAGCTCGGTCAACAAGCTGGCCAAGGATGCCCACGGCAACATCTGGCTGGCGACCCTGGATGGGCTGGCCCGCTACGACGGCATCGGTTTCCGGGTCTGGCACAACGATCCGGATGATCCGGCCAGCCTGCCGGCCAACATCGTCGAAGACCTGCTGGTCGACGAGCACAACCAGGTCTGGGCGGCGCCGATGAACCAGGGGCTGATCCGCTACCGGTCGACCGATGAGGGCTTCGACCACTGGCGCCATGACCCCGATGACCCCGACAGCCTGCCCGGCAACCGGATCTGGGCCATGGCCGGCGATGGCGAGGGCGGCCTGTGGCTGGGCGGCTTCGGCACCGGCCTGATCCACATGCAGGACGGGCCACGGTTCCGGCGCTGGCAGCACAACCCCGAACGCGCTGGAAGTCTGTGTGGCGACCATATCCTGTCGCTGCAGCGGCAAGGCAGCCACCTGTGGATCGGCACCTCGCGTGGCCTGTGCCGCTATCGCATCGGCGCCGCCGAGGATCACTTCCAGGCGTTCCCGATCCCCGACCAGGACGGTCTGCCGGCCCTGGTCAACATCAATGGCATCCTGCCGGCCGGCGAACACCTGTGGCTGGCCTCCTCGACCGGCATGCGCGGGCTGGCCACGGCCCCGGACGGACCGCTGCCACCGCTGCCGCCAAGGGCACTGGCGGCCATTGGCGGCACCGCGCTGACCGCCGAACCCGATGGCGCCCTGTGGTATGCCAGCTACAGCAGCATCCGGCGCTGGCACCCGGCCACCGGCGAGATGGTGATCCATCGCGCCCGGCCGGGGCGGGCCCTGGTGCTGCAGGAGCCGCGGATCACCGACGCGCTGCGCGATGACGAGGGCAGCCTGTGGTTTTCTTCGCTCGGCGGCGGCGTCGCCCAGCTGGTGCCGCGCTGGCGTGCGGTGCGCGCCTACCTGGCCGACCCGGACAATCCGGCCGGGCTGCCCGGCAGCCGGGTGCAGATGGTCAATCGTGATCGGGATGGCCGACTGTGGGTGGTGGTGCATGGCTCCTCGCCGATCGCCGAGCTGGATGTCGCCACGGGCATGGTCCGCCGCTGGCTGCCGGCCGATGCCGATGATCCGCTGCCCGATCGCAGCTTCCTGACCGCCCTGCGCGA
>CAZUZT010000051.1:5326-13234 GCA_964624575.1 uncultured Rhodanobacteraceae bacterium | reverse complement strand
GGCAAGGCGATCGGCACCACCGGCCGCGGCATCGGCCCGGCCTACGAGGACAAGGCGGCGCGCCGTGGCCTGCGCGTGGCCGACCTGCATTATCCCGAACAGCTGGCCGAGCAACTGCGCACGGCGATGGATTACCACAACTTCGTCCTTACCCGGTATCTGGAAACCGATCCGGTCGATTACCAGCAGGTGCTCGACGAGGCGCTGGCGTTCGGTGAGTACGTCGAGCCGATGAAGTCCGATGTTGCCGGCATCCTCCATGAGCTGCGCCGGGAAGGAAAACGGGTGCTGTTCGAGGGCGCCCAGGGCTCGCTTTTGGATATCGACCACGGCACCTATCCCTATGTCACCTCATCCAACACCACGGTCGGCGGCGCCCTGGCCGGCACCGGTGTTGGCGCCGATGCCATCGACTACGTGCTCGGCATCGCCAAGGCCTATGCCACCCGCGTCGGCAGCGGCCCGTTCCCGACCGAGCTTGATGACGACGTCGGCCAGCGCCTGCGCGACCGCGGCCAGGAATATGGCGCCACCACCGGCCGGCCGCGCCGCTGCGGCTGGATCGACATCGTCGCGCTGAAGCGGGCGGTGGCGATCAACGGCATCAGCGGCCTGTGCATCACCAAGCTTGATGTGCTCGACGGTTTCGAACGGCTGAAGATCTGCATCGCCTACGAATACCGCGACAAGCGCACCGAGTACGCGCCGCTGGACGCCGCCGGCTGGGAGGAATGCACGCCGGTTTACCTGGAGTTCCCGGGCTGGCAGGAATCCACCCACGGCATCACCCGCTGGGAACAGCTGCCGCCGGCTGCGCGCGCCTACCTGCGGGCACTGGAAGAACTGGCCGGTTGCCCGCTGGCCATGGTCTCGACCGGGCCGGAGCGCGACGCCAACATCATCCTGCACGATCCGTTCGCCTGACCCCGGCGGCAGCGTGGGCCCGGCAACCAGGGCGCAGGCGTCGGCGCCGGCATCGGTCGGCAATGTCGGCGTCGGTTTCGACCTGCTTGGCCACAGCCTGGAAGGTCCGCGCGACCGGGTAGTGGCCACGCGCAGTGACCGGCCGGGCGTGCGCATCGTCGCCATCCACGGCGCCGACGATGAGTTGCCGCTGGCCATCGAGGCCAACACCGCGGGGCGGGCGGTGCAGTCGCTGCTGGCGGCGCGGGCGCCGGACATGGGCGTCGACCTGGAACTGTTCAAGGCCATCCCGCTGGCCGCCGGCATGGGCGGTTCGGCGGCATCGGCCGTGGCGGCTGCGGCCGCTGCCAACGCCCTGCTGCCGGCGCCGCTGCCGCTGCCCGAACTGTATCGCCACGCGCTCGACGGCGAAGAGGTCGCCGCCGGTGCCCGGACCGGCGACAACGTCGGCTCGCAACTGCTTGGCGGCCTGGTCCTGGCCACGCCCGGGCGCCTGATCCGGCTGGATGTCCCGACCGACCTGTTCTGCGTCCTGGTCTGGCCGCACCAGCGCCTGGCGACACGGCAGTCCCGCGCCGTCCTGGAGACGCCGTGGCCACTGGCCGATATTGTCAGCCAGACCACGGCGCTGGCGCTGTTCCTGTCCGGCTGCCAGCGCGAGGACTACGGGTTGATTGCCCAAGGTCTGCGTGATGTCCTGGTGGAGCCGCGCCGGGCGCCGCTGATCCCCGGCTTTGCCCGGGTCAAACAGGCGGCGCTGGCGGCCGGTGCCCTGGGCGCCAGCATCAGCGGCGCCGGACCCAGCATCTTCGCTTGGTGCCGCGGCCAGGACATGGCCGGGCGTGTGGCGCAGGCGATGACCGGGGGTTTCGCCACGGCCGGTCTGTCGTGCAGCCAGTGGACGGCGCCGGTAGCCGGCGAGGGCGTCCGGCTGGAGGCGGCATGAGCGTCCCCGACCCCTATGCTCACAACTGAAGGATTTGCTTCCCCCTTCGCGCGCGATGGGGGATTGAGGGGGATGCGCCGGGTGCGAAGCACGCGGCGAAAGAGCCTGCGTCGATACCGCGCCGCAGCATCCTCCCCAGCGTTCCTTCCAGGGAGGCGCGAGCACAGCATCAGATTTCCCGCTGGATTGTGAGCACTGCTTGCGACCCCCCATCCGCCGATGAAGAAGCCTGCCCCAATGACTGCAAGCCTTGAGGACTGGTTGGCCCGGATCGAGCAGGCCCACCCGCAGAAGATCGACCTGGGCCTGGAGCGCGTCGCCCGGGTCTGGCAGCGCCTGGGCTCGCCGCGACCGGCGCCGCGGTTGATCACGGTCGCCGGCACCAATGGCAAGGGTTCGACGGTGACCTTCCTGGATGCCGCCGCGCGCGCCGCCGGCCTGCGCACCGGCTGCTACACCTCGCCCCACCTGCTGCGCTACAACGAGCGCATCACCCTGGCCGGCGTGCCGGCATCGGACGAGGCAATCATTGCCGCGTTCGAGCAGATCCAGGCCCGGCGGGGCGAGGAGCGCCTGACCTGGTTCGAGGTGGGAACCTTGGCGGCGTTTGTCGTGATGGCCGGGGCCGGGCTGGATCTGGCCATCCTCGAGGTCGGTCTGGGCGGACGCCTGGATGCGGTCAACATCATCGATGCCGATGTCGGCATCGTCACCACGGTGGCGCTGGATCATGGCCAGTGGCTGGGCCACGACCGGGCCTCGGTGGGCCGGGAAAAGGCCGGTATCGCCCGTGCCGGCCGGCCGCTGATCGTCGGCGAGCGCGATGCCGAGCCGTCACTGCTGGCCACGGCCTCGGCGATCGGTGCCCGGGTGCTCAGGCTGGGCCGTGATTTCGACTGGGTCGCCAGCGATCAGGGCCGGTCGTTCCGTTGCGGTGACGGGCCGGCCCTGCCACTGCCGGCGGCGCTGCCATTGCCGGCGCCGTGCCAGTGGGACAACGCCGCCAGTGCCCTGGCGGCCCTGGCCGTGTTGCCGGGGTTGGCAATCGGAGCCGGAGGCGATCCGGCATCGGCTGCGCAAGCCGGGCTTTCGCTGCCCGCAGCCGCGGCCGGACTTGCCCGGGCCCGGCTGCCCGGTCGTCTGCAACGGCTGGCGCGCGCCCCGGATCTGTGGCTGGACATCGGCCACAACCCGCAGGCGGCCCAGGTGCTTGCGGATTGGCTGCGGCAGCTGCCACCGGCGCGCACCGAAGTGGTGTTCTCGGCCTTGGAAGACAAGGATCTGGCCGGTATCGTGGCGCCGCTGTTGCCACTGTCGTCCGGCTGGCACCTGGCCGGGCTGGCGCAGGTGACGCCGCGCGGGCTGTCAGTCGATGCCCTTGCACAACGCCTGGCCCCGCTGATTGGCGCTGGCCGCTGCTACAGTTATGCCAGCTTCGCCGCGGCACTGGCCGGCGCACGCGAGGCGGCCGGAAGCGAAGGCCGGGTGCTCGCCTACGGCTCGTTCTTCACCGCCGCGCAGGTTCTTGAAGCCACTGCATGAACCGTTTGCATCGACCGCTCGCTGTGGTCAACGGCTCTGCCCGGACAGCCTGTGCAAGGGGGATATAATCGCCGCCATGGATCCGACCCTGAGAAATCGCCTGATCGGCGCTTCCGTCCTGATCGTCGCCGCGGCGATCATTCTGCCCATCCTGCTCAGCAGCGAGCCGCCGGCGCAGCAGGCCAGCCAGATCCGTTCGCTGGAGATTCCGCAGGCGCCGGATCCGGACATGCGCCGGACCATTCTGCCGCTGACGCCCGAAGTCGCCGAAGCCGACCGGGTCGCTCCGGTCGACATCATCGCCGGGCCGGGCACCGAGGGCACGGACCACGTCCCGGCGGGTACGCCCGAGGCGGCGCCATCGGCGCCCGCGCCGGCCCCTTCGCCGGCACAATCCACACCAACACCGTCGACATCGGCGCCGGCAACCGCCGACACCGGCAGCACGGCGCCGGCCACGACGCCGCCGGTAAGCACGGCGCCGGCAAGCGCGCCGGTGGCCACCAGTGCCGATGGCCGGTTCTGGGTCAGCCTGGGCGGCTACGGCCAGGCGGCCAATGTCGAGCGCGTGGTCAACGCCGCCCAGGGTCGCGGCTTCCAGGTGCAGCGGGAAAGTGCCGGCAACCTGACCCGGCTGCGCACCGGACCCTATGCCACCCGCGCCCGCGCCGAACAGGCCCGCCAGCAGTTGATTGCCGCCGTGCCCGATGCCAAGCCGGAAGTGGTCGAGCTTGATGGCGCAGCCGGCGGCAGCCAGCCGCCGCAGGATGCCACCAGCAGCCGCTCCGGTGCCTGGGCGGTGCAGGTCGGCGCCTTCGGTGAACAGGCCAATGCCCGCCAACTCAGCGAGCGCCTGCGTCAGGCCGGCTTCCCGGCCTTCGTCGAGGCCCGGGGCAACTCCCATGTCGTCCGTGTCGGCCCGTATGTGCGCCGGACCGAGGCCGAGAGCCAGCGCCAGCAATTGCGCAGCGCCCAGGGCCTGGCCGATGCCCTCATCGTCGCGCACGCCGACTGATCCGGGCAGCCCTGGCGCATGACTGCCGCCGACTGGATCATCGTCGCGATCATTGCCCTGTCGGTCTTGATCGGCCTGTGGCGCGGCCTGATCCGGGAGGCGATGTCGCTGGCCGTCTGGCTGGCGGCGATCGTCGCCGCAATCATGTTCGGACACCAGGTCGCCAAGCTGTTCCAGGCCTGGATCGAATTGCCCTCGGCGCGGATCGCGCTGGGCCATGTGTCGGTCTTCCTGCTGGTGCTGGTCGTCGGCAGCCTGCTCACCTGGGCGATCGGCCAGGCGGTGCGCACGTCCGGTCTGAGTGGCACCGACCGGCTGTTTGGCCTGGGTTTTGGCCTGCTGCGTGGTGTGGCCATCATTGCCGCTGTGATCCTGGTGCTGGGTTATACACCGATGCCGCAGGATCCGTGGTGGCAGGAATCACAGCTGATTCCGCAATTTGAACCGGCGGCGCAATGGCTGCGCGAGCAGTTGCCGCATACCGCGCAGATGTTGCAGGACCTGCGCCCGGAACCGGTCCAGGATGCGGCCGGCAATGCACTTCCGGCAGCGGCAACGCCGCCGGAATCCAACTGATCACCCAACAGGGGCTAGCGCCATGTGCGGCATCATCGGAATCGTCGGCAAATCGGATGTTGCCGGTGCGCTCTACGACGGCCTGACCGTCCTCCAGCATCGCGGCCAGGACGCAGCCGGCATCGCCACCGTCGATGGCCGCCGCCTGCGCCTGCACAAGGGCAACGGCCTGGTCCGCGACGTGTTCACCGGCCAGGCCATGACGCAACTGACCGGCAGCGCCGGCATCGGCCACTGCCGCTATCCCACCGCCGGTAGCGAGGAGGTCGACGAAGCGCAGCCGTTCTATGTCAACTCGCCGTACGGCATTGCCCTGGGACACAACGGCAACCTGACCAATACCGACGCCATCCGCGCACAGCTGTTCGCCCAGGACCGGCGCCACATCAATACCGGTTCGGATTCGGAAGTGCTGCTTAATGTGTTCGCGCATGAACTGGCGATCCAGGACCGGCTGGAACTGGCCCCTGACCACATCTTCAAGGCGGTCGGCGCGGTCCACGCCCGCTGCAAGGGCGGTTATGCCGCCGTCGCCCTGGTGCTGGGCTACGGCCTGGTCGCCTTCCGTGATCCCAACGGCATCCGGCCGCTGGTGCTGGGCCAGCGCTGGACCGCCCAGGGTATGGAATACGCGGTGGCTTCGGAAAGTGTCGCCCTGGACATTCTGGGCTTCGAGCTGCTGCGAGACATTGCCCCGGGTGAGGCGGTGCTGATTACGCTGGATGGCCAGTTGCACCAGCGTGCCTGCGCCGAAAGCACGCCCGCGCCGTGCCTGTTTGAATATGTCTATCTGGCGCGGCCGGACTCGATCATCGAAGGCATTTCCGTCTACCAGGCGCGGGTGCGGATGGGGCAGCGGCTGGCTGAGCGCATCCTGCAGCTACGCCCCGACCATGACATCGAAGTGGTGATGCCGATCCCCGACACCTCACGCAGCGCCGCGCTGGCCTTGGCGCAGCGCCTGGAGGCGCCGTTCCGCGAGGGCTTCGTCAAGAACCGCTACATCGGTCGGACCTTCATCATGCCCGGGCAGGGTGAGCGGGCAAAGTCGGTGCGGCGCAAGCTCAACGCCATCAGCCAGGAGTTTCGGGACAAGGTGGTGCTGCTGGTCGATGACTCGATCATCCGCGGCACGACCTCCAAGCAGATCATCCAGATGGCCCGCGATGCCGGTGCCCGCAAGGTCTATTTCGCCTCGGCGGCGCCGCCGGTGCGTCATCCCAACATCTACGGCATCGACATGCCCTCGGTGCGGGAACTGGTGGCCCATGGCCGGCGCAAGAAGGAAGTGCAGACCCTGCTCGGTGCCGACTGGCTGATCTACCAGACCCTGGACGACCTGATTGACGTGGTACGCCTTGATCGCCCGGACATCACGCACTGGGACGACTCCTGCTTCTCCGGCGAGTACATCACCGGCGTGGCCACCGATTACCTGCGCGAGCTGGAACTGATGCGCTCGGACGAGGCCAAGCTGGCGCGGCGGCAGATCGGCATCGGCTGATCCTCACGTGCTGCCGGCAGGTGGTGGCGCCGGCCGCCGTCGATCCAGGCTGATCGGGTCCGGTCCCGCGCGGTGCGCGGATGCGACCTGGCGCACGGTTGCCCCAGGGGCTGCCGGGCATACTGGCCAGTTCCCGGCGCCCGACACCCGTTGACCGTCCTGATTGCTGATGCGGCAAGACCGGTTGCGGGTGCATCCGGACAGCGCCGGGGATATCCTCATCAACCCCGTTTGCCACCGTGACTTCATGCCTTTTCCGGATTCCGCCGGCCTGAGCCGCATTGCCAGGAATGCTGCCGCCGAACCCTGCCAGCTGCCAACAGCGATCGGCTGCGGGCAGGGTGCGTGGCCGGGACATCGGCAGCCGCGACCATCGCGGGTGTCGGGCACAGGGTCAACCGGTCCGGAAGCGGGCCGCGGGCAACCGTGAACACCGGATCCACGGTCAGGACTCCGCCCGGCCGGGCGGGGTGGATCGCCTTTTCACTGCTGTCGCTGGCCTGGCTGTGGCTGCTCGCGCTGCTGGCCGTGCCGCTGACCCCGGGCCTGCCTTGGAGCCCTGCGGAGAAACTGTCCTGGCAGGGCGGGGATTTCAACCTGGTGATCGGCAGCGGTGGCGAGAATGCCGGCGCTCTGCAGGTCCAGGGCATGCGGCCGTCCGAAGGGGCGGTGCAGACGCTGTTCATCCGCAACGTCGATACCGCCCGGTATCCGATCCTGCGCTACCGCTTCGCGGACTTCCCGGGCACGCTGGAACTGTCGTTCTTCTTCCGCCGCGCGGGCGAGGGCGAGGACATCCGGATCACGACCGTGCCAACGCCCGGCAGCGGTATCGTCACGGTCAATCTGGCCGGACTGGACGGCTGGCAGGACCAGGTGGTGGAAATCGGCTTCGCCCAGTTCCCCGATGCCATGGCGGTGCCGTCGGCGCACGCCTTCCGGCCGTTCTCGCTGGTCGATGTGGAGCTGGCCGCGCCCTCGCTCAGTGGCCTTCTGGCCGCGCGCTGGCAGGGCTGGTTCAGCGGCGGCAACTGGACCTACCGGTCACTCAATGCCCAGGGCCCGGACATCGAACTGCGCCAGGGCCCACCCCTGCCGCTGCTGTTGGCCGTGCTGGCTGCCGGCGTCCTTTTGCTTGGCGTGGTGCTACTGCGCTGGCGCGACAGCCAACTGCTGCGCGCGGTGCTGCTGGCGGCGCTGGCGGCCTGGCTGGTATTGGACCTGCGCTGGCTGATGATTTTGGCTGATCGCCACGCCAGCACCACGATTGCCTATGGTGATCGCCCTTTGCCAGAGCGCATGCAACTGTTGCCGGACCAGACCCTGCTGGCCGCAGCCGGTAGGGTCCAGCAGGCACTGGCGCCGGTCCAGCCGGCGCCGAAACTGGTGGTGATGGCGGCC
>CAZUZT010000051.1:1232-5226 GCA_964624575.1 uncultured Rhodanobacteraceae bacterium | reverse complement strand
CTGGCCGCCCTGGGCGGTGGCACCCTGCTGGGCTTGGCTGCCTGTGGCCTGACGGTGCGCGTGCCGTCCTGGCTGGGCTGGCAGACGCTGCCCGACCACCTGTGGCTGTGGCCACTGCTGCCGGCGCTGGTCGTGGCCGTGTTTGCCTGGCGTGGCTGGCGGCACCCCAGCGGGCCGCATCGGCCGGGCTGGCCGCAGCCGGCCTTGACCACCGGCCAGGTTATTTTGCTGTCCCTGCTGTTGCTGCTGGTTCTTCTGCGCAGCCTGATCGGCATGGAAGAGGCCTGGCTGCGGCCGCTGTTCGGCTGGGATGCCTGGCTGGCGTGGAGCAACAAAGCGCGGACCTGGATGCTGGCCGGCCAGGCGCTGCCGTTCGTGGACCCGGATGCCTGGTGGGCCGGGGATGACAGGGTCCGCACCGCTTATGCCTGGGCCTACCCGGAATTGCTGGCGTGGATCCAGGTCTGGCTGGCCAGCGCTGCCGGCGGCTGGTATGAAGGCGCGGTCAACCTGGCCTGGCCAGCGCTGTGGCTGGCGCTGCTGGTGGGCTGTTACGGCCAGTGGCGCGGCTTGGGCGTGACGCCGTTCGCGGCCATGCTCGGGGTCTATGCGATGGCGTCACTGCCGCTGCTGCAGGTGCACTCGATCCTGGCCGGCTATGGCGACCTGTGGCTGGCGACGGCCCTGGTATTCGGCCTGCTGGCCTGGTTGCGCTGGCGCGAGACCGGCCAGCGCCGGCAATTGCTGTTGACCCTGGTCATGGCCGGCCTGCTGCCCCTGCTCAAGCATGAGGGCATGATCTGGGCGATCGGCCTGGCCGGCTTGATATTGTGGACCCTGCTCGCGCGCTGGCCGCGTGTCTACCGTGCCCTGGTGGTGCTGGCGGCGATGGCGCTGGTGCTGCTGGCATCGTGGCTGCTTGACCTGGCCTGGTTCGACACCCTCAGTACCCTGTTTGCCAGCAGCGGCTCGGCGCCCTCGGAGAGCGTGGCCGCCGCCATCCTCAGCGGCATGTACACCCAGGAGAACTGGCACCTGCTCTGGTATCTGGCGCCGCTGATCCTGGTCTGGCGCTGGCGCCTGTTAGTGGCCCATCCGGGCCTGGCCGGGTTGCTGCTGTACCTGCTCGGCGGCCTGATCCTGATCTGGGTGCTGTTCCTGTGCAGCGGCGCCGGCGTCTGGGCCCAGACCTACACCGCGATCAACCGGATCGTGCTGCAACTGGTGCCCGCCATCGTCTCGTTGCTGGTGCTGCTGGCCGGACGCGTGCCGGCGGTCACGACCCCGCAGCAGCATGACGAGGCAGTAGAGGCGGCTCAGCCGTCCGCCAGTTCCCGGTAGATGCCAGCCAGGTGCCCGGCCACCGAGGCGATGTCATAACGCTGGCGGAAGCGTTCGCGTCCTTGCCGCGCCAACCGTTGCCGTAGGGCCGGATCATCCCGAAGCCGGCTCAGCGCCTGACGCAGCGCCGGGACATCACCGGGTGGCACCAGCAGGCCTGTGGCCTTCGCGCCGGCTGCTTCGGGTTCTTGCCCGGCTGCGGTTCCGGTTCTGTCTTCTGCGGTCGCGGTCGGATCCATGCCAACCACTTCGGCCATGCCACTGCCGGGCACCGTCGTGGCGATGGTGGCGACGCCGGCGCGCATCGCCTCCAGCAGCACCAGGCCAAAGGCTTCGCTGCGTTCGATCGATGGCAGGCACAGGACATCGGCGGCGGCGTAGGCACGCGCCAACTCGTCGTCATCCAGCCGGCCGGCCAGCCGGACCCGGTCGGCCAGGCCCAGCGCCTGGATCCGGGCCTGCAAGGCGGGCAACTGGTCGCCGTCCCCGACCAGGACGGCGGCGACATCAGGCAGGTCAGCAAGTGCATCAACAAGATTGCCCAGGCCTTTGTAATAGCTGAACCTGCCGACGAAAAGAACACGCAACCGGCTGGTGTCCGGCCACAAATGCCTCAGCGCCGGGCCACTCGCGGCCCAGTCGGGCAGGCCCAGGGGCACCACGCGCACTTTGTCGGCGTGCGCTGCCAGGGCCTGGCTCGATCCGGCATAGGCGGCGCTGGTGGCGACAATGACCGCGGCCCGACGCAAAACGGCGCGCTCCAGCGGCTGGTACAAGCGATAAAAAAGACGCAACCGCCAATCCAGAGCATCCTGGGGCACATCGGCGTGCCAGTGCACCAACCAGGGCAGGCGCCGCGCTGCCGGTGACAGCAGACACCAGAACGCCGACGGATTGGGCAGGTGCAGATGCAGGATCTGCGGCCGCCAGCGCCTGAGCAGACGTGACAGCCAGCACGGCCAGGACGGGCTGATCGGGGTGAATGCCAGGCGCAGCCAGACACCGGTGCGCACGACCAGGCCGGAGGACTGGCGCTGGACCCGGCTGCGGCGCTGGCCGGAATCGGCATGGACCAGGGCGGCATTGCCGATTCCGCAAGCCGACAGTGCCGGCATCAGCTCATCGACGAAACGCTCCATGCCGCCCGGGTGCGGCGGCAGGTGCTTGCCCAGATGCAGCACGCGCAGGGAGTGCCCGTCAGCCACGGTGATCAGTCCGGATCGTGGTGCCTGGCTGGCGGCACCGGTTGCCCTGCCTTGAGCTGTTCCAGCTCGTGTTCCAGGATCGCCAGCTTCTGGCTCAGCCGACGCAGCGAGCGCTCCTGCTGCGAGCGCTCCAGATCGCCGACCAGGCTTTTCAGCAGCAGGGCGGCGATGGCCAGCATGCAGACCAGGATCGGCGGGTAGTAAATGCCGACCAGGCGGCTGATCCAGTCGATGCTGCGCGGCCAGATCGAGACCACGATGATCATCGCCGCCAGCGCCAGCCAGCCGGCGGCGTAGGGGCCATGCAGATGGTTGCGCCGGACCAGATAGAAGATGGCACCGGCCAGGGCCAGGCCAACGATCAGGGGCAGGGGTGACAGGCTCAGGTTCATGTCGGTGTGATCTCCGGTTCCGCAGGCGTGGTGGAGCGGCCAACCTGGGCCAGGCACAGCACGGTGGTATGGATCATGTAGCGGGTCACGCTCAGCCAGCTGGAGAACACCCGCGACTTGCCGACCTCGCGCTCGCGCATCGCCACCGGCAGCTCGTCGATGCGCATGCCTTGCGCCGAAAGCAGCAGTAGCACGCCGATGTCCTGGTAATCCAGCAGGCTGGCTTCGCGCCGCACCAGCAGCGCCAGTGCCGACTCGCCGTAAGCGCGCAGACCGGAGGTGACATCAACCACGCGCAGGCCGGTGAGCAGACGGAAGTAGGCCCAGGCAATGCGCTTGGCCACGCTCAGACGCTGTGGGCAGGTGCCGATTACGAGATCGGCATCGGCCAGGGCGGTGCGCAAGTCGACCAGCGCCGACACCGGATGCTGGCCATCGGCATCGATGGTGACCACCTGGCGGTAGCCATGGCGCCGGGCATAGCGCAGGCCGGCCTGGATCGCACACCAGGCGCCGAGCCTGATCGGCAGCGGCAGGACGCGGGCGCCGGCAGCCTGGGCCTGGGCCACGGTGTCATCGTCGCTGGCATCACTGACTACCAGTACCGGTGAACCGGTCGCCGCCCGGGCACCGGCCACCACCTTGGCAACGGTCGCCGCCTCGTTGTAGGCGGGGATCACGATCAGGCAATCGGAAGCGTGCACGGTCAGCGTGGTAGCCGCTGGCGACGGCTGCCGGCGGCGCGTGGCCGGTGTCGTTCCGGGGCGCAATCGCCGGCGCCGGGCCAAGTGACAGTCAACGTCGCGGCCGGCAGCAGCAGGGTACCGGGCAAACTGTGCAACCTCATGGCGAATCCGGCCCAGACGACGGCTACGGGGAGCCCGGCATTGTCCCGGCCGGCCGGCCGGAGTGTCAAACCGCGGCCGCGGCGTTTTGCCGCGGCTCCCCCGTTGTTCAGGCGGTCGGCGGCTGGCAGCGGCGCAGCTCATCCGGACCGGTACGCGGACGGCCGGCGTTGTTGACCACCACCGAACGGGCCCGGTCCGGTCCGCGCTG
>CAZUZT010000051.1:0-1132 GCA_964624575.1 uncultured Rhodanobacteraceae bacterium | reverse complement strand
TGTAGGAAAATGCCGGCAATGACTTCCGATTCCAGTGAACGCTTCCAGCTCGCCGCGCCGTTCGCGCCGGCCGGCGACCAGCCCGCCGCCATCGCCGCCCTGATCGAGGGCTTCCAGGCCGGCCTGGCCCACCAGACCCTGCTCGGCGTGACCGGCTCGGGCAAGACCTTCACCATTGCCAACGTTATCCAGGCGGTGCAGCGGCCGACCCTGGTGATGGCGCCGAACAAGACCCTGGCGGCGCAGCTGTATGGCGAGTTCCGCGAGTTCTTCCCCAACAACGCGGTCGAGTATTTCGTCAGCTATTACGACTACTACCAGCCCGAAGCCTATGTGCCTTCATCGGATACCTATATCGAGAAGGACAGCAGCATCAACGAGCACATCGAGCAGATGCGGCTGTCGGCGACCAAGGCGCTGCTGACCCGCCCCGACGCGATCATCGTCGCCACGGTCTCGGCGATCTACGGCCTGGGCAGCCCGGAGGAGTACTACAAGATGGTGCTGCACATGGTCCGCGGCGAGCGCATCGACCAGCGCGAGCTGCTGCGCCGCCTGACCGAGCTGCAGTACACCCGCAATGACCACGAGCTGCGCCGGGCTTGTTACCGGGTGCGTGGAGAAGTGATCGACGTGTTCCCGGCCGAGAACGAGGCCGAAGCGCTGCGCATCGAGCTGTTCGATGGCGAGATCGAGAACCTGGCCCTGTTCGACCCGCTTACCGGCGAGGTGCAGCGGCGCGTGCCGCGCTTCACCATCTACCCCAAGTCGCATTACGTCACCAGCCGGCGGACGGTGCTGGATGCCATCGAGACGATCAAGACCGAGCTGGCCGAACGCCTGGAGGTGCTGACCCGTGCCGGCAAGCTGGTCGAGGCCCAGCGCTTGGGCCAGCGCACCCAGTTCGACTTGGAGATGATGGCCGAGATCGGCTACTGCAGCGGCATTGAAAACTATTCCCGGCACCTGACCGGCGGCCTGCCCGGGGCGCCGCCGCCGACCCTGTTCGACTACCTGCCGGCCGATGCCCTGCTGGTGCTGGACGAATCCCATGTCACCGTCCCGCAGATCGGCGCCATGTACAAGGGCGACCGCTCGCGCAAGGAGACCCTGGTGGAATTCGGCTTCCGCC
>CAZUZT010000050.1:11124-13572 GCA_964624575.1 uncultured Rhodanobacteraceae bacterium | reverse complement strand
TCGCGCGAGCTGCCCTGGCCGTAGTCGGCGCCGGCGATGATGATCAGCGGCTGGCGGCGTTCCATGTAGGTCTCGATCACTTCCCACATGCGCATCACCGTGCCTTCGGGCTCCAGCCGTGCCAGCGAGCCCTGCTTGACCTGGCCATCGACCACGGCCATCTCGTTGACCAGCTTGGGGTTGGCGAAGGTGGCGCGCTGCGCGGTCAGGTGGTCGCCGCGGTGGGTGGCGTAGGAATTGAAGTCCTCCTCGGGCAGGCCCATTTTCGCCAGGTATTCGCCGGCGGCGCTGTCGGCCAGGATGGCGTTGGAGGGCGACAGGTGGTCGGTGGTGATGTTGTCGCCAAGCACCGCCAGGGCCCGCATGCCGGTCATGGTGCGCTCGCCGGCCAGGGCGCCTTCCCAGTACGGCGGGCGGCGGATGTAGGTGCTCATCGGCCGCCAGTCATACAGCGGGCTGACCGGCTCGCCATGTTCAACGCGGATGTTGAACATCGGCTCGTAGACCTTGCGGTACTGCTCGGGCTTGACCGCGGCCTTGACCACGGCGTCGATCTCCTCGTCGCTGGGCCACAGGTCCTTGAGCGTGACCGGCCGGCCCTCGGCGTCGTGGCCCAGGATGTCTTTTTCAATGTCGAAGCGGATGGTGCCGGCGATGGCGTAGGCGATGACCAGCGGTGGGCTGGCCAGGAAGGCCTGCCGGGCATGCGGGTGGATGCGGCCGTCGAAGTTGCGGTTGCCGCTGAGCACGGCGACCGAATACAGGTCGCGCTCCAGGATTTCCTTTTCGATCGCCGGATCCAGGGCACCGGACATGCCGTTGCAGGTGGTGCAGGCAAAACCGACGATGCCGAATCCGAGCTTTTCCAGTTCGCTCAGCAGGCCGGCTTCTTCCAGGTACAACTGCACCGCGCGCGAGCCCGGCGCCAGCGAGGTCTTCACCCAGGGCTTGCGCACCAGGCCGCGGGCATTGGCATTGCGCGCGAACAGGCCGGCGGCGATGACGTTGTGGGCGTTGGAGGTGTTGGTGCAGGAAGTGATGGCGGCGATGATCACCGCGCCATCGGGCAACAGGCCCTGGTCTTCTTCGGCGCGCGCGGCGGCGAGCTTGCCGGCATCGGCCAGGCCGCGCTCGCCCAGCTCATCGACCGGCAGGCGCCGGTGCGGATTGGACGGACCGGCCATGTTGCGCACCACGCTGGACAGGTCGAAATGCAGGGTGCGCTGGTAGGTGGCGTCGGCCAGGTCATTGGCCCACAGGCCGGCGGCTTTGGCATAGGTTTCCACCAGCGCCAATTGTTCCTCGCTGCGGCCGGTCAGGCGCAGGTAGTCCAGGGTGTTGTCGTCGATGAAGAACATCGCCGCGGTGGCGCCATATTCCGGCGCCATGTTGGAAATGGTGGCGCGGTCGCCGACGGTCAGGGCGGCGGCGCCTTCGCCCCGGAACTCCAGGTACGCGCCGACCACGCGCTCGGCGCGCAGGAATTCGGTCATGGCCAGCACGATGTCGGTGGCGGTGATGCCCGGCTGCGGCTTTCCGGCCAGTTCCACCGCGACCATCTCCGGCGTGCGCATCCATGAGGCGCGGCCGAGCATCACGCTCTCGGCTTCCAGGCCGCCGACGCCGATCGCGATCACGCCCAGCGAATCCACGTGCGGGGTGTGGCTGTCGGTGCCGACGCAGGTATCGGGAAACGCCACGCCATCCTGGGCGTGGATCACCGGCGACATCTTCTCCAGATTGATCTGGTGCATGATGCCGTTGCCGGGCGGGATCACGTCGACGTTGCGGAAGGCCAGTTTGGTCCAGTCGATGAAATGGAAGCGGTCGGCGTTGCGCCGGTCCTCGATCTCGCGGTTCTTGCTGAACGCGGCCGGGTCGAAGCCGCCGCATTCAACCGCCAGCGAGTGATCGACGATCAATTGCACCGGCACCACCGGGTTCACCTGGGCCGGGTCGCCGCCGGCATCGGCAATGGCATCGCGCAGGCCGGCCAGGTCGACCAGGGCGGTCTGGCCGAGGATGTCGTGGCAGACCACGCGCGCCGGGAACCAGGGAAAGTCCAGATCGCGGCGGCGCTCGATCAACTGTTCCAGGTAAGCCTGCATGTGCTGCGGATCGGCCTTGCGCACGATGTTCTCGGCGTGGACGCGGGCGGTATAGGGCAGGCCGCGCCAGGCACCGGGCCGGATCGCCTCGACGGCGGCGCGGGCATCGAACCAGTCAAGGCCGGTGCCGGGAAGGGGCTTGCGGTAGGGAGAGCTGGGCTGGGTCATGGGGGTCCGTGGGATCGTTGTGGCGGGACAGCGGGCGCGCGGTCGGCGCGCGCCGGGCCCTGGGCAAGGAATGGGCTGTGCGCGGATGTTGACATTGGTGCCGGCGTTGTCGCGGGCACCGGCATCGGGCTGGACATCGTGGCCGTCGCGGGCAGGCGGGTCATCGCTGCAG
>CAZUZT010000050.1:1894-11024 GCA_964624575.1 uncultured Rhodanobacteraceae bacterium | reverse complement strand
CGGCCTGGGCGGCACTCAGCGGATCGGCCGCTTCTCCAGCTTCCGCGCCAGTGTCCGCCGGTGCATGCCCAGGCGGCGGGCGGTTTCTGAGATGTTGAAGTCGGTGGCGACCAGGGTTTCGTGGATGCGCTCCCACTCCAGGGTCTTGATCGAGGTCGGGCGCTGGCCGGGGGCGACGCCCGGATCGCCGGCGGTGCGCTCGAAGGCGGCTTCGATGTCATCGGTGTTGGCCGGCTTGGCCAGGTAGTGGCGGGCGCCCAGCTTCACCGCTTCGACCGCGGTGGCAATGCTGGCGAAGCCGGTCAGCACCACGATGGCCATGTCTGGATCGTGCGCGTGCAGGGCCTTGACACAGTTCAGGCCCGAACTGCCGCCGGCCAGTTTCAGGTCAATCACCGCGTGGCTGGGGTGGAAGTGTTCAAGCACCGAGGCCAGGCTGTCCTGGCTGGCGATGGCGCGCACGATGTAGCCGCGGCGCTGGAACGAGCGGCTCAGGGTGCGCACGAAGGCGGCATCGTCTTCGATGATCAGCAGATGGCGGGCCTGGGGGCTGTCAGTGTTCATCCGGTTGCGTTTCGCTGGTGAGCGAGGACAGCGGCAAGGCCATGACGACGGCGGCACCGCGACCCCCGTCGCGATTGTCGGCGCTCAGGGTACCACCCAAGGTGCGGGCGACATTCAGCGACAGGAACAGCCCCAGACCGCGCCCGGGGCGGCCTTTGCTGGAGCGGTAGGGTTGGCCCAGGTGGGCAAGCATGGCGGCATCGAAGCCCGGACCGTCGTCCTCGACGGCGATCACCAGGCTGGAATCGCGGCGGGAAACGGTCAGTGCCAGCCAGTCCGGCGAGGCCTCCAGCGCGTTGTCCAGGACATTGCCGACCATCTGCGCCAGGCCGGCATCGGAAATGATCGCCAGGTCCGGTCCGAAGCGGTTGTCGTAGTGCAGGGCATCGGTGCGCCGGCCTTCGCGCCAGTGCGCCACCAGTTCGTCGAAGAAGCGGTGCACGGTGGTCAGGGAGGGCGCCTCGCCGCGGGTTTCGCCGGCCGACAGCAAAATGCCGGTGACGATGGCCTTGCAGCGGCGCACCTGGGCCTGCATCTCGCCGACATCGGCCAGCAGTTCGGGATCGCTGGTGAATGCCGGCAGGCGCTGCCAGTCGCCCAGCAACACCGAGATCGTGGCCAGCGGCGTGCCCAGCTCATGGGCGGCGCCGGAGGCGAGCAGGCCCATGCGCAGGATGTGCTCTTCCTCGGCGGCACGTTGGCGCAGCGCCGCCAGGCGCGCGTCGCGGGCACGGATCAGACGGCTGATGCGGGTGCTGAACACCACCACCAGCACGGCGTTGAGCAAAAAGCACAGCACCAGGCCCAGTACCCAGGCATCGGCCGGAATGGTGACCGGGCCGGGGAAGGCAATCAGCACCAGCAGGCCCAGGCTGGTGGCGGCGACGATGCTCCAGGCCAGCGGGCCGCGCAGCAGGGCGGCGCCGAGCACCACCTGCAGCAGGTACAGGAACACGAACGGATTGCCGATGCCGCCGCTGAAATGCAGTTGCACGGTGAGCGTGGCGACATCGACCAGCAGGTTGACCAGGACCGCGGCATCGCTGGCCTGCGGGCGCCGGCGCCAGTGCAGTTGGCTGGCGAGGTTGAACAGCGCCAGCCCGGCCGCCAGCAGCAGCATCGGCGTCAGTGGCAACGGAATGCCCAAGCTGAAGCGGGCGATGAGTATCGTAGCCACCTGGCCGACCACGGCGAGCCAGCGCAGCCGGATCAACTCGTGCATGCCCTGGGCGCCGGTGGGTACGTCGGATCCGGCCACGGCAGCGATCTCCCGTCCGGGCCCGGTGCGGGCGCTGAGCTCGGCCATCAGTGGCTGCTGGCCGTGCCGACGTCTGGTGGCGCCGGGATGATGGGTGGGCCGGCCGGCTGCGCCGATTGCGCTTGCAAGCTGATCTGCAAGCTCACCTGGCTGGAGACGGTGGTGCGCCAGGCGCGCATGCCGAAGGCGCGCCGGTCCAGTTCGCCTTGGGCGCGTACCGTGCAGGCGGCGACGGGCTCGGTGCACGGCGGGCTGTCCAGGACCAGGGCGACCTCGCCGGCGACACCGCGCAGCTGCAGCACGCCGCGCAATTGCCGGGGCGGCCTCAAGACCGGGAACGGTTCCGAGACGAAGCCGATCCGCGGATGCTGCTCGATGGCAAAGAAATCGGCCGAGCGGGCCAGGTTCTGGTAGCGGTTGCTGTTCATGGTCAACGAGGTGGCATCGATAGCCAGGCGCACCCGCGCCTGCCCTGTAGTGCGATCGACGAAAACGCCGCCGCCAAAGCGCTGGAAATGGCCGGTGAAGGTCAGTACCCCGACCGCTTCGATTGCAAAGCCGATGTGGCCCTGGCTGGAATCGAAATACCACAGCAGGTCGCCGCTGCGCCCGGCATGAGCATCGGCCGTCGTGACCTGCCGGTCGCCAGCCCGGTCTGCTGCCAGCGCCGGGGTGAACATGGCCAGCATCAGGAGCAGCCGGAAAGCCGGGCCCTTGGTCCATGGCCGGGGCCAGGTCCAGGACCGGGCGGCGGCAGGCATCGGCGTGCGGTGGGTGCCCATGCTGGCCACCTTAGCGCGCCCTCCGGCCCTGGGCGGGTTTGATTCAGGGCGCCGGCGGCCTCAGGCACAGCCGCAGGTCCTCGCCCAGGCGCTGGCAATCATGCCACTGCCAGGAGCGGGCCTCCGACAGGGCAGACAGCGCCGGCAGGCGCAGCAGGCTGCGTGCCGAATCGCCCAGCAGCCGGGGCGCGACGTAGAGCAGCAGCTCGTCGCACAGGCCGGCGGCGACGAAGGCGCCAGCCAGGGTGGCACCGGCCTCGACCTGGATTTCGTTGCAGCCGCGTTGGGCCAGTTCCGCCAACACCGTGGGCAGGTCGAGCAGCCCGCGCTGTTCGGGCACCGCGATCGTGCTGGTCTGCGCGAAGTGCGCTGCCGGCCGGGCGTTGCCGGCATGGAAGACCAGGGTGGCGACGCTGCCATCGAGCAGGTGGCTGCTGGTCGGAATCGCCAGGCCGGTATCCAGCACCACGCGCAGGGGCGGAACAAAAGCCGATTCGGCCGTCGCCGCACTGCCATCCGGAGCCGTCGTCGGCGGCGTGCCGTCCAGGCGCACGGTCAGGCGCGGGTTGTCATGGCGCACGGTACTGCTGCCGGTCAACAGCGCCGAACTGCGCGCGCGCCAGGCCATGACATCGGCCCGTGCGTGCTCGCCGGTGATCCACTGGCTGCGGCCGTCGGCCAGGGCGGTGCGGCCGTCCAGGCTCATGCCCAGCTTGACCCGCAGCCACGGCCGCTTGCGTTCGATGCGGGCGAAGAAGCCGCGGTTGAGCTCGCGCGCCTGGGCTGCCAGCAGGCCGCCCTCGACCTGCATGCCGGCGGCGCGCAGGCGTTCAAGGCCTTCGCTGTCGCCGGTGTCGGCGTCGTTGTCGTCGTTGTCGGTGCTGTCATCACATTGGGCCGGGTCGGCGCAGGCAAAGACCACGCGGGCGACGCCGGCGGCGATCAGGGCCTCGACGCAGGGTGGGGTGCGCCCGTGCCGGTGGCACGGCTCCAAGGTGATGTAGGCGGTGGCGCCCCGGGCCGCATCACCGGCGGCCTGCAGCGCCAGCACCTCGGCATGGGCCTGCCCGGCCCACTGGTGCCAGCCTTCACCGACGATCCGGTCATCGGCCACCAGGACACAGCCGACCATGGGGTTGGGCTTGGTGGTCCAGGCGCCGCGCCCGGCCAGGGCCAGGGCGTGCTGCATCCAGGATTCATCGGCGGGCGTGAACTGCGTGGTCATGGGATCTCCTGCGGATCAGCCCGGGGCACTGGGCGCGGTGCCCGGTGCCGTTGGCGGGGCGATCCAGATGTCGAACGCCGCCGGCCGGGCGGCGAGTGAAAAGGGTCGTTGTCGTTGCCGTCGCTGCGCGCAGCCCGCCGGCTCATGGTGCCGGCGCCGGCCCGCCTTCTTCCGGCTTCGTCGGCGGCTGTCTGGGCGGCTCCTGGCGCGGCTCCTGCGGCTCCTGCAGCAGCGGCAACTGGCGGCCTTCCAGTGCCGGCAGGTCGCGCTCCAGGCGCTCGATCTCCTCGCGGAAGGCCTGCACATCCTGGAAGCTGCGGTAGACCGAGGCAAAGCGCACGTAGGCGATCTGGTCGAGCGAGCGCAGCGCTTCCATCAGCCACTCACCGATCTGCCGCGACGGCACCTCGCGCTCGGCGCGCCGGCGCAGCTTGTCGATGATGTCGGCGACGATGCGGTCGATCGCCGCCGATTCCACCGGCCGCTTGTGCAGGGCCGGTTCCAGGCCGGAGCGCAGTTTGCGTTCGCTGAACATTTCCCGGCGGCCGTCCTGTTTGACGATCGCCGGCAGCTTCAGTTCGGCCGATTCCAGGGTGTTGAAGCGGCCGTTGCAGGCCGGGCACTCGCGTCGCCGGCGCACCAGGTGGCCGTCATCACCCAGGCGCGAGTCGATGACCTTGGTGTCCTCGTGCTGGCAGAACGGGCAGTGCATTCAGGCGGCCGCCTGATCCGGCGATGCCGCTGCGCTGGCTTCACCCATACACGGGAAAGGCCTTGCACTGGGCCGAAACCTTGTCGCGCACGGTGGCGATCACCGCCTCGTCATCCGGGGCATCGAGCACATCGCACAGCCAGTGCGCCAGTTCGATGCAGTCCGATTCGGCGTAGCCACGCGTGGTCACGGCCGGCGTGCCGATGCGCAGCCCGGAGGTGACAAACGGCTTTTGCGGATCATTGGGCACCGCGTTCTTGTTGACCGTGATGTAGGCCTTGCCCAGGGCCTCTTCGGCGGCCTTGCCGGTGACTTGCTTGCCGATCATGTCGACCAGCATCAGGTGGTTCTGCGTGCCGCCGGAGACGATCCGGTAACCGCGCTGGATGATCACCCCGGCCATCGCCTGGGCGTTCTTCACCACCTGCTGCTGGTAGGTCTTGAACTCCGGCGCCAGCGCTTCCTTGAAGCTGACCGCCTTGGCGGCGATGACATGCATCAGCGGGCCGCCCTGCAGACCGGGGAAAACGATGCTCTGCAGCTTCTTCTCGATGTCGGCCGCCGCGCCACCCATCGCCGCGCGGCTGGCGACGATGATGCCGCCACGCGGTCCGCGCAGGGTCTTGTGCGTGGTCGAGGTGACGATGTGAGCATGCGGCACCGGGTTGGGGTAGACACCGGCGGCAACCAGGCCGGCAACATGGGCCATGTCGACGAACAGCCAGGCGCCGACGCTGTCGGCGATTTCCCGGAACCGGGCCCAGTCGACCACCTGCGAATAGGCCGAGAAGCCGGCGATCAGCATCTTCGGCCGGTGCTCGTTGGCCAATGCCTGGACCTGGTCGTAATCGATCTGCCCCTGCTCGTTGACGCCGTACTGCACGGCCTTGAACAGCTTGCCCGACAGGTTCACCTTGGCGCCGTGGGTGAGGTGGCCGCCATGGGCCAGGGACATGCCCAGGATGGTGTCGCCCGGCTGCAGCAGCGAAAAATACACCGCCTGGTTGGCCTGCGAGCCCGAGTGCGGCTGGACATTGGCATAGTCGGCTTCGAACAGCTGCCGGACCCGGTCGATGGCCAGGCGCTCGGCGATATCGACATGCTCGCAGCCGCCGTAGTAGCGCCGCCCCGGGTAGCCCTCGGCGTACTTGTTGGTCAGCACCGAGCCCTGGGCCTCCATCACCCGCGGGCTGGCGTAATTTTCCGAGGCGATCAGTTCGACGTGATCTTCCTGCCGCTGCCGCTCGGCGGCGATCGCCGCGGCCAGCTCATCATCAAATCCAGCAATACGGGAATCGGAAGGAAACATGGCGGCTCCGCTAGCAGGGGATGGACGGGAAATGCTGGCCAGATGATAGCGCGTCGTGGCGGGCGTGCCGGGCGTCGGCGCCGGCCTGTGACTCGGCAGGGTGCGCCCGCCGGGGCTGTGGCCACCGGTCCGGGCCACCGTGGCCGCGCCGGAGCCGCTGCCTGCCAGCAAAGCTGACTGCCCGCTGCAGCAGGCCTGACGGCGAGGTTGCCGATCGGCGATAATCGCGTGTTTTCCGGCCGCTCCTGCCGGCGCATCGCGCGCTCGCGGCCGCAAGCCTTCTGGAGCACTCATGCAATACATCTACACCATGATCGGGGTGAGCAAGACCGTGCCGCCCCGGCGCGAGATCATCAAGGACATCTCGCTCAGTTTCTATCCGGGAGCCAAGATCGGCCTGCTCGGCCTGAACGGCGCCGGGAAATCGACCGTGCTGCGGATCATGGCCGGCGTGGATACCGATTTCCAGGGCGAGGCGCGGCCGCAGCCGGGTATCAAGATCGGCTTTTTGGAGCAGGAGCCGGACTTGGATCCGGCAAAGACCGTTCGCGAGGCGGTGGAGGAAGGTGTGCACGACATCCTGCACGCCCAGGCCGAGCTGGAAAAGATCTACGCCGCCTACGCCGAGCCCGACGCGGATTTCGACAAGCTGGCGTCCGACCAGGCGCGCCTGGAAGCGATCCTGGCCACCGGCGATGCCCATACCCTGGAGCAGCAGCTGGAAGTGGCCGCCGATGCCCTGCGCCTGCCGCCCTGGGAGGCGATTGTCGGCAACCTGTCCGGCGGCGAAAAGCGTCGCGTGGCCTTGTGCCGGCTGCTGCTGTCCAAGCCGGATATGCTGCTGCTGGACGAACCCACCAACCATCTGGATGCCGAATCGGTGGAGTGGCTGGAGCAGTTCCTGATCCGCTTCCCCGGCACCGTGGTCGCGGTCACCCATGACCGCTATTTCCTGGACAACGCCGCCGAATGGATCCTGGAGCTGGACCGTGGCCGCGGCATTCCCTGGAAGGGCAACTACACCGAGTGGCTGACCCAGAAGGATGCCCGCCTGAAGCAGGAAGAGAGCCAGGAAAAGGCCCGCCAGAAGGCGATCCAGCGCGAGCTGGAATGGGTGCGCTCGGCGCAGAAGGGTCGCCAGTCCAAGGGCAAGGCCCGTCTGGCCCGGTTCGAGGAGTTGAACTCGTCCGACTATCAGCGCCGCAATGAAACCAACGAGATCTACATTCCGCCCGGCGAGCGCCTGGGCGACAACGTGATCGAGTTCGTGGATGTGCGCAAGGCCTTCGGCGACCGGCTGCTGATCGACAACCTCAGCTTCAAGATTCCGCCGGGTGCCATCGTCGGCGTCATCGGCCCGAACGGCGCCGGCAAGTCGACCCTGTTCAAGATGGTCACCGGCCAGGAACAGCCCGATGCCGGTGAGGTGAAGATCGGTTCCAGTGTCAACCTGGCCTATGTCGACCAGAGCCGGGGCGCGCTGGAGGGCAACAACAACGTCTGGCAGGAAGTCTCCGGCGGCTCTGACATCCTCACCATCAACGGCGTGGAGATCCAGTCCCGGGCCTATATCGGCCGCTTCAACTTCAAGGGCACCGACCAGCAGAAACTGGTCGGCACCCTGTCCGGCGGTGAGCGTGGCCGCCTGCACCTGGCCAAGACCCTGCTGCAGGGCGGCAACGTGCTGCTGCTGGACGAGCCTTCCAACGACCTGGACATCGAAACCCTGCGCGCGCTGGAAGATGCCCTGCTGGAGTTCCCGGGCTGTGCCCTGGTGATCTCCCATGACCGCTGGTTCCTGGACCGCATCGCCACCCACATCCTGGCCTTCGAGGGCGACTCGCACGTCGAGTTCTTCCAGGGCAACTACCAGGAATACGAAGCCGACAAGCGCCGGCGCCTGGGCGCCGATGCCGATCAGCCGCGGCGGATCCGGTTCAAGAAGCTGGCCTGAGCGCGGCCGCCCGCCGTCCTGTCATGGCCGCCGCCGGAGAGTGAACCGGGCGGCCATCGGGGTCGTGGCCGACTTTTGGCGGATACGTTCTTCGGGCTGTCGACGCCCCTTTTGCGTGACGCCCTGACGTCCTTGGCGGCCGGCATCCGGCCGCGCCGCACCATGGCCGTGACTTGACGCCGACTTGACCGGAGGGTTTACTCGAACCGGAAGGACAAACGGGACGAGGAGGCGTTCGATGATTCGTGTACTGTTGGTCGACGACCACTCGCTGGTACGCGAGGGCTGCCGTGGCGTTCTCGACAAGGCCGGCGGCATCGAGGTGGTCGGACAGGCCGGTTCCGCCGAGGACGCCCTGGCGATGATCCGGGCCGAGCCGCCCGATGTCGTGCTGATGGACATCAACCTGCCCGGCATGAGCGGTCTGCAGGCGACCGAACGGTTGGCCGCCACGCACCCGCAGGTGCGCGTCATCATCCTGACCGTGATCGACCAGTTGCCCTATCCGCAGCGGTTGCTTGAGGCCGGGGCCGTGGGCTATCTGACCAAGGAAGCGCCGGCCGCGGAACTGGTCGAGGCGGTGCGCAAGGTCAGCCGCGGCGAGCATTTCCTCAGCCAGGAAATCGCCAGCCGGATGGCCCTCAACCAGTACCGCTCCGGGGGCAAGAGTTCACCGCTGGAATTGCTGACCCGCCGCGAACTGGAAGTGGCCGTGCGCCTGGCCCGGGGCGATGCCAACAAGGCGATCGCGCGTGCGCTGCATGTCAGCGAGAAGACCATCAGCACGCACAAGAGCAACATCCTGGGCAAGCTGGAAGTCGGCAGCGCGGTCGCCCTGGCCAACCTGCTGGCGCACCACGGCCTGATCGAATCGCTGGGCAGCGGCATCGCCTCGGGCTGAGCCGCGGGCGGTTGCAGGTACCGGGCCGGTCGGGATGCGGCCCGGGCGCGGATGACCGGGCTGCGCTGATCGGCCAGATCAAACCCGCGCCTGATTGCCACTGGCATCGATGCTCGATCAATCCACGTCCGACGCGGGGGTGACGCTGCGTTTAGCCGGTCTGGCTGCGCGACTGTCGGACCGGAACCTGTCGGCCACAAACGACAAAGCCCCGCAGGCGGGGCTTTGTCTGTACGGGTTGACGCCAGGCGTCGCGAGCTCCCGGGCGCCGCGCAATCTCACGCGCCGCCCGATCTCAAACGCCGTGAGCCGTCAGCTGCCGCTTTCGGAGCTGCCCCGGGTGGTCGCTGCCGACGGCTTGTCGCGGCCGCCTTCCCCGGTGTTGCCGCTCGGCCGCTGGCTGTCGGTTGTTGATGCTGGCGCTG
>CAZUZT010000050.1:0-1794 GCA_964624575.1 uncultured Rhodanobacteraceae bacterium | reverse complement strand
TGGCGCCACCGGTGCCGGGCGATCGCCAGCGGCAGATGCGGCAACCGGCGCGCTGCGCTGACTGCTGTCCGATGTCGCCCCGGTCACCGTCGGCGTTGGGGGTGCCGCTGGCGCTGCCGGCGATGATGCCGTGACTGCTGCCGGGCTGGCGGACCGGGCAGCTTCGCTTGACGGGGCGGCGGGCGTCGACGTCGTGCCACGATCACGATCATGGGCGCCATTACGGCCACCTGCGCTGGCATCGGCGCGATCGGCGGCGCCGGCGCTGCGCCGGTCACTGGTCGGGGCATCCGTGCCCGGGCTCCGGCTGCCACCGTTGGCAATCCGATCCGATGGTCCCTGATCGGTGCCGGCGGCCGCGCGCTGACTGCTGCCCGCGCCAGTGCTGCCGGCGTCCTGCGCGCCGTGATCGGCGTCCGGGTTGCTGCGGCCGGAACCGGACACGTTGTCCGTGGCTACCCCGTCGCGGTCACCACTACGCCGGCGACGACGGCCGCCGCGACGACCGCGACGCTTGCGCGGGGCGCCGGCATCCAGACCGTCGGTAGCGTCGCGAGCCGGATCACGCTCCCGGTCCTGGTTGCTGTCCCTGGCATCGGCGGCTGCCGAAGTGGTGGCGGTACGTGCCGGGGCGACGGCCTCGTCGGGTCGGCCACGGCCACCGCCGCGGCCACCGCTGTGCGAGGTGCCGGCCGGATCGGAACCGCCCTGGCCGCCTTTTTGGCGATCCGGCGCGGACGCGCCTGAGCTGTCGCCGGCCTTCTTGGTCGGCCGCGGCTTCCGGGGCCGGGCGGGACGGCCTTGACCGGCGGAGGGTCCCCGGCCGCCACCGCGTTCAGGGCGGCTGCGAGCCTGGCTGGTCCGGCGGCGATTGCCGGTTGCGGCTTTGGCTTCATCCTGGGCTGCACCCGTTGAACCGGTGAACAGCGATTTCAACCAGGCCCAGAAACCGATACCCGCCGCGGCGGCAGCCGGCGCCGGAGGTGCTGCTGCGACCTCCTCGTCCAAGGCCTTGGCCGGTGCCGGAGTCGCCGGCTTGACGCCGCTGACCGCCGGCTGCTCGGCTTGCGTGGCCGGCTCGACACCGGAATGCACTACGGGTGCCGCGGCTTCGGTGATCCGGCGATAGCTGGGTTGCTGACTGCCGTTGCCCATCTCATTGTCGCGCAGTCGCTGGATCTCGTAGTGTGGGGTTTCCAGGTTTTCATCGGCGACGATGATCACCGGCGAGCGGTGCCGATGCTCGATCTCGGCCAGGGCATGGCGCTTTTCGTTGAGCAGGAAGTTGGCGATTTCCGAGGGCACCTGGACCAGGACCTGGCCGGTGTTGTCCTTCATCGAATGTTCTTCGACCAGACGCAGGATCGACAGCGACATCGATTCCACGCTGCGGATGCGGCCGTGGCCATCGCAGCGCGGGCAGATGATCTGTGTTGATTCGTCCAGCGAAGGGCGCAGGCGCTGGCGCGACAGCTCCAGCAGGCCGAACTTGGAGATGCGGCCGGTCTGGACCCGGGCCCGGTCGGTCTTCAGGGCATCACGCAGCTTGTCCTCGACCAGGCGCTGGTTCTTGCTCGACTCCATGTCGATGAAGTCGATCACCACCAGGCCGCCCAGGTCGCGCAGGCGCAACTGGCGGGCGACCTCGACCGCGGCCTCCATATTGGTGTTGAACGCGGTTTCCTCGATGTCCGCGCCCTTGGTCGCGCGCGCCGAGTTGATGTCGATCGCGGTCAGCGCCTCGCTGTGGTCGATGACGATCGAGCCACCGGCCGGCAGGCGCACCTGGCGCTC
>CAZUZT010000049.1:9376-13796 GCA_964624575.1 uncultured Rhodanobacteraceae bacterium | reverse complement strand
AATGGAACTGATCGACATCGGTGTGAACCTGGGCCATGAGTCCTTCCGCCATGACCTGGATGCCGTACTCGAGCGGGCGCGGGCGGCGGGCGTGGTGCAGATGGTGGTGACCGGGGCCAGCGAGGCCGGCAGTGTCGGCGCCTTGGAACTGGCGCGGGCGCATCCGGGCGTGCTGTTTGCCACCGCCGGTGTCCACCCGCATCTGGCCAGCGAGCTGACAGCCGATACCGAGAGCGTGCTGCGCGAACTGCATGCCTGCGACGCGGTGCGGGCGGTGGGCGAGTGCGGCCTGGACTATCACCGCGATCTATCGCCACGGCCGGTGCAGCGCCGCGCGTTCGAGCGGCAACTGGAACTGGCGGTTGATTCGGGCAAGCCCCTGTTCCTGCACCAGCGCGATGCCCACGACGACTTCATGGCGATCATGCGCGATTTCCAGGGACGGATCGGGCCGGCGGTCGTGCATTGCTTCACCGGCACGGGCGATGAGCTGCGCGATTACCTGGATGCCGGCTGGCATGTCGGCATCACCGGCTGGCTGTGCGACGAGCGCCGTGGCCGGCATCTGCGCGAGCTGGTGAAGGAAATTCCGGCCGACCGGCTGATGGTCGAGACCGATTCACCGTACCTGCTGCCACGCAACCTGCAGCCGATGCCTTCGCACCGGCGCAACGAGCCGATGTACCTGCCGCACATCGTCGAGGAGCTGGCCCGCGACCGCGGTGAACCGGTGGCCCGGACTGCCGCCGCCAGCACCGCCACGGCGCGTGCCTTTTTTGCCCTGCCTGCACTCGGCGGCGACGCCTGATCGTAGTAAGGTGGCCTCCCGGCCCCGACCTGAACGCCCAGACACACCATGGAATGGCTTGCCGACCCGTCCGCCTGGATGGGCTTGCTGACCCTGATCGTGCTCGAGCTGGTGCTGGGCATCGACAATCTGGTGTTCATCGCCATCCTGGCCGACAAGCTGCCGCCGCATCAGCGCGACAAGGCACGCCTGATCGGCCTGAGCCTGGCGCTGGTCATGCGCCTGGCCCTGCTGGGTGCGATCAGCTGGCTGGTGACGTTGACCCGGCCGCTGTTCGAGGTCTTCGGCCACGCCTTTTCCGGGCGCGACCTGATCATGCTGCTGGGCGGCCTGTTCCTGCTCACCAAGGCAACCATGGAACTGCACGACCGCCTGGAAGGCAGCGGCCACGACGCCCATCGCGGCCCGCGCGTGTATGCCGGCTTCGGTGCCGTGCTGGTGCAGATCGTGGTGCTGGATGCGGTGTTCTCGCTGGATTCGGTGATTACCGCGGTGGGCATGGTCGACCACCTGTCGATCATGATGATTGCCGTGATCATCGCCATCGGCGCGATGATGGTGGCCAGCAAGCCGCTGACCGCTTTTGTCAGTGCCCACCCGACCCTGATCGTGCTCTGCCTTGGCCTGTTGCTGATGATCGGCTTCAGTCTGGTGGCCGAGGGCCTTGGCTTCCACATTCCCAAGGGCTACCTGTACGTGGCGATCGGTTTCGCCATTCTGATCGAGACGCTGAACCAGGTGGCCAGCGCCAACCGGCGCAAGCACGAGCGGCGCCGGCCGTTGCGTGAGCGTACTGCCGATGCCGTGCTGCGCATGCTCGGTGGCCGTGAGGAAGGCGCCGGCTACGACGATTACGAGCCCGGCATGGATGCCGGGCCGGCGCTGGCCACGGCCGGTGCCGGCGGCGGGCCCGGCCTGGATCTGGAAACCGCGTTCCAGCCCAGTGAGCGGACGATGATCAAGGGCGTACTGAACCTGGCCGAGCGGCAGGTGACCGAGATCATGACGCCGCGGCCGGAGGTGGACTGGATCGACCTGGCCGATCCGCCGGAGACGATCCGCCGGGAACTGTCGGCGTCGCCGTTCTCGCGCGTGGTGGTGGTGCGCGACGGCAATATCGACGAGCCGCTGGGCATCGTGCAGAAAAAGGACCTGCTGGCGGCGATCCTGGCCGGCGAGAAGCCCGATCCGCAGACCTATCTGCTGCAGCCGCCGGTGTTGCCCGAGTTCGCCACCGTGCTGGCGGCGCTTGAGCGGTTCAAGCGCGAGCCGATCCAGATCGCATTCGTGGTTGACGAGTTCGGCTCGCTGCTCGGCGTGGTCAGCGTCACCGATGTCATGGAAGCGATCGCCGGTGAGCTGCCCGAGGAACACGAGCCGATGGCGCAGAACCTGGTCCGGCTGCCGGACGGTTCCTGGTCGGTCGAGGGCCGCACGCCGCTGGATGAGCTGGCCCAGCGCCTGCGCCTGGAGCTGGAGGACGATCCGGACTACCACACCACGGCAGGGCTGATGCTGGATGTCATGGGCAAGGTGCCGGACACCGGCGAGGAAGTGCTGTTCCAGGGCTGGTGGTTCCGGATCGAGGCGATGGATGGCAACCGGATCGAGCGCATCAGTGTCCGGCCCGAGGATGGGCCGGGTGCCGAGGGCGGTGCCACGGACCCGGCCGGCGAGGGACGCGCGGCCGACTGACGGCCTGTTCTGACCATTGCCATTGCCGGTGCCGGTGTGGTCAGGGGGCGGTTTCCTGCGCCCGGGCGGTGCCCGGCCCCGTGGCTGGCCGTGCAGCGGCCGGGACCGTTCCGGCAACGCCGCGGCCACAGTCGTGCTCAGGGGCCGGTCTGTTCCAGGGCGGCCTCATAGGCGGCGACCGAATCCAGCACCAGTTGCCGGGCCTCGACGGCATCGCGCCAACCATCGATCTTGACCCATTTGTTGCGCTCAAGATCCTTGTAGTGGGCAAAGAAATGCTCGATCCGGTCCAGGGTCAGCTCGGGCAGGTCACGCACGGTGGCGATATTGCGATAGGCCGGAAAGACCTTGCCGATCGGCACCGCGATGATCTTTTCGTCGCTGCCCGATTCGTCGGTCATCTTCAGGTAGCCGACCGGCCGTGAGCGGATCACGCTGCCGGGAATCAGCGGCACCGGCATGATCACCATCACATCGAGCGGATCGCCATCGCCGCACAAGGTGTTGGGCACGTAACCGTAATTGCACGGGTAGCGCATCGGTGCGGTCAGCACGCGGTCGACGAAGATCGCACCGGTGTCCTTGTCGACCTCGTATTTGACCGGGTCGGAGTCCTTGGGGATCTCGATGACGACGTTGATTTCGTTGGGCAGGTCGTGGCCTGCCGGGATTCGGGCCAAAGGCATCATGGAAGTGATTCCTGAAGAAGTGCTGCTTTGCAGCAAAGGGCTGGCAGGATAATGCCGGCGCTCGATGCTGTCGACCCGGCCGGGGTTGCTGCCGGTGCCTGTGGACGGAGCGCTGGCCGGCTGGCGTCAGGCGGTTATTGCGGCGGCACACGGTCAGGCGGATTGACACGCAGCGGTCGGGATCCAGCGGCCGGCGCGATAGAATCGCTGCCATGTCGATTGCCCGCATTGCCCTTGCTTCAGCTCGCGATCCCGTCCCGACCCGGCGCCGTACCGGCCTGCGCTGCCTGGCGCCGAGCCAGATGTCGGCCGATACCTGATGGCGCATCACAGCGGCCACTCTGGAACCGACCGTGCTCTGCTGCGCAGGCGTTACGGCGCCGCCGCTGCCGGCTACAGCCAGGCGGCGGATCTCCAGCGCGAGGTGGCTTCACGCCTGCTGGATGGTCTGGAGCGTGCGCCGGCACAGCCGGCACTGGTTGTTGATGCCGGTTGTGGCCCCGGGGAGGCCGCCGGCCAGTTGCGCCGGCGTTTTGGCCGGGCGCAGGTGCTGGCTCTGGATCTGGCTTTGCCAATGCTGCAGAAGGCGCGTCGCCAAGGCGGCTTCTGGCGCCCGGTGTCGGTGGTCTGTGCCGATATGGCGGCGCTGCCGTTGGCCGATGCCAGCGTCGATGTGCTGTTTTCCAACCTGGCCTTGCACTGGCTGGACGACATCGATGGCCTGCTCGCCGGCTTTCAGCGCGTGCTGCGGCCCGAGGGCTTGCTGCTGCTGTCCTGCCATGGCCCGCAAACCCTGATCGAGTTGCGCCAGGCCTGGGCGGCCGCCGACGGGCGCCCGCATGTACACGATTTCCCGGACATGGCCGCCCTGGGCGATGCCCTGATGGCACGCGGCTTCCGGGATCCGGTGCTGGATCGTGACCTGTTTACGGTCAACCATGACAGCCTGGACGCCCTGCTTGCCGACCTGCGTGGTCTGGGCGCGAACAATGCCCGCAATGATCGTCACCGTGGCCTGACCGGCAAGCACGCCTGGCAACGGATGCGGGCCTTCCACCGGCAGCATGCCCAGGCCGCTGACGGGCAATGCCCCAGCACCGTGGAAGTAATCTATGCGCACGCCCTGGCGCCGGCCATCGGCCAGCCGCGGCGTTCGGGCAGCGGCGAGGTCGCCACGATTCCGGTCAGCGCCATCCGGCGAAGACAAAAATGACGACGGCCGGGAAAG
>CAZUZT010000049.1:3925-9276 GCA_964624575.1 uncultured Rhodanobacteraceae bacterium | reverse complement strand
CGGCAGCTCCGGCTCAGCGCGACAGGCCGAACAGAAGCGACGAGACCCAGCCGCGGTTGCCGAGCTCGTCCTCGACTTCCCACATCACGCCCTGCTTGTTGCCGGTGGGGTACAGCATCATGCCTACATCCAGCGGCCGCACGGCTTCGGCGGTGTCATCGGGGCTGACCAGCATCCGGCCTGGCCGTTGCATGGTTACCGCCTGGTGGGCGTTGTCGGCCGAGGCGTTGGCCGAGAGGCCGCCCAGCTGCGCGACCAGGTCGGTATAGGCCTGCAGGTAGGCCAGGGTGATCACCTGGCCGATCTCGGTGTTCTCATAGCCGCGGGCTCCGGCAGCGCCGAAACCGCCACGGAAGACGCCGCCGCCGGCACCCCAGCCCAGGTCGGTCTTGGTGGCATGGCCATCAATCATGGCGACCTGTTCGGAGGACCGCACGTCGGTGATCGTGAGCACGACATCGGCGGTCTTGCGGCGCATGTTGATGCCACCGATCAGGGCGCCGGCGGTGCGGTTGCCGAGCATGCCGCCGACGATGCCGCCCAGGGCGTTGCCGCTGGAGTTGGCGTTCTGCGATACCAGGTCGGGCACCAGCACATAGTCGGCGGCGCGCATCTGGCCGCGACCGATGTTGGAGCCGCCACGCAGGTCACCTTCGGAAGCCAATGCGCGCTCGGCCTGAAGGGCCTGCATGCCGCGGCCGCGATCGACCAGGGTGAAGCAGCGCGAGCGGTTGACGAAGACCTTGATCAGGGCCGCCGGCGAGCCCAGCTGATGCTGGCTCCACCAGTTGTCGTCGGGCTCGATCACGGCCAGCGCACCCAGCGGCCGTGCGCATACCGGGATCTCGGCTGATTTTTGCTGGCGCTCGGCCTGGGCGCTGCGCTTGCGCTGGGCTTCGGCATCGGGAATGGCGATCAGGCCGGCAATGGCCAGACACAGGGCGGCGCCGAAGTGGCGGCCGGTGAAGGTGATGCGATTCATGGCTGGACTGCTCCCTGGGGGATGGTTCTGGTGTGGAAAAAATGTCTGCAGGAATCAGGGCGTGGCCTGCCGTGACGCCAGGTTACGGATCGTTCGGGACGATCCGGGCAGAAGCGGCATCCTTGCTGCGCGGCAAGTATAGACACTCCTGGTTCCTGCCATCCTGGTTCCTGCCATCTGTGTAACGCAAAAAGACGCGGCAAACGGTCATCCCGGACCGGCCACTGATCTTGTCACAATTGTTTGCAATTGGGCCGGATTTGTTCCGGTAGCATGCTCCGGGAAGTCTCCTGATGGCTCAATCGGACTGGCGCCCGGCCAACCCGGTTAAAGGATTCCCCCCCTGTTCCCAAAACCCGGCCGGGCGCCACCTTTTCGCGGCACTCCGTAGCAATCCGTACCACCAATCCCTAAGGAATCGCAGCCGCCTGAGCGCGGCGGGCAGCGCCGTGGCCGGGCGGTGGCCGCTTCATGCCGGACCCGGGAGGCGTCGGCGACGCCGGTGAACGGCGCGGCCGGCCCCGGCTGGTCTGCTGACCGCTGATGGTCGTATAGTGTCGCCTCCCGTTTCTTCTGCAGTTCTCCATGTCAGATCTGATTTTTTCCTTCCTCGACGGTGGCCTGACTGGCGTCGGTTGGCCATGGATGGTGCTTTACTACGTGGTCGCCGGCCAGTTGACCATCCTGGCCGTCACTATCTACCTGCATCGCCACCAGACCCACCGCGGCGTTGACCTGCATCCGGTGCTCGCGCACTGGTTCCGTTTCTGGTTGTGGTTCACCACCGGCATGGTCACCAAGGAATGGGTGGCCGTGCACCGCAAGCATCACGCCGGCTGCGAAACTGAAGAGGATCCGCACAGCCCGCAGGTGTACGGCATCGCCAAGGTGTTCTGGCATGGCGTGGCCCTGTATTCGGAAGCGGCCCGCGATCGCGCCATGGTGAGAAAGTTCGGCCAGGGCACGCCCGATGACTGGCTGGAGCGGCATTTTTACGGCGGCCGTTCCTGGTTGGGCCCGGTCCTGTTGCTGCTGGTCACGGTGACCCTGTTCGGCGTCGCGGGTGTTGCCGTGTGGGCCTTGCAGATGCTGGTCATTCCGGTGTTGGCCGCCGGTCTGGTCAATGGCTTGGGGCACTGGTGGGGCTATCGCAATTTCGATACCGACGACCGTTCGCACAATCTGGTGCCCTGGGGCGTACTGGTCGGCGGCGAAGAGCTGCACAACAACCATCACGCGTTCCCCAGTTCGGCCCGCTTCGCGCTGCGCCGCGGCGAGTTCGACCTGGGCTGGGCAATCCTGTGCGGACTGCAGAAGCTGGGCTTGGCCAAGGTCCTGCGGGTGGCGCCGACGCTGGCTTCAGTGCCCGCCGAGCAGGCCGACCACGATACCGTCCGTGCCCTGCTGTCGCACCGCTTCCACATCATGTCCGAATATTTCCGGGTCGTGATCGCACCGGTGGTGCGTGAGGAAGCCGAGCGGGCCGGGGCGTCGGTGCGCCGTTGGCGGCGGCAGGCGGCCCGGGTGCTGGCGTTCCAGAACCGGTTGCAGGGGGCCGACCAGCGCTGGTTTGCGCGCCGGCCGACACTGGCAACGGTCTGGGAATTCCGGCAGCGCCTGCGTGAGCTCTACGAGCGTCGCGGCCTGTGCCAGGAGCGGATGCTGGCGGCAGTGCAGGAGTGGTGCCACGACGCGGAAGCGACCGGCATCCGGGCCCTGCAACAGTTCTCGGAGCGGTTGAAGGGTTATCGACTGGTGCCGCACGCCGGTACCGCCGGCAGCTGAGCCTAAGTCACGCTGGGATCAGGCGGGCCGTCTTCCGGCCCGCGCACTGGTCGCGGCTGTCCTGCCAGGGAGGCACCTCAGGCGGAGATCCGTTCCGCTCCGTATCCGGCAAGTGTCCGACACGTTTTTTGGCAGCCCTTTTCTGGGCTCCCATGCAAAAGGCCCACCGAGTGGCGGGCCTTTGCGATATCCGTAAAGTGGCCGGGCGCCGGTGGGCGGCGCGGCCGGGCAGGATCTACTTGATCTTGCCTTCCTTGTAGATCACATGCTTGCGTACGACCGGGTCGTACTTCTTGATCTCCATCTTGCCCGGCGTGTTCTTCTTGTTCTTGTCGGTGGTGTAGAAGTGGCCGGTGCCTTCCGAGGAGGTCAGGCGAATCTTGTCACGCTTGGATGCCATGGTCTGGTTTCCTCAGATCTTCTCGCCGCGCGCGCGCAGCTCGGCCAGAACGGCGTCGATGCCCTTCTTGTCGATCGTGCGCAGGGCGTGGTTGGACACACGCAGTTTCACGTAGCGGTTCTCGCTGGCAACCCAGATGCGGTGCTCGTGCAGGTTGGGCAGGAAACGGCGGCGACTCTTGTTGTTGGCGTGGGAGACGGTGTTGCCCGTCTGCACGCCCTTGCCGGTTACTTGGCAAACTCTGGCCATGATGGACCTCTGAATACTGGAATGCCGCCCGGAGCGGCAGCGAGACCGGAAATTATGACAACTTGCCGGCTGCGGCGCAAGGGGCGGTCGGTCACCGGCCACTGCCCAGCCGGATTGACGCTTGCCAGGGCGCAGCCTAGGCTGCGCGCGTGACCGTGCCGGTCATGTTTGCCATTCAAACCCACCGCTGCCGACGAGGCCATCTGGATCATGGATATCACCATTTCCCTCAACGAAGAGGATCTCGACCACTTCCGCCGTTCCATGATGCAGGCGCGGGACAAGCACGCCGGTCTGTCGGTCAGTGAGATCTGTGCCCATGCCACCGCCCTGCTGGATTCTGTGCGCGGCAAGCGGGCACCCGACTTCGTGCTCGACCGGATGCGCAAGCTGGTCAGCCTGATCACCATGATCCAGGACAGTGGCTGGGAGCTGTCGGACGAGGAAATGGAGCGGGTGCTTGGCGCCCTGAGCTACTTCGCCGAGCCGCATGACGACATTCCCGATTCGGTGCCGGTATTCGGCTTCCTGGACGATGCGGTGATGATCGAGTTGGTGCTGCGCGAGTTGCGCCATGAGCTGGACGCCTACGAGGAATATTGCGTTTACCGCGCTTCGGCGACCCGTGCCGACCCGGACGCGCCGCACTTGAACCGGGAGGCCTGGCTAGGGCAGCGTCGTGACGAGTTGATGGAGCGGATGCGCCGGCGCCGCAATCGCGACAGCAACCAGCCCTACGCCAGCGGTCGGCCGTTCTCCCTGTTCCGCACCCGCTGAAGCCCGGTCGCCCGACGCGGCCCTGATCAGCGCCAGTGTCCGGCGGCAGGTGACCGGTGCGGGCATCGGTGCCGGAATGGCCGCAGTTCCTGGCCTTGGCGGCACAGGCCCGACGGCAGATCCGATCTAAAAAAGCCCGGTGCCACCCGCTGCGGCGCCGCCAGCGGTGCCCGGTCAGCGTTCCAGTATCCGGTCCAATGCGTCCCGGGCGGCCTGGAACGAAAAATGCCGCCGGACATTGGCGATGCCGGCATCGGACAGCTGCAACCACAGTTCCGGGTTGCGGTACAGGCGCACGATCTGTGCGGCAAACAGGTCCGGGCTGTCGGCGACCAGGATGTCGCTGCCGGGCACCAGGTGCATGCCCTCGGCGGCGACGGTCGTGGCCACCACCGGCTGGCCGTAGCTCATGCTCATGTTGACCTTGCCCTTGACCCCGGCGCCGTAGCGCAACGGCGCCAGCGCGATCCGACAGCCATCCAGGTACGGCTCCAGATCCTCGACATAGCCGTGGACCTCTAGTCCGGGTACTTCCAGGCCGCTGATCGCCGGCGGCATCTTCGAGCCGATGATATGGGCGCGGACCTCGGGCAGGGCCTTGCGGACACGCGGCAGCACCTGCTCGACGAACCAGAGCACGGCATCGACATTGGGCGGATGCTGGAAGCCGCCGACGAACATCAGGTCGTGGCGCTCTTCGAAGCCGCGGCGGCGGCCGGGGACCGGATGGACATTGGATAGCACCTCGACCCGGGCCTCGGGCAGTTCCTGGGCGAGCAGGACCTGTTCGGCCGGGCTGACCACCAGGGTGATGTCCGAATCCCGGATCAGGCGCTGTTCCTGCTGCCGGGTGCGGGCCGCCTGGCGCCGGATCTCGTCGCTGTCGGCCAGGGTGGCGGCGCGTTCCTCGCGCAGGTAATGCAGGTCCACGGTGTCGAAGATGAACCGCGCACGCGGGGCGTACTCGCGCACCAGGTCGATGTAGTTGGCGGCGATGTAGTGGCGGCAGACCAGCACTGCATCCAGGTCTGGCCCATGCTCGCGCAGCCAGTCGGCCGGATGTCCGAGCCAGGGGTGATACAGCACCTCGATCCCCATCCGCTGCAGGCGCTGGCTGTGGCCGGGAACATGGGCCTTGTTGTCGGCGAAGAAGGTGAC
>CAZUZT010000049.1:0-3825 GCA_964624575.1 uncultured Rhodanobacteraceae bacterium | reverse complement strand
GCAGGCGCTGGCTGTGGCCGGGAACATGGGCCTTGTTGTCGGCGAAGAAGGTGACATGGCGGCCGGAGTCGCGCAGCAGGCGCAGCAGGTTGACCAGGCGCACCGACCCCGAATCCTGGTCCGGCTCCGGTGTCGTGGCATCAATCACCAGGATCCGGCCCTTGGGTGCCTGGCGAACGATGCGCTCGACCGGCGTGCCCGGTGCCGGCTGCTTCGGCAATTGTTCGCGCCAGGCGTCCAGGAACTTGGCCTGGTTCACCACCTGGTACTGCTTGACGCCGCTGCCGGTATCCGTGCCGCTGGTGATGCCTTCGAAATGGATCACCGTGGCCGCCGGCTGGTAGATCACCTGCAGGCCTGCCTGGCGGACCTTGAAGGCCAGGTCGGTGTCCTCGTAATAGGCCGGTGCATAGCGGGTATCGAAGCAGCCCAGGCGCTCGAACAGCTGTTTTTCCAGCATGATTGCGGCACCGGAACAATAGTCGGTGGCGCGGGCGTAGCTGTAGGCCGGGTCGGCCGGATTGCCAAAGCGCCCGTAGTTCCAGCCCGAGCCATCGCTGAACACCAGGCCGCCGGCTTCCTGCAGGCGACCGTCGGGATAGACCAGGCGCGCACCGACCAGGCCGGCGCGGTTGAATTCCGTGAACGTGTCCAGCATGGCTTCCAGCCAGCCGGCGGTGACCTGGGTATCGTTGTTGAGGAACAGCAGCCAGCGGCCGCGGGCCGTCGCCGCGCCGGCGTTGCAGCTGCCGATGAAGCCCAGGTTTTCTTGGTTGCGGAGCAGGTGCAGGCCGGGAATGGCGGCCAGGGTGTCGGCGCTGTCATCGGGCGAGGCATCGTCGACAACGATGATTTCGAACGCTGTCGGCCCTGCGTGCTCGGCCAGCGAGGCCAGGCAGGCTAGGGTGTAGTCCAGGTTGCCGTAGACCGGGATGATGATCGACACCTGCGGGGCGTCCGAATCCGGCAGCCTGCATGGCACGGCACGGGGTTTTGCCGCCAGCGCTGCCTGCAGGGAGGGATCGGATGCCGGAGCGGGGTGACGCCGGCGCTGGCGCAGATGCTGCCAGGTGCCGTTCAGGCCGCGCGTGGCCAGGCTCAGGCGGCCGCGGCTGGCCAGGTTGCCCAGGCGCCGCGCCTGGAACACGGTCCGGGCCCGGAGTGCCCGCAACTGCCGGGCCAGGAACCGGGCCGGTGCCATCAGGCGCCAGGAGCGGCTGGCCAGGATCTGATCCAACTCATTGGCCCGCACCTGCAGGCGATCCACCTGGCGATCCAGATCCTGCGCCCAGGCGGTGCGCTCGTTGACCAGTTCATGCAGCTCGTTGACCTGCCTGTCCAGTGTCTGCGCCCATTGCGTGCGTTGCTCCAGCTCTTGCTGCAGGCCGAGCACGTCCTGGTCCAGGGCGGTCACCTGCCGGTCCAGCGACAGGGCCCATTCCTTATTGGTCGCCAGTTGCCGAGCCAGGTCGAAGCCCCAGTCCGCGCGCTCCTGGAGTTGGCGTTTGCCCTCTGCCAGTTCGGTGCGCATGTCGGCCAGGTGGTTTTGAAGTTCCAGCAGCCGGCGGCCCAGATCGGCCTCGGCCATCGTCGCCAGGTCGGAGACGGCTGGGGTGGCCGGGGGCGGGTGATGGCCAGGAGTGGCCGGAAGCAGCGGCTGGTAATCGGCAGCCATGGCCGCGATCTGCCGTACCGGTTCGGCCGCCAGCCGTTGGCGGATGGTCGCCAGTGCTGCCGGCTGATCGCGCAGGGTCAGCAGGCGCCGGGCAATGGCAGCGGCATCGGGGGCCACCAGCAGGCCGTCAACACCTTCTTCGATGCGTTCCAGGTAACTGCCAATGGCCGTTGCCAGGACCGGGATGGCAAGGCTGCGCAGCTCACTGAGCAGGTAGCCGAAGGTTTCGGCGACCGTCGCCGGCAACAGGGCCAGGTCCGGCTGCAGCCTGGCCAGATGTGTGGGCAGTTGATCGCGCTGGTAATCGGCAACGATATGGACGCCACTGCGGCCGTGCAGGTGTTCGCCGGTGCTGCCGGCGCCGAGCAGGACCAGTTCGATGCCGTGACCGGGTCCGCCCGTCTGCCGTTCAAGTTCCCCGAGCAGGGCGGGCAGCAGGTCCATGCCCTTGCCGCCGGCGATCCGGCCGGGGACCAGCACACGCAACCGGTCGCCGCCCCCGTGTCGTGGCACCGGTGGCGCGGCGTGGGGTTGCACGGCCGCATCGGGGGGCTGGCCCGCTTCCGGCCAGGGCCGGATGCCGTGCGCGATCAAGTGCCAGTCCAGGCCGGCCAATTGCGGTGCCAGCCGCTGCCAGTTGGCCATCACCTGGCGGGTCGGTGCGACCATCGCAGCTCCGGCTGCGGACAGGGCGGCGAGGGTCTGCTGGCGCAGCGTCCACCAGTAATCGGCCGGGTGCGGCCGGAACAGTTCCGGCGCACTGGTGCGCAGGGTCCGATCCAGGTCGTCGCGGTCGAAATTCCGGTCAGGGTCGCCGAAATTGCAGTGCAACTGCGGCCATAGGGGATAGTAGTCATGGCACAGCCAGACGGTGGGCAGGCCGGTCGCCAGGGCTTCCAGGCTGTGCCCGATCAGCGATGACACCATGACCGCATCGACCTGCCATCGGGCCCGCACCTGGGCCAACGCCTGGCTGTAGCCGTCGTGGCGGGTGGCGGTATCGCTGATCGGCAGGTGCAGCCGGTAGCGCGCCAGCAGCAGGTCGGATGCGCGGGCCGGCCGCAGCTCAAGCCATTCCCCGTATTGCCGTCGGCTGCTGTCGCCATGGGCGCTGAGCAGCAGGTGGCAGCGCTGGTCGTCGGCGCTGGCCAGGTCCTGGATGAAGCGCAGGCTGCCGCCGCCCCAGCCGTGGCAGATGTGCAGCACCACCGGCTGTCCGCGGCCGGGCAGCGGTCCGTCTGGCACCACGGTGTCCAGCTGCGCCAATCGCAAGTCGGCGCCGGCCAGGGTCCGCGTCCCCTGGTCCGGGCCAGGAGCCAGCGGCCAGCGGGCCCGCAGCCGGTCCAGCGGATGCACCGGTGGCGGGATGTCATTGACCGGCCAGGGTGGTGGTCCGGCCAAGTCCCGGTCTGGGTCGGCAACGAAAAGGCGCTCGCTGACCAGGCATGAAAAGCCGGCCGGCAGGGTGTCGCCCGGCAACCAGCCGGCGTCGAGCAGTCGGCGGGCACTGCCGGCCTGCCACAGGGCGCAGCCGGCCAGGGGGCGGTCGTGGGCGAACAGCGGTCCACGGCCGAGCCAGGCGCAGCAGCGGTCGATGTCCTCGATCAGCAACGGCGCCGTCATGGTGGTGCCGGGCGGCAGCGGTGCCAGGTCCGCCTCAAGGTTGCACAGGGGCGCGATGATCGCGGCCCCGACCGCCAGTCCCTGGATCAGGGTCCGCAGCTGCAGGTTGACGTGTTCCGGGACCCGGACACCGGCCCGGACCAGCAGTACCGGCCGGTCGGCGGGCACTTGGCTGGTCAGCCGCTGCAGCAGGGCGGGCCAGTCACCGGCGCGGGTCGCCGGGTCCAGATCCGGCCAGACCAGGGCGCCGGGGATGGGCGGGTGGTCGCTGGCGGCGGGCGGTCCCAGACGGATCTGGACAGGCTCGGGAAGGGTCATCAACTGGGCATCGGGTCCGGCCGGGTGGCCAGGGGGCTGGAGGTGGCCGGCGATTATCGTTAATCTGGGCGCCGGTAGCCAGACCGCCAGGCCGGTCGTCTGGTGCTTTGACTGGTCGGCGTTGACAAGCCGGCTTGTTAGCATGGACAATGCCCGGCTCCCAAGGAGGGATACCCAAGCGGCCAACGGGGGCAGACTGTAAATCTGCT